>WFNX01000042.1 GCA_015488375.1 Mariprofundaceae bacterium | reverse complement strand
TTCCTCCTCTGATCTTAATGCAAAATATCCCATACCGTTATTCCGTGTATGAAGAATGCGAGTTTAAACCCACTGGACAAAAGATGTCAACAGCGTCTATGATTAGTCTCCATGCAACTAACGATTTATACTGATTACTCTCTTCGCGTGCTGATTTATCTGGGCGTGCATTGCGAAAAGCGCGTGACCATCAGTGAAATTGCCAAAGCTTATAACATTTCGCGCAACCACCTGGTCAAGGTTGTGCACCAGTTGTCGCATAACGGCTGGATTACCACGATCCGCGGCAAAAATGGCGGCATGCACCTGGCATTTCCGCCGGAACAAATCAATATCGGCACCATCATTCGCCAGACTGAGCCACATATGAACCTGCTGGAGTGCTTCGACAAAGACAATAATAACTGTTCGATCAGCCCCGCCTGCTCACTGAAGCGCGTGCTGTATCAGGCCCGCCGGGCGTTTATGGAAGTACTGGACCAGCAAACACTGGCTGATATCCTAGGATCGCACTCGGCGGAAATCGTCAGCATTCTGGAACGCGCAACAGCCCGGATTCCCATCAAGGAAGCGCAAACCGCCACACCCTGAAAACGCCATTTCGATCCTGCGACCATTAAACAAAAAGTAAAATGCTCCTGCCCGTCGGGCAGGAGCATTTCATAGGCACGTTTCTCAAATTACCTGAAATTCACGCCTCGTACCAGTTCCTGCTCACAGCACAGAGTACGAATATGACCAACCAGTTGCTGAATCTCTTCCTCAGTAAAGGTATCCTCCCAGGCAGGCATTTTTACGGACTTGTTTACCGCCGGACCACCAAACTTGATAGCCTTGTAAATCTCCGTATTGGTACGCGTCATCATATACTTGTTATCACTGTGATCACGCGGCAACACGTTCATGGCCGGCACATTCACCCCATCCCCCTTACCATGCATGCCATGGCACTGCATGCAATAGGTTTTGTAATTGAGATAGGCTTCCTCAGCATGCAATGAACAGGTAAATCCCAAGAAAAAGAACCCCATCAGGATCAAATTAATTGGATGCATTGAAATCCTCCTTCGCAAGCAGAATCAGATAATTGACAATCTTCTGCAAATCTTCCTCAGGCATCTTGGGATAACCCGGCATCCATATTTTCGGGTCCCACTGCTTTGGATGGCGAATATAGCTAAGCATATATGCAGGCTGCAGGCGCTTTCCAGCCGTATACAGTTCAGCTCCGGTATAACCACCATAGCCCGGTTCAATCTGATGACAGGACAAACAGCCATGCACCTTATCAATCAAAACCTCACCATCATCCAGCGTCACCTTCTTCGAAGTATCCAACTTCTCATTCGCCGTCAATGCATAGTTCGGGACCATGCTCATCAGCACATCCGCAACCATTTCGGCCTTTTTCCTGTCAAGTCGAACATGTTTCAGAGGCTTCAGAACTTCACCCCAGAGCACATCATACTGACGACCGGCCTTTTTCTTCTGATCCTTCGGCGGTGTCGAGTTGATATGACGCAGGTAATTCACACCAGCAGGGCGGATGCGCACCGGTTTTTGTAACCATTCGACCAACCATTCACGGCGATACTTGTTACCGGCATAGAAAAGATCAGGCGCATCACGCTTCCATAACTGGCGAATGGTCTGCGGCGCCGGACCATTCAGGTCATGACATGAAGCGCAGTGGGTTCTCAGAAACTGTTCGCCACCTTCCGCCGCACCAGCGAATACCGGGGCTGCAAACAGGGCAAGAATGAGAACAAGAAAAGAATATCTCATTTCCACCTCACAGATTGCTTCGATGACCACGGCGAGCCTTCTTGGCTTTCTTACCGCGAAGCTTGGGTTGCTCAAACAGACCATAGCCTTTCTTCATAGACTCTGTATAGAAAAAATCGGGATCATATTGTTTGTCTTTCCATACATACCAATCGTCCATGGGCGTACCCTCATACTCCTGAATAGTGATGGGGCCGCCCGGGAATTTACCTCGGGCTGTGACATGTTTATCAACATGATCATGAAAAATAAAACGCCCTTCCTTGTGGTTAGCGATATAGATTGCATCATAACGCTCGCCAGGCCCAAACATAATGGTCTCCGACATATATGGATTCGGCAGGGGTAATCCATCCTTATGCGTTACAGTCCAGTCATGGCCATGAATATGCAGCGAATGTATGGCTCCGCCAGCACCAAACAAACGAACACGCACAACATCTCCGGTCTTCAGACGAATAGGCTGAGTATACGGAAAGGAACGACCGTTCACCGAGAAATAATCCTCCACATCATAAGGTGTGGAACCTACGCCATATTTATCGGCATTTTTCGATTCCCATGTCGAGAACATCATCAGCACTTCCTTGGTCACCTTCTTCTCCAAGGCAGTCGGATGTGCCGGGTCAACGACAATCGGACCCCACATGCCTCGAATGCCAACATGCTCGTTCACATTCACATGACAGTGATACCAGAGTGTGCCGGGACGATCCGCCTTGATCCGATAGGTAAAGGTTTCGCCAGGCTTGATGCCCGGCTGGGTAATATCGGGCACACCGTCCATACGCCACGAACCGATCTGATGGAAGCCGTGCCAATGCACGGTATGTGACAACGAGGTGTTATTCTTCACATGGATCACCAGATCATCACCTTCCTTGACATGAATAAGGGGGCCGGGAACCTGAGAGTTAAAGGCAAACACCTTGTAATTCAGATCCGGCGCAACCTGAAGCTCGACCTCATCAATCGTCATATTGAATTCATGCTTGGCCGCCTGCGCCGGCGCAATGGCAAGCATCCAGCCACAAATAAGCAATATCGGGAATAACACACCTCTAGCTCTGATCATTGAACAACCTCCAGGAATATGATCGACATCAGCCAGCCCTTTCTCTGAACGGACCGATATCAAGAGTTGCATTCTAGACACATCTTTAAGCTTTGTTAAGCACTTTATTAAATCGATTTAACATTCATATTTGGGGATGATCTGCCATTCGACACGAATACCTCAGCAGATTAAGGATATCTTCACGATATTCACGCCATTGCGGCACAGGACTTCGGCGCTACAATCCTGCACACTAGAATTCGTGTGGCTGTGATACCATCGGACATACACAAGGAGTTACCCCTATGCTCTCCAGACTGCAGACGCTGATCCAACCCCGTCATTTGGGTCTGGCCGGCCTTGCCATCCTTGCCTGGGCGTACATGGCCCTGTTCCGTTATGATAATTACGGCATTGAAGAAGGCGCTGCACTGGCCCTGCTCATCAACTGGTCCATCATCCACCAGATTGCCAGCCCTGTCGCCCTGTTCGGCATTCCGGATCTGCGCGCCATTTTCTTTGTGCCGCTGGATCTGCACTGGGCGGGCAGTCTCGCATCCGCCAAGGTGTTCACGATGCTCACACTGTTTGGCACCGGCCTGATGCTTTATCGCTGGAGCGAGCGCGAACACAACCCTGAATCCGCCATGATAGCCACGGCTCTGCTGCTGATTTCACCCATCAGCCTGATGCAAACCGATGCCATCGGCAGCGGCGTTTACCTGCTGTTTTGTTTCGTCACCAGTGCCTGGCTCATCAATACCATCGAGCAAAGCGACCATGGCCTGCCCAGCTGGTTTTTCCTGCTGCTGCTGATCACGGCCATGGCCATCAGCATGCACCCCATGGGGCTGGCCATTCCGCTGATGCTGGGGTGGCGGTGGTGGCAACAAAACCGGCAGGAAAAGCAGCCCAAACGACTCATCATCGGACTCGCACTCACAACGGCTGTAATATTGTTTCTGCGCTGGGGCTGGCATGGCATGGAAGCAGGCAACAGCAATCCGCTTATCACCCTGAGCGATATCGTCCTTGGCTCACCGTTGCTGCATGTGCCCAACTGGGGGATCGGGCTGATCATCGGCGACCTGCTGTTAATCGTAATTGGCATCGTACTGTTCCGAAGGACTACGGAGCCGCTTTCATTGATGCTGATTGCCGCCAGTCTGATCGGTGCTGTTCAGGGCAACCATGCATGGGCACTGATTGCCTGGTCCACTACATTATTTCTGGGCATGCCGTTGCTGATTGAAGCCAATGAACGCTGGGGCTGGCGCGGGCTGACCGGGCAACGGGGCCTGGTGCTGTTAACAGTGATTGTGCTCGCCAGCCTGTCCATGAGCCATGATCGTCAACTGACACTCATCGCCAAGCATCATCTGAAAAGCGATACAGATATGGTGATTGCGGTACTGGAAAAGGAAGCCGCCGATACTGAAAAACCGTTCCTGGCAGCCAGCCAGTGGCCGGCGCGCACCCTGCTGGCCTGTCGCCGTGATGTCCTACCCCTGCCTCCGGCCAGCGAAGATATTGCACTGTTTCGCAAACAGACCAAAGGCTTAACCCATATGGCATTTAATCCACAGGATGAATCACTGCACCAGCTGGCGCGCAATGCCGCAGCTCTGAGTAACGAACTGGAAACGATTGCCCTGTTACCCGGCGGCGTTGTACTGAAGGCAAAACAGCCAGTCTCGCAATAACCCGCAGGAACAAAAGCTGCACAAACAGCCCGCAGCTTTTGTTTCCGCTATTCAGAGAAAAATCATATGGATCTCAAGGTGATTTCAACACCTGCCGTATGCGTGGCAATCAGCGGGAGGGCTTCCTGTGCCAGAGGTGAAAGAATATAGCCAGCGCAAAACCGAACAGCCCTCCCATCACGCCCAGTCCTCCCAGCACCATCATGCCAAGCAGCGAAACCGGAACACCCTGCAGACCCTGGAACTGATGCCCTTTAAACTGGACATATACGTAAACCAGCATTGCCAGGCCGGCAAGTATCGCCATGCCGTAAATCCGCATCTGTTTTTTCCATGTACGTGCCAACCTGTCCTTGCGGCATACCAGACAAAGCTTCTGAGGCTTCCCGGTCGTACTGACAAATTCCTTTTGACACGATAAACAAATCGTCATGCATACCCTCCGACGTCAAGTCGAATCATCTGATAAAAACGCAGTGTGCCCCGCTTCCATCCTGCCTGCAAGTCAGGCCCGGCATGCTTGTAACAGACACAAAAAAAAAGCGGGAGGCTGTTGCCTCCCGCCTGAATTACCAAACGTTATGCGCCTTACTGACGGCTCGGCGACCTCGGGTTACCCGGTGTCGTCGGCTTGGCCAGCGTCAGGAATGCGGCCACATTCTGGATGTCCTCATCCGTCAGGTTCTTGGCCACAGCACGCATCTGACCCATATAGTCATTGGTGCGCTCGTTATCTTCCTTATTCTTCAATTCTTCATCGCTCAGCGTCTTGCTACCATATTTATGCGCGCCATTCCGGAATGATTCCAGCTCATGCTTCAGATAGACATAATTCTGACCACCAACAGCCGGATACATACGGCCTGCACTGCGACCATGGAATCCATGGCAGCTCTGACACGCCGGCACACCATGATCAGGCGCACCGTATTCTGCAATCATCTTGCCCTTGTACGGATCACCAACATCCGCGCCGTCACGACGAAGCTGATCCAGATTCGATCCGATATAAGGCGTCTTCAGCGTATGCACATAAGCTGCCAGATCGCGCATTTCCTTCTCGGTCAGCGCCTTGGCGATATCATTCATCTGATACATGGTATCATCTGTACGCTGATCTTCAGCAAAATCTTTTAATTGCTTCAAGATATAGCTGTCAATCTGATAGGCCAGACGCGGCGTACCCACCTCGTCGTTACCCAGACCATCGGCCTGATGACAACCCTGACATGCCGGAACATCATCACCCTTGCCATTCTGGTAAATGATACGTCCGTTCACAACATCACCAATGGCTTTCTCCGCTGCCGAAGCAGCAACCGGCATTACAAACCAGGATGCAATAGCCAGCAGCCCCATCGTACTAATCACTCGTTTCATGCATTTCCCTCCTAGATATCTTCCTGAACCTATTTCTTCCTGGCTTCGTCCCGCTTGATTGCAGAAATATAATTAACTACAGCAATCACGGCCAGTGCACCGAAAACAATCGCATAACCGGTAAGCACATCACCCGTCTGGAACATTGTCGAAGCTTCTAAAAAGTGAGCTACCATTACCACACCTCCCTGAGATCAAATCAATTTAAGACAGGCATCCTCCATACCCCGCAGAAAAAGGCAAGCCGGAAATTAATTTTCCTTAATTTATACCTGATCCGGTGCAATCAACAATGCCCCGGTCAAAAATACAAACACCCTTGCCACAATGATGCCCCTACTCTGAACGCGGTGATTCTGTCGGGCATGTTTCTGTTTCGCAAGCAGTTGTTTACCTGCCTGTATCTGCAATCCATATAATGAATACAGCGTCAGAATCAGAAACAGATGTGTCCATACAAGAAAGGAAAACAGTTCACCCTGATCGATCAGGCGATGAATCCAGTCATGGGTCAGATACAGCCAGACGGGAAACAGCACATCAAAAATCATCAGACCGGACATCATGCCAATATGCCAGGCATGTCGTTTGCGCACGTACCATGCCACCCCCATCCAGATAAAACTGATCAAAACGATAATTACGGATAATGCCATAGCCGAACCCTAGCCTGCTCACGCATGGTTGCCATGCTTTTAACGCGCCCCCTGCATAATCACCGCTTGCGTGTCCATGCCCGCCCGCTATCCTGCCTGCGCATGACACACTCATCGACACCCACCGGCTCTCATCACGAACACCGCTATCTGGTCAAGTTCCTGATCATGTCGGTTCTTTCCTTTTTTATTGGTACCGTACATGGCCTGTTGCAGGTCATCCCGGCCGTGCGCGCCTGGCTGGACTCCATCGGCAGCCCCTATGGCGGACCGGGGCATATGATCGATCCATTGGCCCATGCGCATATCAATCTGGTCGGCGGCGTCACAATCCTCGGCATGGCCGTGACCTATTACATGCTGCCCAAGATCACCAATAAACATATTCATTCCCATCGCATGGCCGAACATTCCTTCTGGTGGACGGCCATCGGCGTCAGTTCGTTTTATATTTCGCTGCTGATTTTCGGTTTCATTGAAGGCAACCTATGGCTGACCGACCCGGCCGCCGTACCTTCCGTCCATCGTTTCTATGGTCCGGTTATTTCAGTTTGCGCCAGCATCCTGGCCATCGGCTTCTGGGTTTATCTGGCCAATGTATTGCTGACCTTGAAAGATATCTATCGATCAGGAGACTAGCCCTATGCGACTGGAATGCGGCTGCCCTTCGGAATGGCCTGACTGGGATGGCAGGGATATTGATCTCGGCGCTTGGCTGGTGCATGAGCAACCCGTCCCGATGTTCATCCATATGCCCATCGGCTTTGAGGCATGCCTGGATCGTCAACATGAGGATGTCCAGCAACTTGGTCTGGAAGAAGAATGGCCGGGCTTCGTGCTGGCACAGACCGGGATGTTCCGTGGCCGCATCTATGCGCTGCTGACCAATGAGAATTCACCGGCCCGCAAGGTCAAGCGACTGAAAAATCCATTCATGATCCGCGCTCGCCTGTTCAAAGGGGAAATGCATCAAATCAAGCAAGCCATTCAGCAGCAACAATCCGCCCTGTTCGACGAGGGCAAACGACCAACCGAATTATATTTAAGTTACTTAACCTGCCCGCGTTGCCGTGAGGAACGCGGCGGCACACAAATCATGATCATCCGCCACTGGGTTAAAAGCCCGAAACTGGAACAACGTCTGAAAAAACAACGCGGGCAGTGAATTTCATTCACTTCCGGCAACGGATTTGAAATAGGCAATAATATCCGCACGGTCCCGGGCGGAGACAGGCGGAATGGACATTTTCGTATTCGGCTTCACTGCGCGTGGATTCTGCAGCCATTGCTCCAGCGCCGCATCATCCCAGCGCACAAACGGAACGCCGGTAATGCTTGGCGCCCGCCCATAAATCCCCTGCAGGCTGGGACCAACATTTTTTGAGGCATTCGTCAAATGATGACAGGGCATACAGCGGACTTTGGCCACTATCTCACCACGCTGCACATCGCCCGCCCGGGCAGGCAACGACCAGCTACAGAGCATGCACAACATCACGGCCAGCACTTTCAATGCGATATCGCGCCCTCATTATTTTGCTCCGGTGATGCCAGCGGAAACACCAGTTTACCCTTGTCACCGTTACTGCGTGTAATGCGCACATACAGGTGGTCGTGACTGACATCCTTAACCGGCAAGGCTCGGCGGTACACCCCCAGGGCTCCGTCCGGCATAGCCTGTCTCCAGTTGGAATGCTCCGTACGCACATCGACAATCAAGTCAGAGCTGAAACCATGTTGCTGGCGATTGGCGATCACCAGAAACTCATTCATACCCGGCCGCAACACCGTCGGACGTGTTTCAATACGAATGCTGATATCATGCCATTGCTGCGGCGGCGGCAACCAGCCTTCTTCGTCTGTCGAACATCCGCTCAGCAATGATGCGGCAAACATCAATACAACCAATATGCCTTTCATGATGCCTGATCCTTTTTGGCATAACGAATCAGATAATCACGAATAACCACCATATCCCGGGCCGAAACAGGCGCCAGACTGCGCTGAATACGATGCTGCTGCATGCGCGCAAGCACCGCAGGCCACTCCCGGGCCGTATGCGCCGTCGGCATCGGTGGCCTGTGACACTGTGAACATTGCCGGGCAAATGTCTGGAACGCCTGGCTTTGCTGATCCGGATAATCCGCCGGCAAGGCCGGCTTCCCCGCCTCGCAGGCGGACAACAACAATATCATGACAGACAGGCAGCTGAATAGATAACGGTTCATGCTCAATCCCGCCCGCTTATTTCGGCATATCGATATCATCGTCATCACCCCTGTCCGGGTCACGATCAAGACGCCCGGCCCGTTTGGATCCGTACAGCGTCACCATAAAATAGATAAAGGCAGAAGCCACCAGTGCATACACCGCAGCCGCTACATGCCCCCAGGTAAACCATGCCCGGGGATGATCCGGCCGATCACCCCAGAACGGCAAGGTCAGGCCGAAGGCGACAACGACAACAACGGCAATAATGGCAAAAAACCAGGTCGGCACCCGGCGCTGGGATTCCGGGATTTTCTCCACCAGTTCCCAGTCCTCAAGCCCGCGTTTATTGCGACGATCCTCATCGGACGCATAGCCGTAATGATCATCCGGAATACTGCCCCATTGCTTCTTTACCGGAGTGGAGGGACGAATATCTTCTTCGCGCTCGCTGTTGTTATCTGTCATAATGCTGTCTCCTTGTTCACTCTGCCATCTGCCTGCTACCCGTTGGCATAATGCCTGAGTTCAAATGTATTGGACCAACCATCATCCGACTCAACAATGATCGTGAAACGATACAGACCTTTGGGCAAATCACTGCGCAAATGTAAGGCCACATTCTGTCTTCCCGCCCGTTCAAAATGGATATGCTGTTTTTCCAGTGTATACAGGCTCTTATCAAGCCCCTGCACGCGAATGGTCATATCATCAGGGCGATTCACCTTGTAGGCTACATTAATCGTATAATCGAGCACCCGGCCACCCTGCCAGGTATCGCTGCGATACACGGTAAAACCCGCCGGCTCATAGCTGATGACGCCAAAGACAAACATCAGGGCACCGATGATCGTTGCCATGGTCGCCGCCTTGGCACGACCGAAAAACGAACCCAGCGCGCCCCGATATGCACCTTTTCGTTCATCACCGATGGCCAGCCTGAGCAGGCCGGGCCCCTGCAGCTTTTTACTTCTGGCATGCAATTCATCACAGGCCACAACGCATTCACCGCAATTCACACAACTGTCAAACACCTCCGGTTGCCTGGGATCGATATCCAGGAAGCAGGCATCCACGCAATAATGGCAATTCGCACAATGATCTGAGCGCGAAGCATCATAAGAGATATGCAACGTATCGCGCGTTTTGAACGAATGCTGCCATACGCGGTAGATGCACATATATTTACACATCAGATGCCGAATAACGGCAATATTGATCAGCATCACGGCAACGCATACCAAATAGATCCAGTGCAGGGATCCGGCCAGTTCCGCATTATACTGAAAACTGACAAAGGACCAGATGGCCTCCGGTGAGTAAAAATAAAACATGGGGATCAGGGCGTAAACCATGGCCGCCAGCAGCAGCAACACGCCCAGCACAAGATAATTCACCCATGAGCGTCGGCGCACCGCCACCTGCATCTTTTCGCCGTCGATATTCATCATTTTTGCCCGACGTCCGAGCAGCTTTTCAGTCAACTGGTTGGCCCATTCCGACACGGTGTTTTGCGGACACATCCAGCCACAAAATACAGCCCCTACCAGTGAGTACATCATAATCAGCAGACTGGCAATAAATATCCAGAACCCCAGCACAAGAAAGATATCCGAGAACCAGACCAGATGGTCCAGCATCAGGATGCCACCGGCAGCAGGATCGATGCGAAACAAGCCTGAAGCCGGAATCGCAACCAGAAGCAACAAGGTAAAGAGCTGACTGAAACGACGCAATGGATGCAGCGTGGTTGCACCCGGCACGCGCTCTTCCCGAATGGGTATCATACTGATTTGATCTGAATTCGGCTTGGATGAGGACATTACTGAAAGCTATCTGTTTCGCACATCATTGGCCAGCGGACTAAGCTGCTGCAATTGCAGGCGCCAATGATGCGCGGCCTCCCTGTCGCCTTTTTTCTCGGCCAGCCGCATCAGCTGCCGCAAGGTATCGGCATGGTAGGAACAGATATGTAGAATGGCCTGCAGGGCCTGCTCCCGATCCATACCGTCAGGCAAGCCTCGCTGTAAACCAGCCAGCATACGGTCCGCCAGCGCCAGTGCCGGCCAGCGATCCTGCGCATTGAAACGGTGCGCCATACTGGCCAGTCTGATCACACGATGTTCC
>WFNX01000041.1 GCA_015488375.1 Mariprofundaceae bacterium | reverse complement strand
GGCGGTATTGCCATGAATGCCGGTGCATTCGGGCAGGAAATCGCCGATTGCCTGCAGCGCATTGAGGTTGTGCACAGCGACGGACACAGCGAAGTGATCGAAAAAGAGGCGCTGGCCATGGGCTACCGCCAGACCTGTTTGCCGCAGGGAGCCGTGGTTGTTTCCGGCTGCTTTGAACTGGCGACCGATTCACCGGATGCCGTGCGGCAGCGGATTCGCAATTTCCGTGAACGGCGTGGTCTGACGCAGCCGTTGTCGCAGCCGAATTGTGGTTCGGTCTTTAAAAACCCGTCGTCCCGCCATGCGGCACGCCTGATTGAGGAGGCCGGGCTGAAAGGATTGCGCATCGGTGGTGCGCGGATTTCCGATGTGCATGCGAATTTCATTGTGAATGAAGGCGAGGCAACGGCGGCGGATGTGCTGGCGCTGATAGCGAAAGCCCGCCAGGAAGTGCTGGATCGCTTCGATATCCGGCTGGAGACCGAGGTGCGCATGGTGGGGGTGATGCCATGAGGGTCGGTGTGCTGATGGGTGGCATGTCCAGCGAACGCGATATTTCCCTGCGTTCCGGCATGGCCGTGCTGACTTCATTGCAACGCAGCGGCGTGGATGCCGTGGCCGTTGAACTGGATGAAAACTGGCTGGAAACGCTGCTGGCATCGCGCATGGATCAGGCATTCATTGCCCTGCACGGAACCTGGGGCGAAGATGGCTGTGTGCAGGGGATCCTCGAGGTTATGGGTATCCCCTATACCGGTTCCGGCGTGACGGCATCGGCCTTGTGCATGAACAAGCGCCTGTGCAAGGGCGTGTTATCCGCTCATGGGCTGCATACGCCGGTGGATATTCCGCTGCACCGTGGCGGGCCGTTGCGTTATCCGGTAATCGTCAAGCCGGTTGCCGAAGGATCGAGCGTGGGCCTGCATCATGTGCGCTCGGCTGCCGAATGGCAGGCGCTGGCCATCGATGATGTGCAGGGCTGGATGGCGGAAATGCCGGTGCAGGGGCCGGAAGTGGCGGTTGCCGTGCTTGACGGCGAGGCGTTACCGCCGGTGGAAGTGGCTCCGCATTCGGGTGTCTATGATTTTCAGTCCAAATATACGCCGGGTAGTACGGACTATTTTTGTCCCGCGCGGCTGCCGGCCGAAACGATCGGTCATTGTATGGAAGTGGCGGAAAAGGCCGTGGCCGTGACGGGCTGCAAGGGTGCGCCACGCGTGGACATGATCATCGGTGATGGCGGAGAACCGGTGATTCTCGAGGTTAATACGATTCCGGGTATGACGGAAACAAGCCTGTTGCCGAAGTCTGCTGCCCGGGCCGGTATCGATTTTGACCGGTTGTGTCTGCAGATCCTGGCGCAGGCATCGCTGGAACATTCATGCCTCGGAGGTGGAAGCTGATGCCGCGCCCCAATCGCAAACGTGCGCAGAAGCAGGTGCGCAAACCGGTGCTGATGTCGTTGCTCAGGCGCGCCTTTCCGCCATTGCTGCTGCTGTTGCTGCTGGGTGGCGGCGCGTGGTGGCTGAATGACAGCCTGCGCATCCAGCAATGGAAGGTGGAAGGGGAAGACAAGATTCAGGCGCTGGCAGAGGATGCCGTAGGTCGCTATCTGGCCGAGCAAAATGATTTGTGGCACACCTGGCCGTCGCGGCTGCGCCAGCGATTGCTGGATGAGGTTCCCGATCTGGCGGATGCACAGGTACAGCGCAATATGAACGGCACATTGCTGATTCAGGTGAAAGCACGCAGGGCTGTCGCATTATGGCAGAAAGAGGATCAGGTATGGCTGGTGGATGAACATGCGATGCCATATCGGCCGTTGCACAAGGGCGAATGGCCTGATTTTCCATTATTACGTATGGACCGGACACATCTGACGCAGGCGCTGGCGCTGCTGCAGGTCATACACCGCGGCATGCCCGAACGCCTGGAACATATTAGCGAAATGCATTATCGCAAGGAAAGCTGGAAACTGATTCTCAGTGGCGGGGAACTGTGGATGTTGCCGGACCGGAATGCGGAGCAGGCGGTTATGCGCGTTGCCTATATTCTCGGTCAGCCGCGCTGGAAACATCGCAGATTCCGCGTCGATGCACGGGATGACAAGCGCTGGTATTTGCGCATGGCCAGACAAGGAGTGATTTGATGCCGAAACAAGACCAGTTATTGATAGGACTCGATATTGGAACCAGCAAGATTGCCTGTATCGTGGCGGAAACCAGCCCGGACGGGAAAGTCGATGTCATTGGCATCGGCACCCATCCGTCACGCGGACTGCGCAAGGGCGTGGTGGTCAATATTGAAAGCACGGTTGAATCGATCCGTCTGGCGGTTGAGGAAGCGGAACTGATGGCCGGCGTGGAAATTCATTCGGTATTTACGGGTATCGCCGGCAGTCATATCCGGGGTTATAACAGCCATGGCGTGGTCGCCACAAAGAACAATGAGGTGGGTCAGGAAGATGTGGACCGCGTTATTGATGCGGCCAAGGCCATGAATATTCCGGCCGATCAGCAGATCCTGCACATTCTGCCGCAGGAATATATTATCGATAACCAGGACGGGATTCGCGAGCCGATCGGCATGAATGGTGTGCGTCTGGAGGCCAAGGTGCACATCGTGACCGCTGCCGTATCTTCCACCCAGAACATCATTAAATGCTGCAACCGCTGCGACCTGGATGTGGCCGATATGGTGCTCGAGCAGGTTGCCTCCAGCGAAGCGGTGTTGTTACAGGATGAAAAGGACATCGGCGTTGCGCTGATCGATATCGGTGGCGGTACGACGGATATTGCGGTGTTCCTGGACGGCGCGATTCGCCATACCTCGGTGATTCCGATTGGCGGCGATCATCTGACCAACGATCTGGTCATTGGTCTGCGTACTTCCGCCAGGGAGGCTGATCAGCTCAAGCGTAAATACGGCGCCTGCCTGACAACGCTGGTGCCGCCGGAAGAACAGATTGAAATCCCCAGTGTCGGCGGTCGGCCGCCGCGGCCGATGCCGCGTCAGGTCATGGCGCAGATTCTGGAACCACGCATGGAGGAACTGTTCGAAATGGTCAAGGCGGAGCTGGAACGTTCCGGTTATCAGGAACTGATCGCCGCAGGTCTGGTAATTACCGGCGGCAGCTCCCTGCTCGATGGCGTGGTTGAACTGGCCGAAGATATCTTTGATATGCCGGTGCGCATGGGGCGTCCGCAGGGCGTGGGCGGTTTGGTGGATGTGGTTTCAAGTCCGATGTATGCCACCGGCGTCGGACTCATTCTTTATGGTCATCGTTATCGCCAGGAGCACAGACGTGTCATCCGCAAGAAGGCGGAACGAGGGCTTTTTTCCCGGGCCTGGCATCGAATGCGAAGCTGGTTCGGGGATACGGGATAATCAGGGCAGAGACGACGAAATAAAGACAAACACGACAGGGACAAAAAACACAAGGAGAAGGGACATGGCAACACTTTATACATTTGACGATACAACAGCACTTTCAGCAAACATCAAGGTTATCGGTGTCGGCGGCGGCGGCGGTAATGCCTTGAATAACATGATCAAGCAGAACCTGCGCGGCGTGGAATTTATTGTCGCCAATACCGATGCGCAGGCCATTGATGGCAGTGCGGCACATACCAAGCTGCAACTGGGCTCATCAATCACCCGCGGTCTGGGCGCGGGCGCGAATCCGCAGATCGGGCGCGATTCTGCCGAGGCGGAACGTGAACGCATCAGTGAATTCATGCGCGATACCGACATGGTCTTCGTGACCGCAGGCATGGGCGGCGGTACCGGTACCGGGGCCGCGCCGGTGATTGCCGAGGTGGCCAAGGAAATGGGCGTGCTGACGGTGGCGGTTGTGACCAAGCCGTTCCAGTTTGAAGGCAAGCGGCGCATGCGCCAGGCCGAGGCCGGCATTGTCGAATTGCGCAAGCATGTGGATACGCTGATCACGATTCCCAATCAGAAACTGATCGGGGCCGTAGGCAAGAACACCAGCATGCTGGAAGCCTTCCGCAAGGCCGATGATGTTTTGCTGCAGGCCGTGCGCGGTATTTCCGAGTTGATCACCCATACGGGCTATATCAATGTGGATTTCGCCGATGTGCGTTCGGTGATGAGTGAAACACGCGGTGTGGCCATGATGGGCTCGGGCGTGGCGACCGGCGAGAATCGCGCCATTGAGGCGGCGGAACGCGCCATTTCCTCGCCCTTGCTGGAGGATGTCGATATCCATGGTGCGCAGGGCATTCTGGTTAATGTGACCGGTAACGAGGATATGACGCTGGCCGAATATGACGAGGCTGTCTCGATTATCCATAATATGGCCGATGAGGATGCGAACATCATTTGCGGCATGGTTTATGATCGTGAGGCGGAAGATGAAATTCGTGTGACCGTTGTGGCCACCGGCCTGAGTGGCGAGGTGCCGGTTCGCGTGGCGTCGATGAACAGTGAGCAGGAGCGCAGCCAGTACAATATTCCTGTGCCGAATCTGGATCACAGCGTCGTTGGCAAGGCTTCGGGCATTGTGCCGGGTACTGCCGCAGCCGGTAATGCGGGTGGTTCACAGCCGGCCCTGTTCAACACGACAGCGGAAGCCATTGACGAGGACCGTTTTGCCGTGCCGACATTCCTGCGCCGGCAGGCGGATTAAGGCCGCCGTTTGCCGTACGGGTATTTTGTGGCAGAGTTGCCCCTGCATGGACTGTGTGTATTGTGTCGTGCATCACCGATATTGCACGGGGCACCGTCAGGTTTCGGGAGGTAAAGGCCGGATGAACATGCAGAAGGAGTCGCGATGATTAAGCAACGCACGCTTGGACATTCCATTCGTTGTAGTGGTATTGGTTTGCATTCCGGCAAGAAGATCGAACTGGTCTTGCATCCGGCGGATGCGGATGCCGGAATTACATTCGTGCGTTCCGATCTCGGCGTGAAGATTCCGGCGCGTGCCGATTATGTGACCGATACCCGTTTATGCACCACGCTTGGTGTGGATGGTGCGCATATTTCGACTGTCGAACATCTGCTGTCAGCCCTGGCTGGCCTGGGTATCGATAATGCGCTGATTGAGGTCAATGGCGCGGAAGTGCCGATTATGGATGGTTCTTCCGCCCCGTTTGTCTTTCTTATCCAGTGCGCCGGTATTCGCGAGCAGCAGAAAGCCAAGAAGGTGTTGCGCATTCTGAAGAAAGTGGAAGTTGTCGATGGCGACAAGTCCTGTTCCCTGTATCCGGCCAGCGGTTTCAAAATCGGCTATTTGCTGGATTATGATCATCCGATGCTGAAAAACCGCAAGGTGACCATTGATTTTGCGCGACAGGCCTATACGCGTGAAGTCAGTCGTGCACGTACCTTCGGTTTTCTGCACGAAATTGAGGCCTTGCAGAAGGCCGGTCTGGCGTTGGGCGGTTCACTGGAGAATGCGGTGGTGCTTGATAAATACCGGGTGATCAATGAAGCCGGTTTCCGCTACGAGGATGAATGCGTGCGACACAAAATCCTCGATACGCTGGGTGATTTGTTGCTGGCCGGATATCCCATCGTCGGTGCCTTTGAAGGCGCGCGTACCGGCCATGAAATGAATCATCGGCTGGTTACAGCCCTGCTGGCTGATGCCTCGGCCTATCGCATTGAGGAACTGAAGGCCGAGCCTGTCGAAGCACCGGCTGCCGCCGAGGGCGTGCTCAAACACAGCTGATTCATATTAGGGCCTGTAACAGGCGCTGGTTCGTTCTTTTGAGGGGGGAGCTTCGCTCTCCGAATACCTGTTTAAAACCATTTCATATGTGTACGCTCGTTCACTGATCGAACAGGTTGAATCTTCCGTTCGTGTGTTGCTGGTTTTTCGGTGAATAGCAAGAGGAGAAAAGAAGGAGCCAACCGGGCCGGACAGATCCGCAACGCATAGGGTTCCCACTGCCGCTGCTTCCTTCCGGACCTGACGGGGTTCATGGGGCCATATCGTGCGGGGCCCGACCCGGTCAGCAATGATGCAGGGATGATACCATCTCCCTGACTTAACTGGCGGAGAGAGAGGGATTCGAACCCTCGGTACCCCGTTCAGAGTACACACGCTTTCCAGGCGTGCTCCTTCAACCACTCAGACATCTCTCCAGTTTTGGCGCCAATGCCAGCCAAAGGCTGGCGGAGAGGGCGGGATTCGAACCCGCGTGGGACTTTCGCCCCCAACCGATTTCGAGTCGGTGCCGTTATGACCACTTCGAGTACCTCTCCATACCTTGGGCCAGGGGCGGCGAAGCATACGTTTCACATGCGCAACAGACAAGCGGCAGACGCCTGTCTGCATCAAACCATATCTCAGGCGGTCTCGAACCTGCCGAGATTGCGCAGGCGTTCGTTGCGTTTGGCCAGCAGTTGATCTTTCGGCAGAACCAGCAATTCCTGCAACGCGTTCATCAGCACACTGTCCATGCATTCGGCTGCGCCCTTCAGATCACGATGGGCGCCTTCTTCCGGTTCGGGAATAATGCCATCGATCAGTCCCAGTTCGAGCAGGTCGGCTGCCGTCGGCTTCAGGGCTTCGGCAGCCTGTTCGGCATATTTCCGATCACGCCACAGGATGGCGGCACAACCTTCCGGCGAAATAACCGAATAGGTGGTGAACTGTTGCATATACAGGCGATCGCCTACGCCAATGGCCAGTGCGCCGCCGGAGCCGCCCTCACCGATTACCGTGCAGATCACCGGTACTTTCAGTGCCGCCAGTTCCATGAGGTTGCGCGCAATGGCCTCACTCTGGCCGCGTTCCTCGGCATCAATGCCGGGCCAGGCACCGGCAGTATCGATAAACGTCATCACCGGCATATCAAAACGCTCGGCCAGTTTGAACAGGCGCAAGGCCTTGCGGTAGCCCTCCGGTCGCGGCATGCCGAAATTGCGTTTCAGTTTTTCCTTCGTATCACGGCCTTTCTGGTGTCCGACAACGATGACGGGCTGATCATGAAAGCGGGCGATGCCGCCGACGATGGCCGCGTCATCCGCGAAGGCCCGGTCACCATGCAGTTCCTGAAAGTCTTTAAATAACAATGGTACATAATCCAGAAAATAGGGACGATCCGGATGCCGGCAGAGCTGGCAAATCTGGGCGCGGGTGGCTTTGCTGTAGATCTGGTTCACAAGTTTGCCTCGCTTTGTCTGCAGACGTTCAATTTCCTCGGCAATATTGATGCCGGCATGTTCACCCATTTCGGATAAATCCTGAATCTTCGAGGTCAGTTCTGCAATGGGACGTTCAAATTCGAGGTACGTAGCCATGTAATGCGTGCTCCTTAAGCTCTTTTTCGCTGTTGCCGGGCTGTCGGTGGGTGCCAGAGGTGGCAGTGTAGGCGGATTTCATCGCTATTAAAATGCTTTTCCAGTGTGTTACGGGTTTGCGCATCCCAGCGCAGACAGGGCGGGGTTTGCAAAACGGCCGTTGCGCCTTCGGGCAGGCGAAGTTTCAGATGCAGGCGGGCCGGACCATCGGTGCACAGCGGTTTGATGGCGCTGATGGTCGGGGCATCCCATGCCAGACTGGCGGAGCTGATGCAGATTTCGTCCACCAGTTCCGGCAGCAGCTCATCGAGCAGGGCAATATCCTCGGCCTTGATCACCGGTTCCTCGCGCGATTTGTCCACCCGGCCATGGACCATAACCGGAGCATCGGCATGCAGAATGTCGGTGACCTTTTCATACAACTTGGCAAAACAAACCATTTCCGCCTGTCCGTGCAGATCCTCGATTTTGACAAAGGCCATGGTGCCGCGTTGCCCCTGATACAGGCGCATGCCGTTGATGCCGACGGGCAGCGTCACCATGGCATCATGCTCCAGCGACGCCAGTTCGCCGATATGGCAGTTGCTCAGGCCGCGCGTGTTTTTCAGGTAACTTTCCAGCGGATGGCCGGTGAGGAAAAAGCCGAGCACATCGCGTTCGGCCTGCAGACATTCGGCCGCATTCCATGGCGCGACATCGGCGAACCCGTTATTGCTTTCCGGTTCGGCCAGCTCGAACAGCGCGGATTGCTGTGATGAAAATTCCTTTTTCTTTTTCTGCAGGCTTTCCAGCAGGCCGGCCAGTGATTCCAGCGCGGCGCGGGGATGGGGAATCAGGGCATTTAATGCGCCGGCCTTGATCAGCGATTCCATAATTCGCTTGTTCAGGCAGCGGTCCGGTGCGCGCAGGATCAGGTCTTCAAAGCTCTGGAACGGACCATTGGCTTCCCGTTCGGCTACAATGGCGCGAATGGCTGCCTCGCCGACCCCCTTGATAGCGCCGAGGCCGAAGCGGATGCCATCGGCTTCGGGCAGGAATTCCCAGCCCGAGGCATTGATCTCCGGTGGCAGGATGGCAACGTCCATCTGCCGGCAGTCATTGACCAGCATGGCGACCTTGTCGCTGTTGCCCATGTCGCAGGAGAATGTGGCCGCCATGAAGGCCTGAGGGAAATGCGCTTTCAGATAGGCGGTCTGATAGGCGATCAGGGCATAGGCGGCCGAATGCGATTTGTTGAAGCCATAGCCGGCGAATTTCTCCATCAAATCGAAGATTTGCTCCGCCTTGTCCTCCGGAATCCTGTTATTTTTGCAGCCCTCCATAAAGATTTTCCGCTGCTTGGCCATTTCTTCCGGCTTTTTCTTGCCCATGGCGCGGCGCAACAGGTCGGCCTGGCCCAGCGTATAGCCGCCAAGTACCTGTGCGATCTGCATCACCTGTTCCTGATAGAGGATGACGCCGTTGGTTTCGCTGAGAATGCCCTTGAGTTGCGGCAGCGGATACTGGATAGCCTGGCGTCCGTGTTTGCATTCGATAAACGTGTCCACCATGCCCGACTCCAGCGGGCCCGGACGATACAGGGCGACCAGGGCGATGATGTCCTCGAAACAGTCGGGTTTCAGGCGCGTTAACAGATCACGCATGCCTGAGGATTCCACCTGGAAGACAGCACTGGTCTGGCCGCGTTGCAGCAGTTCAAAGGTTTTCACATCATCCAGCGGGATGGTCTGGATATCGAAGTCCGGCTGCGTGTGGCGAATAAAGCGGCAGGCGATGTCGATCACGGTCAGCGTTTTCAGACCGAGGAAATCGAACTTGATCAGCCCGACCTTTTCAACATGGGCCATATCCCATTGCACAACCTTTCCTTCTTCGCCGGGAACCTTGAACAGCGGAGCGGTTTCCACGAGATCCTGACGGCCGATGATGACGCCGGCGGCATGCTTGCCGGCATTGCGATGGCAGCCCTCCAGCTTGCGTGCCAGCGTGAACAGCTGGTCAACCTCGCTGTCTTCCCTGACCAGCCGGGCCAGTTTCGGTTCGTCAACCAGCGCCTTGTCGAGTGTCATTTTCAGGTCATTGGGCACCAGCTTGGCAATCATATTGACCTTGCCAAGCTCCATGCCCAGCACGCGGCCGACATCGCGAATTACGGCCTTGGCTTTCATCGAGCCGAAGGTGATGATCTGGGATACCTTGTTCTCACCGTACTTTTCGGTGACGTAACGAATAACCTCCTCGCGCCGGCTCATGCAGAAGTCGATATCGAAGTCGGGCATGGAAACGCGCTCGGGGTTGAGAAAGCGTTCGAACAGCAGGCCATAGCGAATGGGATCGAGATCGGTGATTTTCAGGCAATAGGCGACCAGCGAACCGGCGCCGGAACCGCGCCCGGGGCCGACCGGGATCTGATGATTCTTGGCCCACAGGATGAAGTCGGATACGATGAGAAAATAGCCGGGGAAACCCATTTTCTCGATGATATCCAGCTCGAAGTTCAGCCGTTCGACATATTCCTCGCGTGTGGCCTCCGGCCTGCCGGCGAGGATATACGGCCAGCGGTCCTCCAGTCCTTCATGGGCCTGCTGGCGCATATAGGTTTTCAGGTCGAGTTCGCCGGGCGGCATAAAATCAGGCAACTGATACTGGCCGAATTGCAGGTTTACATTGCAGCGATTGGCGATGTGGATCGTGTTTTCCAGCGCCTCCGGCACATCGGCAAACAGGGCCTGCATTTCCTCATGGGATTTCAGATAATGCTCGGGCGAGAAGTGGCCGCTGACATCATCTTTCAGCGTGCGGTTTTGTTGCAGGGCCAGCATGGCCTCAAAGGCCCGAAAATCACTGCGTTCGAGGAAATGCGCGTTATTGCTGGCCACCAGCGGAATATCGAGCTCATGGGCAAGTTCGATCAGCGACTGGTTCATCTCCTCCTGGCCGGCGATATGATGGCGTTGCAACTCGATGAAGAAGCAGTTCTGGCGGAACATCTCGCGGTAAGTCAGGGCGACCTGACGTGCCTTGTCGTACTGTCCCTGTTGCAGACACTGTTCGATCTCGCCATTCCAGCCGGAAGATAAGGCGATTAGCCCTTCGCTGTGTTCGGCGAGATAGTCCTTGCCGATGCGCGGCTTGTAGTAGAAACCTTCGAGATAGCCCGTGGAAATGATTTTCAGCAGGTTTTTCCAGCCATGATTGTTGCGCGCCAGCAATACCAGTTGCGGGAAACGCGGGGCTCTGGGGCCGGTGGAAATGCGCTGGTGATGATCTTCGCAGAGAAACACCTCGCAGCCGAGGATGGGCTTGATGCCCATGGCCATGGCCCGGCTGTAAAATTCGATGGCCCCGAACAGGTTGCCGTAGTCGGTGATCGCCACCGCCGGTTGACGCATTTCCGCTACCTTGTCCAGCGCCTGCCGGATTTTGATCGTGCCGCCGAGCAGCGACAGATCGGTATGGACATGCAGGTGAACAAACGGGGCGAAATGCATGGCGCGAGCCTATCGCCGGCGGGCATAAAATGCATCCGTCGGCATGGCGGCCGGGCTTGCGGGGAATGGCGTGTATCCCTAGCTTGCGCTACTTCGTAAAGCGTGACAGGAGCGAAGCATGAAAGGCAAACTGAAGTATGAAGGCAAGGGCAAGTGCCTGTTTGAGAGCGAAACGCCGGGGCAGCTGATTCAGGAATTCAAGGATGATGCCACGGCCTTTGACGGCATCAAGCATGAGGTGATCGCCGGCAAGGGTGAACTCAACTGCGCCATCTCCTCCTTTATCTTCGACAAGCTGCATGCGGCCGGTGTGCGCAGTCATTATATCCGCCGTGAAGGCCCGCGCGAGATGCGTGTGTGGGAGCTGGACATGATTCCGGTGGAGGTCGTCATCCGCAATATCGCCGCCGGCTCGATCTGCAAGCGGCTGGGCCTGGAAGAAGGGCTGGAATTGCCGCGTCCCTTAAGTGAGCTGTTTTACAAATCCGATGCGTTGCATGATCCGATGGTTGCCGTTGAACACGCGGAGTTGTTCGGCTGGGCGAGCGCCGAAGAGATTGCGTCGATGCGACAGATGGCCTTGCAGGTGAACGAGGTGTTGTCGTCGATGCTGGCCGATGTCGGTATCCGGCTGGTGGACTACAAACTGGAATTTGGTCGCCTGCCCGATGGCGGGATTGTGCTTGGCGACGAGATCACGCCCGACGGCTGTCGCCTGTGGGATGCCGAAACCGGCCGCAAGCTGGACAAGGATGTATTCCGTCAGGACATGGGCGGCTTAAGCGAAGTCTATCACGAAGTCGCCACGCGTCTGGGTATCCCGCTTCGCTAGCCCCTAGGACTTCAGTTCGTTGACGATGGCAATCGTCGCGACGGACTTGTTCAGTGTATAGAAATGCAGCCCGGGCACGCCGTGCGCCAGCAGTTCGCGGCATTGGTCGATGGCCAGTTCGATGCCCAGCCGTTGCACGGCCTCCGTATCTTCACGGATCGGGTCCATTTTCGTCTTCAGCCAGTCGGGGATCGTTGTGCCGCACATGGCGGAGAAGCGTTCGATCTGGTCGAAATTGGTGATTGGCATGATGCCGGGGATGATCGGTATCGTGACACCCGCCGCCGCAGCCTGTTCCATGAAACGGAAAAATGCCTCATTGTCGAAGAAATACTGGGTGATGGCGTAATCCGCGCCGAGATCCTGCTTCAGCTTAAGATAGCGGATATCGTCGGCGACGCCGTTGGCGGATTCCGGGTGCCCTTCCGGGTAGGTGGCGCAACCGATCGAGAAATGGTTGTGCCGGCGGATAAAGGCGATGAGGTCGGTGGCGTGATTGAAGCCGCCGGCAGTCGCCTCGAAATGGTCCATGCCTTCGGGGGGGTCGCCGCGCAGGGCCAGGATATTGTCGATGCCGGCTTCGCGATAGGCATCGAGCAGTGCGCACAGGTGTGTCTCGGTGGCGCCGACGCAGGTCAGATGAGCCACCGGTGACAGGCCAGTCTCCTCCCGGATGCGGGTGACGATGCGTTTGGTTCGCTCTTGCGTTGAACCGCCGGCGCCGTAGGTGACCGAGACATAGGCCGGCTCAATGGCTTTCAGCTCGTCCAGGCATTGCCACAGATTGGCCTCACCCTTGTCGGTTTTCGGTGGAAAGAATTCACAGGAAATCAGCGGCGCATCCGCCTGCTGCAAAATGTCGGATAATTTCATGATTTACAGCCTCGGAACGGTGACGCCTGTCTGGCCCTGATATTTTCCGGCCTTGTCCCTGTACGAGGTTTCGCAGACTTCATCGGATTCGAGAAACAGGAACTGGGCCACGCCCTCGCCGGCATAGATCTTGGCCGGTAGCGGAGTGGTATTGGAAAACTCCAGCGTTACATGGCCTTCCCATTCCGGTTCCAGCGGCGTCACATTGACGATGATGCCGCAGCGCGCATAGGTGGACTTGCCGAGGCAGATGGTCAGCACATTGCGCGGGATGCGCATGTATTCAACCGTGCGCGCCAGCGCGAACGAATTGGGCGGAATGATGCAGACATCTCCCTTGAAATCGACAAAGGAGGACGGGCAGAAGTTTTTCGGATCGACAATGGCCGAATTGATATTGGTGAAAATCTTGAATTCGTCGGCGCAGCGGACATCGTAGCCATAGGATGAGAGCCCGAAGGAGACCATGCCGTCCCCGTTGTCTGCCTTTTTGACCTGCCCGTCCACAAACGGGTCGATCATGCCGTGTTCCCGCGCCATGCGGCGAATCCATTTATCCGATTTGATGGCCATGCATCCTCCCGAAATTCAATGGCGGCAGCCTAGCCCCTCTGTTTGGCGAAACCAAGCGGGAAAGAACGCGCGAAAACTCGCATCGGGACGTGAAGGCGGCTAAACTGCCGCGACCTGGAAGCACAAGGCGGAAATCAATGGCGAAGACATTATTTGACAAAGTATGGGATCAGCATGTGGTGCGTCAGAACGATGACGGTTCCACGCTGCTGTATATTGACCGGCATCTGGTGCATGAAGTGACCAGTCCGCAGGCATTTGAGGGTCTGCGTCTGGCCGGGCGCAGGCCCTGGCGCACGGCGGCCACCGTGGCGACACCGGACCATAATGTGCCGACGATACACCGCGAGCAGGGCATTACCGACCCGGTATCCCGTGTGCAGGTTGAGGCGCTGGATGCCAATTGCCGGGAATTCGGCATTATGGAATTCGGCCTGGGTGATATTCGTCAGGGCGTGGTGCATGTTGTCGGGCCGGAGCAGGGGTTGACCCTGCCGGGCATGACCGTTGTGTGCGGAGATTCGCATACCTCGACACACGGAGCCTTCGGCGCTATCGCCATGGGCATCGGCACCTCCGAAGTGGAGCATGTGCTGGCCACGCAGTGCCTGATCCAGAAGAAACCGAAAACCATGCGTATTCGCATTGAGGGCCGGTTTCCGAACGGGGTGACCGGCAAGGATATCGCCCTGTATATCATCGGGAAGATCGGCACGGCCGGCGGCACGGGCCATGCCATCGAGTTTGCCGGTTCTGCCGTGCGCGGCCTGTCCATGGAAGGGCGCATGAGCCTGTGCAATATGGCCATTGAGGCAGGCGCACGCTGCGGCATGGTCGCCGTGGATGATACGACGATCGACTATGTGCGAAATCGTCCGTTCGGGCCGGACGCGGCATGCTGGGCGCAGGCCGAACAGGCCTGGCGTACACTGCATTCAGATGCCGATGCGGTGTTTGATACGGAAGTGCAATTCGATGCCGCGGATATTGCGCCGCAGGTCAGCTGGGGAACCAGTCCGGAAATGGTGCTGCCGGTGACGGCGGAGATTCCGGCGCCGGAAGAGGCGCGCAATGCGGTGCAGGCCGAAGGCTGGCGGCGGGCGCTGGAATACATGGGGCTCAAGCCGCATACGAAGATTACCGATATCCAGGTGGACAAGGTGTTCATCGGCTCATGCACCAACGGGCGCATTGAGGACTTCCGCGCGGCGGCCGCGATCGTGCGCGGCCACAAGGTGGCGGACAATATCAAACTGGCCATGGCGGTGCCCGGCTCCGGGCTGGTCAAACAGCAGGCCGAGCAGGAAGGGCTGGACAGGATCTTTATCGAGGCCGGCTTTGAATGGCGCGATCCGGGTTGCTCGATGTGCCTGGCCATGAATGCCGACCGGCTGGAGCCGGGCGAGCGTTGCGCCTCGACATCCAACCGAAATTTTGAAGGGCGCCAGGGCATGGGCGGGCGCACCCATCTGGTCAGCCCGGCCATGGCCGCGGCGGCAGCCATTGCCGGCCATTTTGTCGATGTGCGCGACTGGCAGGAGGTCCAATAATGGAAGTATTTACACAGCTTGAAGGTATTGTCGTGCCATTGAACCGGGCCAATGTGGATACCGATGCGATTATTCCCAAGCAGTTTCTGAAGTCGATCCGGCGCACCGGCTATGGCCCGTACCTGTTCGACGAATGGCGCTATGAAGATCGCGGGGAGCCGGGCATGGATTGTACAAACAGGCCGCAGCGCAAGGACTTTGTGCTCAATCAGCCGCGTTATGCAGGCGCTTCGATTTTGCTGGCCGGGGAGAACTTCGGCTGCGGTTCTTCTCGCGAACACGCGCCTTGGGCGCTGCTGGACTATGGTTTTCGCTGCATCATCGCACCATCGTTTGCCGATATCTTTTACAATAACTGTTTCAAGAACGGCATCCTGCCGGTCGTGCTCGATGAGGCGGTCGTGCAGCGGTTGATGGCCGAGTGCGAGGCACAGGAAGGCTACCGCCTGATCGTGGATCTGCCGCAGCAGACCATCACCACGCCGTCAGGCGAGCACTTTTCCTTTGCCGTGGATGATTTCAGAAAGCATTGTCTTCTGCATGGCCTGGATGACATCGGCCTGACCCTGCAGCACGCCGATGAAATCCGCGCCTATGAGCAGCGGCGTAAACAGGAAGCGCCCTGGCTGTTTTAGGCGAAGGGGCATAATTTACGCTGGACTGGCAATGTGTACCGGCATAGAACAGGTAACCTGAATGGTGACCGGACACACAGCGGGATGGATATGAGTGCATAAGTCTTTGTGCGATAGGAGGCAAATATGAAACGTTCCATGATATGGATAAGTATGCTGGCGCTAGGTTTGACGGGTTTGACAGGGTGTGCAACCACGCCGGATGATCCGAACCGGCACACCAAGACGGGCACGGCAACAGGAGCGGCGCTGGGTGCCTTGGCTGGGGCGGTCATTGGCTATCAGGGCGATCGTTCCGGTGGTGCCCTGAAGGGAGCGCTGATTGGTGCGGCGGCCGGCGGTCTGATTGGTGCCGGTGCCGGGCGTTATATGGATCAGCAGCAGGCGGAGTTTGAACGTGAACTGGCCAGTGAAAGGGCGGCACATCAGGTGGAAATTGAACGCCTTCGCAATGAAAATCTGAAAATCACGATGAACAACGAAGTTTCATTCGATTTTAATTCGGCCAGATTGAAGCCGGCATTCCTGACGACTCTGGATAAGGTGGCGGATATTCTGCAACGTTACAGCCGCACGACGATCCAGATCACTGGCCATACCGACAGTATTGGTTCCGAAGCATATAATCAGGAGCTTTCGGAAAAACGGGCCAGGGCCGTCAAGCGCTATCTTATGGATCAGGGCGTGGAGGCATCGCGTATTCGGGTGCGGGGCATGGGTGAATCCCAGCCGCGCGCGAGTAACGAAACCGAGGCGGGGCGTCAGCTTAATCGACGGGTGGAGATGCTGATTATCCCGGACAAGGATATCGAGTAATCATGCCAGGCGGCCTGCGGGCCGCCTTTTTTATGCCTGTTTGCGTTGGCTGATTTCGGTGCGCAACTGACCACAGGCGGCGGAAATGTCCCTGCCACGTGAATCGCGCACAACGGCTACCAGGCCTGCCTGTACCAGAATATTGCGAAAGGCGGATACTGTATCCTCGGTCGGCCGTGCAAAGGCGGAGCCTGTGTGGGCATTGAAGGGCAGCAGGTTGACCGTACAGTCCAGACCATCAAGCAGTGCACACAGTCGCTGCGCATCAGCGGGCGTATCATTGATGCCGGCCAGCAATACATATTCGATGAGTACCCGTTTGCCGCCGCGCTGAGCGATATATTCACGCACGGTATGCATCAGCATGCGGATCGGATACTTGCGGTTAATCGGCATGATGCGATCGCGCACCTCATCGGTCGTGGCATTGAGTGATACGGCCAGATTACAGGGCAGGGCATCCTGTTGCATCCGCCGGATGGCGGGCACAAGCCCTGCCGTTGACAGGGTGACGCGATTGGGCGAAAAGGCCATGCCTTTCGGGTCGGTGACGATATGCAGGAAACGGGCAACCTGATCATAATTATGCAGCGGTTCACCCATGCCCATGAGCACCAGGTTGCGCGGACGCTGTTGCTGGAACTGTTGTGCGGAAACGATTTGCATCACCATTTCTGCCGCACTCAGATGACGTACCAGTCCGGCCGTGGCGGTCAGGCAGAAGGTGCAGCCGATCGCGCATCCCACCTGTGTGGAAATGCACTGGGTCAGGCGTCCGGCGGCGGGAATCAGCACGCTTTCCACTTCCCTGCCATCATGCATGGCCAGCAGCATTTTGCAGGTTCCGTCGCCGGAGCGCTGCCTGGCCAGGAGTTGCGGCAGGCTGCTGTCAACGTGCGTTTGCAGCCAGTCCTGCAGGGCACGAGGCAGGCCTGTCATGTCTGAAAGACTCGTTTTTCCCTTGCGGAAAATCTCGGCCAGCAGCGTTTCCGCATGCACGGTTTTGACGCCGGCCTGTTGGCACAGTGCGATCAGTTCATTTCGGCTCATGCCGAAAATGGAAGGTTTGGATTCGTGCATATATGAAAAAGCCTGCGCATCCGTGATGCGCAGGCCGGAATCGTCGGAGTGCGGCTTACAGTCCGTACTTGGCTTTATTTGCGGCAACTTCTTCTGCTGTCGGCGGTTCGTGATCGGTGACTTCCGCCAGTTCAAACAGATCGCGATCCGTATCGCATTTCTCATTCAGGGCGATGTCGCCTTCGAATACTTCCGGCACATCTTCTTCCGGATAAATGGCTTCCCACGGGCATTCCGGCTCGCAGACGGCACAGTCAATGCACTCTTCCGGTGAGATGAACAGCATGTTCGGGGTTTCATCCGTGATTTCCTTGGGCTGGTAGAAACAGTCTACCGGGCAAACCGCAACACATGCGGTATCGACACAATCTTTACAAAGCTGGGTGACAACAAACGCCATGGTTTCCTCTCTTGATTACGAACAATGAGTGGGCGAAGCATACGGAGTGCGTTTCTTTTGTACAAGTCGGATGGACGATATCGGGTGACTCGCCTAGTCTTGCTGCCATTGAGTCGATTGCTGTGCAGGGGCGCATGGTGACCGTTGTGAGGGGAATTGCCATCGTGGAAGCCGTTTTATTGTTGCTGTTTGCTCTGGCGGTGGTGTTTGCCGCGGCCCAGATTTTTACCAATGCGCTGGAGAATCTGGGAGAACGCATGGGCGTTTCCGAGGGGGTTACCGGTTCGATTTTTGCCGCCGTCGGAACGGCCATGCCGGAAACCATTGTACCTATCGTGGCTATCGTGGCCGGCGGGGCTTCCATGGAGGTCAACCATGCCGTGGGTCTCGGAGCCATTCTGGGGGCTCCGTTTATGCTGGGAACCCTGAGCCTGGGGCTGATGGGGCTGTTTGCCGCGCAGAAATACGGCTGGCATGTTGCCTTGTCGCCGGAATCGACCGGGATCCGGCGCGATGCCCGGTTCTTTCTCATCGGTTTTGGTCTGGCAGCCCTGGTTGCTTTTCTTCCTGTCGCATGGCACGGCGCGCGTCTGGGGGCATCGGCCATCCTGATTGTTGCCTATTTTCTTTATCTGATGACGACGATTAAGGCCAGCAGTGCGCTGGTGGCCGATGGCCATGGCACGGAAGCCGATAATGATCTTTATCTTGCCCGCTGGCTGGGAAATTCACTGATTGTGGCCCTGCTGCAACTGACGGCCGGGCTGGTGCTGTTGATTGCCGGTGCCAAAATGTTTGTGGCCGGGGCCGAATCCCTGAGCGAAATGATCGGCGTGGCGGCATTGCTGGTATCCCTGCTGATTGTGCCGGTCGCAACCGAGTTGCCGGAAAAGGTCAATTCGATTTTATGGATTCGCCGTCGCCGGGATACGCTGGCGTTCGGAAATATTACCGGAGCCATGGTGTTTCAGGGTACGGTCATCCCGGCCATCGGCATGCTGCTGCTGCCCTGGCATATTGATGATACGCATGCCATTGTCTCGATTGTGCTGGCGCTTGGCGGTATGGCCTGGCTGAATTTTCTGTTGCGTTCACAGCGTTTGTCCCCGTTATGGTTGCTCGGCAATGTGTTGCTGTATGTACTGTTTATTGTTCATCTGGTGATCTGAAAACAGGTATTTGAAGTCCGCCACATAAAACCTTATGATGCGCACCCTTCGCACAGACGGGGTGTGGCGCAGCCTGGTAGCGCGTACCGTTCGGGACGGTAAGGTCGGAGGTTCGAACCCTCTCACCCCGACCATTTTTCGATCAACAGCCGGTGACAAGCCGGCTGTTGTTGTTTCAGCTTTTTTCAACGTGCATGGCAGCAAAGAGATCTGGCCAGGGCATCCGCTTCAGCAGTTATGGGCATTTATAGCCAGTTGTTCAGCATAAGGCCGATGCCGATCGAATTGTTGTAGTGATTGTAATCGATCAGGCTTTCTCCATAGCCTGAATAATACTGCACATAGCCCTGAATCTTTTCCGTCAGCGGGAAACTCCAGTCAAGCTGAATGCCGGGCGTGAAGCCGGCGCGTAATCCCGGTCGAAACATCAGGCTGAAGCGGTGTCGCTCATAATGGTAGATGGCATACAATTCTTCATTGCCAAGGTAGTTGAGAATGTCCGGGTTATTGTCCGAGGCTGCCTTTTCAGGAATGCGGGCCCAGACTTTCAGCGCCAGCGCGAAATTGCCCTGTTCGGCGACGGCTGTGGCATAAAGCCGGTTCCAGCTTCGCGATAATGGTTCGGCCCGGCCATTGGATTCATGTTCAAAGCCAAGATTCAGTATGCGCACATGCAGGCCGGCAATTTCCCTGTCCAGTTCCATACGATAGAACAGTTCAGGATTGAAACTGGTATCGCGGAAGGGTGAGGATATTTTTTTGTTATAGGCCTGCCAGAATGATTTCTGTGTATAGGCGGCAAATAATGCGTCATGCTCTGTCAGCAGATTGGTTGCCAGCGGAAGCTTGATGCTGACCTGAAATTTGACTTCATGGTTTTGCACAGGGTTCTGGCCGATGCCAAAAGTCCGCCATGGTGCCTGATTAGGCTGCGTGTTGTAGGACAGGGGAAGAATATAATTGGGCTTATGTGGCAGGATGGAAAACCTGTTCTTCTCCGAAAGGTTTTCCTGATCCAGGCGCAGATCAATCAGTGATGGTGAGTCTGTCGCATGGGCCGTTGCTGAAACAAACAATATCAGTGCATGGCAGGCCATGCGGGCGAGAAATTTTCCGTGCGCGTACATAGGCATTCCTGAATCCGTTATTTGCCACTATCCTGAAGCGGACAGATGCGAAGGCAAGGTACGATGTTCAGACGGGTGCCGCGGGTTCTGCCCTGCCGGCGCGTTTCCAGCGACTGAGTCCGGCCGCTGTCAGGATACACCAGACGGCGAACAGGGCTCCGGGCAGGGCGGTTTCTGCCGCAAAATGTTTTAATGCCAGGGCAACGCCGAGGCCGGCATTCTGCATGCCAATCTCGATAGCCAGTGTGATACGATAGCGATGTTCGAAATGGCATAATCCGCCGATGATCCAGCCTGCGAGATAACCTCCGGCATTGAGCAGGACAACCAGCACGAAGACAACCCATGGCGTTTGCGCAATGCGCGCATGATTGGCGGCCACGGCATAGCTGCAGATAATGATAATGGCCAGTGCGGCAAGGGCGGGAGCCATACGTTCATAGCGTGCTTGATACTGTGGAAAACGGTGATGAAGCCACATGCCCGCGGCCAGTGGTAGCACTACGGTGGTGATTATGGTTTGCATCATCGGCCAGAACGGGATGGGCATCAGCACGCCACCCAGCCATTCGACCAGCAATGGCGTGAACAGCGGGGAAAGGGTCGTCGCCAGCATGGTCATGGCAATGGAAAAGGCAACCGCGCCACCAAGAAGATACGTGATTACGTTCGAGGCCATGGCGCCGGGGGCACAGCCGACGATAATGAAGCCGAGCGCCAGTGCCGGATCGTTGCTGCCGGCCAGGGTGATCATCGCAGCGGCAAAGCCCAGGGCCGGCATGATCGTGAACTGAGCGGCGACACCAATGGCAATGCTGGCAGGGCGGGTCAGCGCCTCGCTGGCCTCTTCCGGTTTCATCACCAGTCCCAGTGCGAACATGGTGATGGCGAAGAACCACAGGAAATAATGTTTGAAAACAAGAAACAGGGGAGGATGAATATAGGCAGCAATGGCACCGGCCAGGGTCAATGGTGCCAGGTTGCGAGAAATCAGGGAACTCAGCATGCACGGATCATGTCGTTTACAGCGAATGGTGTAAATGCCATGCCATAACGCTGAAAGGGCCCTGCATGGCAGGACCCTTTATCAAACGTTGTCTGGCGTCAGGGGAGGGAGGGGAGGGAGACACCAGACAAGGAGAAGTGTATGTCGCAGCGATGAGACGGGTGTGAAACAGCGATTAAAATTTGTTTATTTCCCCGCGGAGGTTTCAGCCGGGGGCAGATGCCGCTGTTCGTCCGACCATGCGCAACAGCACATGCTTGATATCAATGGCAATACCAAGGGCTGCGGGAACGGAATACAGGGTGATGATCGTGGAAAACATTAAGCCCCATGATAATGCCAGCGCCATCGGCGCCACAAACGGATCATGGCCGCCCCAGCCATAGGCCGTGGGCAGCAGGCCGACGACGGTGGTGATGGCCGTCAGCAACACGGCGCGCAGGCGGCGTTTACCACTCTCAATAATGGCCTCTCGCCAGGGTACACCCTGCCGGATCTGGCGCTGGATGAAGACCGCCATGACCAGCGAGGCATTGACGACAACACCGGTCAGGGCCACAAAGCCCATCATGGCCATGAACGAAATCGGCTGACCATGCAGAAAGAAGCCGATAATGATGCCGATGACTCCGAACGGAATGGCCAGCATGACCAGAATCGGATAGCCGATACTGTTGAACTGAATGGCCAGAATCACAAAGATACCCAGCAGGGCAAAGGCGAAACTGAAAATCAGCCCGCGCACGGATTCTTCACTGCGTTCCTGTTCACCACCAAGATGAAAACGCACCTGTTCCGCATCGTCGCCGAGCCATTCATCGGCACGCTGGCGCACGATATCGTTCAGCTTTCTGGAGGTCATTTTTTTCTGATCCACTTCGGCTGATACATTGATAACACGATTGCCATCCTTGTGGCGCACGCTGTTAATGCCGGCCTGATGTTCGATATGGGCGACGCGACCCAGCGGAATCAGTCCGCCGCGCATGTTGGGGATTTCCAGTTGCATCAGCGTATTAATGTCGTGCTGTGCCTGTTCCGGATAACGTATGGTTACATCCACTTCTTCCTTTCCGCGTTTCAATGTGGAAACACGAAGGCCGTCGAAGGCGGCACGAATATGGGATGCCACCGTAGCCAGATCAATGCGCGCATAGGCGGCCAGTTTGCGATCGAGCACGATATGCATTTCAGGATCGCCCGGTTCGATATCCGATTCCACGGCATAGGCACCGGGGACCGTTTTCAGCATGTCTTCCAGTCGCTGTGCGGTGCGCATCAGCGCCGGCTCATGATTGCCGGTCAGTTCGACCTGCAGGGCGCGGCCAACCGGAGGTCCGGGCTTTTGCATGGCAAAGCTGATCTCAAGCTCAGGGAACAGCGGCGGGATTTCCTGCTTGATACGTTCCATCACCGTGTAGGCGGAAACCTCGCGCTGGGTAAACGGAATCAGAATCACCCGTTCAAAACCGAAGCGGTCGCCCAGTTGTTTCAGTGCCTCGCGCTGATCGGCGCTGTTTTCGCCGGCAATCATGGTTGTGGTTTCCAGCAGTTCCGGGTCAATGCGTTTGCGTACTTCCCGGTCCAGTCTGATCAGCGTTGCCCAGGTCTGCTCCAGCGTGGTGCCTGTCGGCATGGTTACGCGCAGATAGAATGTGCTTTCCGCACCCGGAGGGAATAGCTGGAATTTCATATGGCTGGCCAGGGCCAGCGAACCAAGCAGGCCGGCCAGGGTCAGCAGGATGGTCAGGTAACGCAGTTTGACGGCTTTGGTCAGTGTCCAGCCATAGATGCGCGTCAGCCAGACAAACAGGCGGCGTTCCTTAGGGTGCTTGCGTGGATTGGCAAGGTCGCGAATATGATTGGGAAGAATGAATATGGCTTCCAGCCAGGAAAACAACAGCAGAATGACCACGACAACCGGGATGGAATAGACGAACTTGCCGATAATCCCGTCCATATGCATCAATGGCAGGAAAGCGACAACGGTGGTTAATACCGTTGCCGTGACCGGACCAATCAGTTCTGTTGTGCCGGTAATGGCCGCCTGCTCGGGACTCAGGCCCTGCTCCATCTGCCAGGTTGCGTTTTCTCCGATGATGATCGCATCATCAACCATCAGGCCGAGCACCATGATAAAGCCGAACATGGTCAGCAGATTCAGGGTAACGCCGGAAAGATAGAGTACCAGTACGCCGGAGAAGAAAATAATTGGCAGGCCCCATGCCGTTGTGAAGGCGACTGAGGGACGCAGGAACAGCATCAGGGTCAGCAGCACCAGGATCAGGCCGATCGCGCCGTTGCTGGTCAGCACGCCCAGACGCAGACGAGTGATGGTGGAAAAATCATTATAGACCCGCACCTGCACATTCTCGCCATAGACTTCGGGAACGGTCTTCAGATAGGCGCGCACGGCATCGACCAGTTTGATAATGTCCTTGTCGCCCTTCTTCAGCACGATCATATTAACGGCCGGGCTGCCCTGGGCGCCGACATAACGGCCGGGTTGTTCCAGTGTTTCGGTGACTTCGGCCACATCTCCCAGATACAGGGCCTGCCCCTTCTCATTGGCGCGCAGCACCAGCCGTGCCGCATCCTCGGCTGAGGTGAATTCGCCGGTGATACGAATAATGCTTTGTCCTTCCGGTTCTTTCAGGCGACCGCCCGGTGCATCAATGTTCCAGCCGCGAATCAGGGTGATGATATCGTTAACCGAAACCCGTTGCTGCCGCATTTTTTCAGGGATCGGCACGATGCGGATTTCTTCCTTTCGGTCGCCCTGAACGAAGACATTGGCAACGCCGTCAATATTCCGCACATCATCTTCGATCAGGTCGCTCAGATGTTTGAGTTCCAGCGGTTTGAAATCACCGAATATGGAGAATGTCAGCACCGGCGTCTGTTCCGATTTGACTTCGGTGATGACGGGATCGGCAGGAAGATCGGCAGGAAGATCGGCGCGGTTAATGGCCTGCTGGATATCGGAGACGAGACGGGAACGATCCGTGTAGTCGGGATCGACCTCGATGGTCATCTGCATGCGGCCGAGAAATGCCGTGGAGTGAATCGTGTTAATGCCGTCGATGCTTTTCAGCTCGCGTTCAATGGGCGTAACCAGCAGGCGTTCCACTTCGCGTGGTGCGGCACCCGGATAGCCTGCGCCAATGGCGATAATATCGAAATTGACGCTGGGGAATGCCTCGCGCTGAATATTGATGCCGGCATAAATGCCGGCTGTCAGGAGCAGCAACGAGAGCAGATTGACAATGAGGCCGCGACGAACGAAGAAGGCGATCAGTTGTTTCATTGGTGTATCCGGTCATCGGTGGAGGCGAAGGCGATGCCGAGCGAAGGCATCAGTTGCCCCTTGGCCCAGAGGTATTGTTGCTGAGCCAGCTGCAGCCGCAGGCGCTGCAGTTCAGCCTGCAGTTCGGCATTATGCAGATCACCCTCGAACTGAACCAGGGTGGCTGTGTCGGTTCTGCCCTGGCGATAGCGTTCCAGCTCCTCGTTGAATTTACGCAGTTCAACTGCGGCCTGTTTTCTGGTCAGGCTTACGGTGGGCGTGATCGTGCGGATGGCTGTGGCCGCCGCGGCCAGCTCATCATGGATGCTTTCCAGTGATTTGCTGTGTTCGGCCTGTATGCGCTGTTTCCTGAGTTCGGCACTGCGGATGGCGGCCTTTTCCCGGTGCCCGGTGACGGTATCCGAGAATTCCAGCGATAATACGGCATAATGGTCATTGATGCTGAATGCTTTTCCGGCCGCACCGGCGGCTGTGTTATCCAGTGCGCGAGTGCCCAGTTCGGCAATGACATCCAGTTGAGCCCGATCTTCATCCCTGGCAATGAGCAGGTCGGCTTCGGCTGCTTTCAGCTGGGCTTCAAGCAAATGCAGTTCAGGACGTGTGCGGCGCGCCTGCTGCAGGGCTTCAGGCAGTGGCTCGGGGATATCCGTGGCAACCGGTGGCAATGTGATATGCAAGGGGTGGCTGGCCGGCTGCAGCATCAGGCGGTTCAGGGAGGTCTGGTCGGTTTCACGCTGGGCGATGGCCTGCTGTAGCTGGGTTTTGCGAGTGGCCAGCAGAGCTTCGGCCTGCAGACGGTCGGTTTCCTCGATCAGGCCGAAAGTTTCCCGCTGGCGCTGATAGGCAAGCAGGCGTCTGGCGCGATCAACAGCCAGTCTCGCATAATGGATGTTCACATCATCAAGTGCCAGCTGGTAAAACAGATTAAGGGCCGTCAGGGTTAACTGATGTGCCAGCACGGCACTCTGCAGGCGGCTGGCCCGATGGCGTTGCTCGGCGGCTTCCAGTCCCTGCGCATAGGCAGGCAAACCGTTACCCTTGAGCAGGGGATGACGATAACTCAGGTTCAACTGACTGCGATAGGCCGGATTGATCGATGCCAGCTGATTGGCGAACGGTGAATTGAACAGTTGCAGATCCCGGTTGTAACTGAAGTCAACGCCGAGCGTGTCTCCGAAGGCAAGCGTTTTGCTGGCGCCGGCATCGAATCGGGCAATGCGCGTTTCGGTCGGCTGAAAGCTGCTGCTCACCGGAGTTTGATCCTGAGCAATACCGGCGCCGGCCCGGATGTGCGGGTCGAGCAGCCCCTGGATGCGTTCGCTGTCAGTCGCGGCGATAGCGCTGTCGATATGGCTGATGCGCAGGTCCGGATGGTTATGCAGTACCTGTTCGATGACCTGTTTCAGGCTGACATGTTCTTCCGCAGCCGGTGCGACAATGGCGATGCACAGCGAAAGGGCGGCAATGACAGCATATGCCAGCCGGGAGAGCATCGAATGCTTGTGTTGTTTCATCGCTTTGTCCGCTTCCTCCGTGCGAGAATAGTCTTGTCAGGCATCCTGACAGCCGTGCTGCGGCAATGAAAGATGGGTTGTTATATTGACATTGTCAACTATTGATAATATCAATTTTCTCACTAGGGTTTCTGCCATGGAACATCAGCATGTGTCAAAGGGGCTGGGGCTCATCATGCCATTGATTGGCTGTATGACCAGTCAGGTACGATGTCAGGTCAGTCGCATTTGTCGGCAGGCCGGCTATCCGCTGACGCCTGAAGAGGCCGATATGCTGATGATTATTCGCCATTTTAACGGTATTCCCCAGTCCCGGCTGGCAGCGATTCTCGGCAAGGACAAGGCGGCGGTGACGCGCATGGTGAATGCGCTGGTCAAAAGCGGCCTGGTCGGGCGCGAGCAGGATCGGCAGGATCGCCGTATCGTACGCGCATGTATCACGGAACAGGGTGAACGGGCGTTTGACAGGGTGTGGCCTGAACTGAGAAAACTCAGTGATCAGGCCCTGCAGGGCCTGTCTGAGCAGGATATCGCAGAGATCTGCCGCATTCTGACAGTGATTAACGGCAATCTGGACAAGCTGAACTGTACGGAGGCCTAAGCCTGGCCTCAGGCACGTTCGATATATTCGCCGGTTTCGGTGTTGACCTTGACCCGGGTGCCAGCTTCCAGATAGGGAGGAACCATAATGGATGCGCCGGTCTCCAGCTTGCCGGGTTTGTAGGAGCCGGTTGCCGTCTGCCCCTTGATGGCGGCATCACATTCGACAACTTCCAGCACCACCGTCTGCGGTAACTGAACATTCAACGGACGGTCCTCGTGGAATTCGATGATGACCTGCATTTCCGGCAACAGGTAAGGCAATGCCTGCTCCAGCATATCCCGCCCGAGGGTGATCTGGTCGTAGGTTTCCATGTCCATGAAATGATACTGGCCACTGTCTTCGTAGAGAAACTGCATTTCACGCTGGGATAAGGTGACGCGCTCAACACGTTCGGTTGAATTAAAACGCTTGTTGGTTTTATTGCCCGTTTCGATATTACGCATCTCGACCTGCATACAGGCCACCCCCTTGCCCGGGGTGACGTGCTGGGTTTTCATGACGCGCCAGAGGGCGCCATCAACTTCCAGAATATTTCCGACGCGGATGCTTGTGGCATTGATTTGCATACATTTGACTCCAGAAACCGTATCATCAGCCGCCTTGTAATGCGGCAGCCGCAACATAGCCCGATGTTCGGGGGTCGGCAAGTCTGTTCGCGGCATGTGATGGCCGCGACGGAATACGGAGGTGATGAAACTGATGCATGATGCGCGATTGCAGCAGGTGATAGATGATTATCTGCATCAGCGGGACGAGCATGAAAGCGCCTATACAGCCACGACGGTATTTGAGCATCTGGTGCAATATCTGGTTCATTTTTCGGATCTTTTTCGCGACCCTGAATTTGATGATGCCGGCGATTTCAGTGACTGGGAAGAGAATCTGGAAGAGCAAATGATGCATTTGCTCGAGGGCGATATTGAGCCGGTACATGATCTGGGACAGGTTCCGCTAAGTCGTTTGCAGACGGGGCATGTGCGTGATTTTATGGCCTGGTTTCTGTTGCGTGAGTCTGCCAGCAGCGACAGCATTCAGACCTATGCCGAGGAACTGGCACGCTGGTTTGCCTATTTGCAGGATACGCATCGCTGGACACCCGGAGAGTATCTGGATTTTTTTACCGTATTAAACGAGGTGACGCCGGAGGCCAGCCGGGCCTCGCGACTGGCGCGGATTCTCTATTATTACGTGCGTTCCGGCAGTGCCATGTCGCCACACGCCCGCGGCAAGCGTTTCACGGCTTTTGCCGAGGGGCATGCGCGGGTGCATGCGGTGGATGATGAGGGCATTGTGTTTCATTTCGACAGCCAGCAACGGGATATTGGCCCGGTGGCCCTGCCGAAGGCCATTCTGGAGCTTGTGGAAACGGGTGATGTGTTCGATGTGGAACTGGGCCGGCGCGGCGAGCAATGGTATATCGTTGATATGGGGCCGGTGTATCCGGGATGTGTTTATGTTGAGGCTGAAGAATTGCAGGGGCTGGATAAAATTTCCTGAATCCAGCATCCGAGTTGTCGGATTTCTTCCATGCACACCTGATGTTCCATCGGATAGCTGTGCCATTCCACCTGAAAGCCCTGACTGCGTAACTGACGCTGTGCCGCATCTCCCAGTGCGAATGGTACCACGGGATCGTCAATACCATGCGCCATGAAGATCGGGGTTT
>WFNX01000040.1 GCA_015488375.1 Mariprofundaceae bacterium | reverse complement strand
CGATGCCGATGGTCGGCAACCAGCATGATATTGATGCGCAGGATTGCTTTCTCGAATGCGGCTGTGGTTGCCATCACAATGTCGATTCCCTGCCGCACCAGTTCAGTCCGCATTCTGTCAGCAGCGATCTTTTGCTTGCTGTGGTACACACATCGATGGCAGATATGCCGTGGCAGCTCAGTCTGACGCCGGCAAACCCGCATCATGACGATCCTCCTCCTGAATTCAGCTGATTTTTAATCCATTGCTTTTTTAACGGTCGGATTGCTGCGGGCATTCCGTGCCTTCCGCCGTGGGATTTAATATCAGAATTTCAGGAGAGAGTATGATCAGAATAATCATGTTTCTGGCGATGCTGTTCGCGGCATTGCCGGCAGCCCAGGCTTATGTGGGCTTATGTTGTGGGAAATGCGGCGGCAATATGCCGATGAATATACCGGGTGGCGGCATTCCGGAAACCCACGAGTTTCGTTTCAAGATTCAGCCGATGTTCATGCATATGTCCGGTCTGCGCGCCGGCACTCAGGATGTCGATACGGCATCGGTACTGGGCATGCCGGTGATGATGGGCATGCCGACCGGCAAGTTCATGGCGGCACCTGTGTCCATGGATATGGCCATGCTGAATCTGGCAGCCGGTTACAGCTTCAGCGATGATTTCTTTGCCGGCATCATGGGCATGTACGTGGATAACCGCATGGATATGCAGTTCAATAGCATGATGCGCATGACCACGGGAGCGTCAGGCTATACGATGAAATCCCGGGGCATGGCGGATACGATGCTGATGGCCAAGTACCGTCTCTATGCGGATGACCCGTTAATTCCATCCGAGGAGTTTTCGTTGTTCGGCGGCCTGTCCATGCCAACCGGCTCGATTGACAAGCGCAATACGACGCATCCTGTGGCCATGCGCCAGAAGGAACTGCTGCCTTATGGCATGCAACTGGGCAGTGGCACCTGGGATCCGATCATTGGCGCACTGTACCAGCACTCAGGCTCGCCCTGGTGGTGGGGGGCTGATGTGCGTTATACGGCGCGCACCGGAACCAACAAGCGTGGTTATCGTCTTGGTGACCGGGGGCAGGTGGATGCCTATCTGATGTATCAGCCACATTATGCCTGGGTGCTTTATGGCGAACTCAATGGCGAATGGCAGGGGCGTTTGCATGGCGAGGCCGATGAGGCGCGAACGGGTGCATCCGGTCATGCCGTGCAGGGGATGCCATCCTCACCGTATATGACGCCGCTATGGGACCCTGCCAATCTCGGCAAGACGCAGCTGTTTACGACGCTGGGCGTGCAATGGCAGCCGGTACCGCTGCAGATCGTGGATGTCGGTGTGCAATTGCCCTTGTATCAGCGACAAAACGGCCTGCAATTAAAGGACAGTTGGCGCGTGATGCTGACCTGGTATATCGAAATTCCGACCAGCGACAGTGTGCGTTCGCTGTCCTCTACGCCGGCTGATGCGGCGCTGGGCTTTTAGGAGGGGCATGATGCGTACATTATTATTGTTGTTAAGTTTGATGATCGTGCAGCCCGTCTGGGGCATGGATGTGCCGGATGCGGATTCGCCGGCGGCCCGGGTGTTTGCCGAGCGTTGCTCGGCGTGCCACGCTCTGCCGCATCCGAAGCGGCTGGACTGGCCGCATTGGCAACATATGTTGCGTGTGATGAAGCAGCGTATGGAGGAGCGCGGCATGGCCATGACAACGGAAGAATGGCGAACGGTTGCGGATTATCTTCGCGCACATGCCCGTTAGCTCAATGATGGCGGCCCGACCCAAACGTCGGGCCGCTGATTCTGCCCTGCAACAAAGTGAAGGAGTGAACATGCGAGGCTGTCTGTTTCGATCCATGATACTGTGTCTGCTGCTGTGCGGCACATGTCAGGCCCATGCAGATGATGGCGATGTGGCGCAGGCATTTGGCATGCAATGGCCGAAAGTGCAGAAGCCGGCACCGGATTTTTCCCTGCCGGCGCTGGACGGCAGGCAGGTGTCCCTGCACGATTACCGCGGGAATGTGGTGCTGCTCCATTTCTGGGCCACATGGTGCCCGCCATGCCGACGCGAAGTGCAGCAATTGCAGATGCTGGAGCGGGAGATGGCGCACACAGATTTGCGCATTGTTTGTGTGAATGTGGATCACGGCGATGGCAGCGTGGTTCGTTCGTTCATCCGTGATGCGGCACCGGGATTCGATACCCTGCTGGATGCGAATGGCTCAGTGCGTCAGCGCTATGCCGTGCGGGCGTTTCCGACGGCCTATATTATTGATCGCGAAGGCAGAATTGTCGGGCGTATCATGGGTGAGCGTGACTGGACGAGTGATGCTGCCCGCTCCCTGTTGCAGATGGTGCTGCAGCAGGAGTGACGGGCGGATAACGGAGAGGCGGATGCAAGCATGGAAAACAGGGCTGGCGGCATTGCTGATGCTGGGGTGCATCGTTGGTGCGGCAGGGCTGTATGCCCAACGCCTGCAGCCATCAATACCTGCCTACCTGGCGCGGATGGGTGGCGATTTTGCCCTGCAATCCGCAACAGGAACGGTGCATTTGCACGATTTCCGCGGCAAGGTGGGGCTGCTGTATTTCGGTTACAGCCATTGCCCGGATGTATGTCCTGCGGCGCTGGGCGTGATGGCCCGGGCCATGCGGCAGATGCCGCAAGCGCTGGCCGACCGGGTATATGCCCTGTTTGTCAGCATCGATCCGCGACGGGATACGCCGGCGCATTTGCAGCGCTATGTATCCTTTTTTGATCCGCGTATGACAGGCGTGACGGGAACGCCACAGCAGCTTGCTGCACTGGCGGCGGACTGGCGGCTGGAGTATGTCGTACCCAAGGCCGCGGCTGACAGTCAATATACGGTCAGCCATTCGAATTTTATTTATCTGATCAATGCTCAGGGGCAGGTGGTCGCCCTGTTCGATGAGAAAACGTCGCCCGATGCGATGGCATCGCTGATGCGGCGCTGGCTGGGGAGGTGATGATGAAACGCATGCTATGGGGATGTTTGCTGCTGATGCCATGGCTGGCGGAGGCGGCCGATCTTGAGGTGGCGAATGCGCGGGTGCGTATGCCACCGCCGGTGAGTGAGACAGCGGCGGTATATATGGATATCCGTAATGCCGATGTGCAGGCGCACCGTCTGACAGGCGTAACGACGGATGCGGCGGCGATGGCCATGTTCCATGGCAGGGATATGCAGGCCCTGCACGATATTCGGCTTGTGCCGGGGGAACACTATGCTTTTGCGCCAGGCGGTGCGCATATCATGCTCATGGGCCTGAAGCGCGTGTTGCATGCCGGAGACCGGATACGCCTGTCACTGCAGTTCGATGGAGACCGGCAGCTTCAGGTTCAGGCGATAGTACGGGATATGCGCTGAGTTTTGCGCTAGGGCATGGCTGAATGATCCGCCCAGAATTCGGTGCTTGAACGCATGCTGCCGATACGGTTAATCAATGCATCAATATGTTCGGGATCATGCGCGAAATTGAGTTTGTCGGTTTGCACGATCAACAGCGGTGAATCCTGATAGTGGAAAAAGAAACGGTCGTAGGCGGCAATGACCTTGCCGAGATATTGTTCGCTCAGCGCATGTTCAAAGTTGCGGCCGCGTTTACGGATGCGTTGCATGATAATATCGGCGCGGGACTGGAGATAGATCACCAGATCCGGCCGGGGCATGTTTTCGGTGACGGCACGGGCGACCTTGTCATAGAGTGCAAGCTCTTCATCGCTCAGGGTAATCGTGGCAAACAAGCGATCCTTGGCGAAAATATAGTCACTGACGATGCCCTGATGAAACAGCTCCTGCTGGTGCAATTCCTGCCATTGTTTCAGGCGGGAAAACAGAAAGGATAACTGCACGGCCAGGGCATGATGTTCGGGGTCGCTGTAATAGAGTTCAATAAACGGATTATGATCAACCTGTTCCAGCACCAGGGACGACTGCAGGCGATCGGCCAGGGCACGCGCCAGCGTGGTCTTGCCCACACCGATCGGGCCTTCTATGGCAATATGACATTGATGCAGGCTGCGCTGGCTGGTCTCTACCATGGTGTTCCCTCTGGCAGGGGCTCTTCTCCCTGCTGATATAGCTGTTCCAGCATCGTTCGTGCTGACAGGCCGATCAGCGGATGATGCCAGTCGGGCGCAATATCGCAAAGAGGTTGCAGCACGAAGCTGCGTTCATGCAGGCGCGGATGTGGCAGTTCCAGCAAGCTCGAGTGCATGATGATGCCATTCCAGTCCAGCAGGTCGAGATCAAGGGTGCGCGCGCTCCAGCGCGGGGCCGGGCGAATACGCCCCAGCTGCTGCTCGATGCCTTGCAGTTCGAGCAGCAGTGCTTCGGCTTCAAGTATGGTCGTGAATGCCAGTACGGCATTCAGATAATCCGCTTGTCCGGCAGGGCCAAGGGGCGGTGTGCGATAATACAGGGAACTGGTGTCGACGCGGCTGTGCGGCAAGGCATTGAGCATGCGACGCGCTTTGACAAAGCATGACAGCACATCGCCCAGGTTGCCGCCCAGGGCAATCAGGGTATGGTTCATGCGGCGGCCCACGCGCCGCCGCGCCTCGGGTCGCCACAGGCCTCGACATCGCCGTTGTCCGACAGGCTGATGGCATGGACACCGCCAAAGTAAACACTGCATTCACGCCACTGGCGAATACGCCATCCGCGCTGCTGTAATCTGTGACGATCCGCATCGCATAACAGACCCGGTTCCACATCCAGTTCCATGCCTTCGTTATGCAGGCGTGGCGCAGCAATGGCTTCTTCCAGCGGCTGCCCCAGATGCTGATGGCGCAGCAGCACTTGCAGTATGGCTCCGCGCAGGCGGTTGGAGCCACCGCTGCCCAGAATCAGGGCCGGTTTTCCATGCCGGAAAAAGATGCCGGGCGCCATCATTGAAGACAGCGTCGTTCCTGCCGGAAGGGAATGAAAACCCAACGGATTAATGTCTTCCTCGCCAAGCATATTGTTCAGATGAATGCCGCTGCCGGGGACGACAATGCCGGAGCCCTCACCATTGCTGGTCGTAACGGATACGGCCATGCCTTCGCCATCGATAATGCTGATATGGGTTGTGCTGCCATGCCGGTTGCCGCTTTCCGTTGTTTTGCTGTCCGTTGTTCGCTGACGGATACGTTGCAGAGCCTGCTGCAACGTCTGCGCGGACAGAATGCGTTGCACGATATCCTCATCATGGATGGCCTGATCAAAGCTGTCCTGACGCAGGGCACTGGTTTCTCGCAGCGCCTCGGTCAGATGTATGAGCCATGCCTCATTATGCCCGGCAGACAGCCTGTCCAGCAATTGCAGGGCAAAGGCAATCAGCAGGCCGCCGGATGAAGGCGGCGGATTGGTCAGCAGGGTGCCGCCCAGCGCCTGTATGCTCAACGGGGTGCGGCGCTGGTATTGCGGAGCGGACAAATCCGCCATGCCCAGCAGCCCGTCCGGCTCACAGGCCCGGATGATGGCTTTTGCCAGATCGCCGCGGTACATCTCATCAATGCCGTCAATGGCCAGCATTTCCAGGGTATTGGCCAGATCCGGGTTGCGGAAGATTTCCCCGGCTTGCGGCAGGCCGCGTTTGCCGGCATACAGTGCGGTTACGGTCGGGGTATGCGTCAGAATGGGTTGCAGCAGATGGATGAAGGAAGCCTGCATGGTATTAAGGCGAATACCGTCGCGGGCGGCGACAATGGCCGGCTCCAGAGCCTGGCGGATCGGCAGTTTGCCATATTGCCGATGGGCGGCGAACAGCATGGCCATCAGCGATGGTGTGGCGACGGATGCCTGACCGATATGGAAGGTCTGGATTGTATCGGAGAAGTCGATCGGGATGGCGGTCATGCCGCTGCGGGTGTTTTTTCGCCCGCCCGGCATTTTGGCGAAACCGTCAAACAGGCAGGGGGCAGCATGAGGCGGCGCGACGAGCATGAAGCCGCCGCCACCGGCGGCAGTTAATACCGGTTCGGCGGTAAAGGCCGTGCATACGGCGGCAAGTGCAGCATCCACGGCATTACCGCCATCACGCAGGATGGCGGCACCGGCATCGGCGGTGGCAGGGTGCCCGGCCGCCACCATGCCACGAACAACAGGGAAGCGACTCATGATGTATGCTGGATCGGATATCCCTTGAGTTTCAGTTGTTGCAGGATTTTCTTCTGTTGTTGCTCAGCCTGTTTGCGTGACGGATATGGCCCGATGACCACACCGAGCAGTCCTTTGGCCTTGGGCATGATATGCACCGGCCAGCCGGCATGCTGAATCTTCTGCTGCATGGCCGAGGCCCGCTTTTTATCACTGAAGGCGCCCACCTGAATATAGTATCCTGATGACAGGGGGGGGGTGCTGTTCGTTGCCGGCGGCGCATCTTGCGGGATATCGGGCGCGGGCGGTTTTGTCGCTACAGGCGCTTTTTTGGGCATGGCGGGGGCTGCCTCAGGTTTTGCAGGTGCGGCAGGCTGGCTTTCAGCCGGCGTGATGGCCGGTTCAGGAGGCTGCGCTGCCCGGGTTGCGACAGCTGTTACCGGGGTTGCTGGCGGTTCTGCGGCCTGTCGCACAGGGGAAAGCTCGCCGGATGAGTGAAATATGTCCGGCCAGATGGATACAATGATAATCAGTAACAGGCAAACCAGAGCGATGCTGGTGGCAATCTGGCGCTCACGCAGGCTGGCTGCCCATTGTTCAAGTCTGTGCTTCACAATCCATCGCCTTCTGGCTGGCCATGATATCATCCAGTGCAGTTGCCAGATGATGATAGCGGAAAGGCTTTTGCAGAATTTTCAGCGAGTGCTCCGGAAACCGGGCAAGCAGATCTTCCGGATATCCGGTAACGAACAGGATACGATTGAGAATGGCCGGGTGGACCTGCTCAATGGCGTGGTAAATCTCATCGCCCCCCATCTTGGGCAGTCGAACATCCAGCAAAATAATTTGATAGCGCTCTCCGGCTGTGGTCAGTTCAAACAGTCCTTCAATGGGGTTGCGCAGGTTGTGAATCTCGATCGGCCATGACTTTGTGCCGGCATATTGCTTGAGAAAGGACGACAAAATATTCTGTACGGATTGTTCGTCATCGATAATTAATGCATGGATGGTCATGGCGTTCGCTCCTGTGTTCCCGCACATAAGTATGGCATAGCATGGCTGCTTTCCCAAGCGCCTATGGTTTTGTATGCCCCAAGGCTAGCAGGCGATGCGGATTGACGCGCGCTTCCTGAAAACGGATGCTCCAGTGCAGATGGGGGCCGGTTGCGCGCCCTGTCTGGCCGACGGTGCCGATAATGTCACCGGTTTGTACCCGGTCACCTTCCTGCACGCGCGTATCCGCAAGATGCGACAGCACGGAAACCAGACCGTGGCCGTGACCGATGACGACGGTATTGCCGTTGAGGTACATATGGGCGACATAAAGGATGCGGCCGGCCAATGGCGCCTGAACCGGCGTGCCTTCTGCGGTGGCAATATCAATGCCTGAATGCGGCGAGCGCGGTTCACCATTCACATAACGCTGGGCACCAAAGGGGGTGGATTCCACGCCTTTTACCGGCATGAGCTGCATGGCCACCGGCGGTGAGGCGTCAACATGCATGCGATAGGTTGCCTTCAGCGCCTGCACTTCACGGCGAATGCGGGCCAGTGTCGCAGCATCGAATTCGGCCATCGATTTTTTGACCGTGATGCGGGAAATGCGGAACTTGCCCGGCTCGATATGCAGCGGGATGTCCAGCTCGGTGGCCGGGGATTGCCACCGACAGGTATGGTCGCCCGGGCGGGTTTTCATATCAATGCCGATCCAGCCGCGCCAGCCGTGTTGATCAGCAGCTGCCATGACCGGCCATGTCTTGCCGAGGCATTGCAGCGTCGGCCTGGCAACCTGTGCTGTCAGATGCACTTCAAGCACATCGCCCTGGATGGCCTGCAGGGGGGCCGCCTGAGCGCAGGGTGTGGCCAGCACAAGCAGCAAGAGCAGGGCGGGAAGGTGATATTTCATGGTTCCTCCGTGGTAATATGTTCGATGCGGCTGCTGATTTCGCCATCGCAAAATCGTGTGTGCATGATTTGTCCGCGCTGCAGCATGGCCGCGTGGGTGATGATGTTGCCATGCTGATCAAGGCTGAGCGTATAGCCGCGTGCCAGTACCTGTTTCGGCCCCAGTGCATGCAGCTGATTGCCGAGTGAGTGCAGTTGCTGGCGCTGTGTTTTCAGCCAGGGCTGCAGCCAGCCATGCAGTAGCTGCCTGCGGCCTTGTAATTGCTGCCGTGGCGTTTCTGTCAGCGAACGTTGCAGCAGCAGACGCTGTTGCAGGAGTTCCAGATGTTTTCTTTGCTGTGACAACGGACTGCCTGCAAGGGCCATAAAGCGCGCTGTATGATGATTGAGTTGTTGCATATGTCCGTGCAGGCGGCTGTTAATGGCATCATGCAGGGCCATGCTTGTGCGATGCAGGCGCTGGTGGCGTTGCTTGAGCTGAAAGCCCGGTTCCTGCATATGTAATGCCTTGTCCGTGTGTGACAGAGTCCGGCGCAGCCGGGAGAGGTGTTCGCGCATACGGTGATGGCATTGCTGCTGACGATCGGCCAGCAGCATCTGACGCTGGTCGGACTGACGCAGCCACAATTGTTGCATATGGCGGGCAAGATGCAGGACCTGCAGCTGTTGTCGTTGCAGCTGTTGTCGCAACAGTGAGGCCAGTTTTTCTATGGGTGCCAGGCGTTGGCGCAGGTTGTCGCTTGAGGGACAGGCACATTCCGCGGCATTGGATGGCGTGGCGGCGCGCAGGTCGGCAGCCAGATCGGCCAGGGTGGTGTCGATCTCATGGCCGATGCCGGTGATGACAGGAATGCGACAATCCACAATAGCACGAACCACACGCTCATCATTAAAACACCACAGATCTTCCAGGCTGCCGCCGCCGCGTACCAGCAGAATGACATCGGGATCGGCCTGTTGTATTTTCTGCAGTGCATGGACAATGCCGGGCGGCGCATCCGCGCCCTGGACAGGGCAAGGTGCAACGGTGATATGCAGCCAGCCGGGACGGGTGGCCAGAACCTTTCTGACATCCTGCAATGCCGCAGCCGTGGCCGAGGTGACGATGCCGATATGCCGGGGCAGGGGCGGAACGGGTCGTTTGCGTTCGCGATCAAACCAGCCGCGGCGGGAAAATTCGGCCTTGCGCTTTTCAAATTCGGCAGCCAGACGGCCGGCCCCCAGGGGTTCAATCTGGCGCACCATCAGCTGATAGCTGCCGCGGGGTTCGTACACGCTGATGCTGCCGGTGAAGGCGAAGGCTTCGCCATCGACGGGCATGGTGTGCAACCGCGCCACCGTGGAGCGCCAGATGACCGCCGCGATGGCGGCATGTTCATCCTTGATTGTAAAATAGATATGGCCGGAACGATGACGTGTCAGACGTGAAACTTCGCCGCAAACATGAATGCGGGCGAAATCCTGTTCCAGTAGCGCCTTGATACGGGCGGTCAGTTCAGTGACGGTAATCGGGGCGTCATTCACCCTGCTGATTGTTATGCAAGCCAGAGGCAGGGTCAATGATGATGATCAGGGTAGCGCTGTCGACATCGAGCGCATCGCTGGACGGGGCATGTTCATGTGATGGGTTCGGGTATGGCGTTGTCGCAGGAATATCGGTGCCAGCCCGCGGCTGGCATCAATGGCGAGGCCGTGGCGATTGAGGTAAAAGAAGCCGTCTACGCCGATATGTCTGGCGACGCGCATGGCCCGGGTATTACCCCCTTCGCATAAGGCAACCCTGTAGGTTAAAAGATTGCTGCGGCGATAGTGGTCGAGCAGATCAAAATTACACGCTTGCTCGCGAGTGACATCAACGACAAGCATGCCCGGGTGCTGTTGCATGATATCATACAGTGACATAGTGTTATGAACATGTACAGATGACCATCCGTGCAGCTCAAGCAGGCTGGCGATCTGATGTCCGGGAAAAATGCGCGGGGTCAGGATCAGGGCGTTTCTGCGTTGTCGGTTCATGGGCTCAACCTCCTTGAAGTAATGGCGTGATGATAAAAGTCGAATAGGGCATGCGGATGTCAGCAATACGGCAGGGAGATGACATAAAGTTGCTTGCCTGGTGTCATCAGATTGACACGGGATGATGTATAATGGTGCAGTGAAATGATGGTGTTTATGGGTTTCAGGGGGCTTTTTGTTGACTGGCAATGATGACACAGGGCGCGATCTGCAGTCGCCGGAATTGTATCTTAACAGGGAACTGAGCATGCTGACGTTTAATCGCCGCGTCTTTGAAATGGCCTGTGATGAAGATATTCCTTTGCTGGAGCGGTTGCGTTTTCTTTGTATCAGCAGTTCCAATCTGGATGAGTTTTTCGAAGTGCGCGTGGCCATGCTCAAGCACCGTATGGCGATGGGCATCAATACGATTTCGGCGGACGGACGTTCCACATCGGAAACGCTGGATGCGATTCGGCATGCTGTGGATCAACTGGTGCATGAACAATATGCGTTACTGGAATGCGAACTGTTGCCTGCCATGCGCGGGCAGGGCATTGCGATTCTCCGCCGTGGCGAATGGAATGAGCGGCAGCGGCAGTGGATACGGCGTTTTTTTCGCAGTGAGCTGCTGCCGGTGTTGACGCCGATTGCACTGGATCCGGCCCATCCGTTTCCGCAGCTGGTGAACAAGATCCTCAATTTTATCGTCGCGCTTGAAGGCAAGGATGCGTTCGGTCGTGAAATGCAATATGCCATTGTGCAGGCGCCGCGTTCCCTGCCGCGGCTGATTTCGATGCCGGCGGATGTTGCCGGTTGTGCGCATGGCTTTGTCTTGCTCTCTTCGATTATTCATGCCCATGTCGGCGAATTGTTTCCGGGCATGCAGGTCAAGGCCTGTCATCAGTTTCGGGTGACGCGTAACAGCGAACTTTACCTGCACGAAGAGGAGACCGAAGATCTGAAGAAAGCCGTTGCCGGCGAATTGCTGGAGCGTCGCTATGGCGCGGCCGTTCGCCTTGAGGTTTCCACGAAGTGCCCGGCGGAGTTGTCGGATTTTCTGCTGCATCAGTTTAATCTGAAAGAGCAGGACCTGTATCGCGTGGATGGCCTGGTCAACCTGTATCGGCTGGCGGCTATTTCCGACGAGGTGGATCGGACGGATCTCAAGTTCAGGCCGTTTGTCGCCGGGCTGCCCGAAGGGATACGCGTTGATACGGAAGATGAGCCGGCTTCATTGTTTGATGCCATACGCAAATCAGATGTGTTGTTGCACCATCCTTACCAGAGTTTTGCTCCGGTGATGGATTTGCTGCACCAGGCGGCCGATGATGCGAATGTTCTGGTGATCAAACAGACCCTGTATCGCGTCGTGCCCGATTCACCGATTGTCGATGCGCTGGTGCGGGCCGCCCGTGCAGGCAAGGAAGTCGTGGCGGTGATCGAATTGCGCGCGCGTTTTAATGAAGCCGAGAACATCGGTCTGGCTGATCGTCTGCATGCCGCCGGCGTGCAGGTTGTGTATGGCGTGGTCGGCTATAAAACCCATGGCAAAATGATGCTGATTGTGCGCCGGGAAGGGCGCCGTGTACGGCGCTATGTGCATCTCGGCACCGGCAATTACCACAGTATTACCACGCGTTATTATACGGACTTCGGACTGCTTTCATGTGATCCGCAACTGGGCGAGGATGTGCATAAGGTGTTTCAGCAATTAACCGGTATGGGCCGGGTTCAGCGCATGAAAACGATGCTGCAGGCGCCGTTCACGCTGCACAAGGGCATGCTCGAACGCATTGAACGCGAGGCGGAACATGCGCGTAACGGCGGGCAGGGGCGCATTATTGCCAAGATGAATGGCCTGGAAGAGCCCGAGATTATTCGCGCCCTGTATCGCGCCTCTCAGGCGGGGGTGAAAATCGATCTGATTGTACGCGGCGTATGTTGTTTGCGGCCGGGGATTGCCGGGGTGTCCGACAATATTCGCATTCGCTCTGTGCTGGGGCGTTTTCTTGAGCATCATCGCATTTATTATTTCTATAATCAGGGGGAAGAGGAACTGTTCTGCGCCAGTGCGGACTGGATGAACCGTAATCTGCTGCGTCGTATTGAAACCTGTTTCCCGATTCTGGACAGGGCGTTGCATGAGCGGGTGATGAAGGAAGGATTGCGCATGTATCTGGCGGATAATACCGGCACATGGATCTTGCGTTCCGATGGCAGCTATATGCGCATGCGCTCCAGCGCCAGGCCAAGATCGGCGCAGGCCGAGCTGATGGCTCTGTTAGGGCATCAGGAGTGAGCAGCCGGGGCAGTGTTTACGACGCGGTTTCTGCCTGCCTCCTTGGCATGATACAGATGCTGGTCAGCACATTGTAACAGTCTGTCGATGGCGCGCTCCACGCCATATTGCATCCAGTCAGGGTCAAAGGCGGCGACGCCGGCGGAAAATGTGATCGTTTTACAATGCCGGTCGTTCAGTCGCAGGGGGGGTGCCGGAGACATGCTTCAGCCATTTTTTGACAGCCAGCGTTGCATGCTCAAGGTCCATATTGGGCAGCAGAACAAGAAACTCTTCCCCGCCCCAGCGCCCGAGAATATCGGCATGGCGCAGGCATTCCTGCAAGCGTTGCACCAGACCCTGGAGGACGGCATCACCGGCGGCATGGCCGAGAGAGTCATTCACGGCCTTGAAATGGTCGAGGTCCAGCATGGCGACAGCATAGGGTTTATCGTATCGTGCAGCCTCATTCAGACCCTGTTGCAGGTGATCCAGCACATAACGACGGTTATAGGCGCCGGTCAGCGGGTCGTGGCGCGACCACCTTGTCCGCCGCCGATAATCAATACACGGTTGCCATGTTCTGCAATCTGTTTCAAGACAGATGGCCTCCCTTCCGCCAGCAAGCATAACGCATTTATACCAAGCCTGTTAACATATATTTCATTGTTGGCGCTGCTGCTGCGACGCCATCGAAATTACCTGGGATACAACGTGCCCTGTTTTCCTTTGGCGGGGATCGGCATAGAATCATGCAATGCATGAATGGATCGATGCGTTGCTGCCCGCTGTGCCGGAGTCATTACACGATGATGTCCGGCGGCTGTGCCGGCTTTCCCCATGGTTTGCTTCGCTTGTGCGCACGTTGCCCGATGAGGAGAGGCATGTCTTGTTTCAGCCGCCGGCCACGGCCATCTTGCCTGGCAACAGCGTGGACTGGGTGCCATCCTGTGAGCAGCAAACCCTGCCGGCATGTATGCAGCATTTGCGCCGTTGCAAGCAGCGGGGGATTCGTCATCTGATCTGGTGGGAGCTGGGTCTGCATGGCGATATCGAAACATCATTCCGTTCGGTTGCCGGTCTGGCATCGGCCCTGCTGCAGCAGGCATGGCAAATGGCACGGCATCTGCTGGCGCCGCGCTATGGCATGGTCGAGGACGGGCGCTTTTGTGTGATCGGGCTGGGCAAGCTTGGCGGCTGCGAACTGAATCTTGGTTCTGATGTGGATCTGTTGTTTGTCTGGCAGGGGGGACATTCGACATCCGGGGGCCGTCAATCGGTGCCGGCGGCGGAATATTTTCAGCATCTGTCCCGCATGCTGATTCGGCTGATGAGCGAGCGTACGGCGGATGGTATTGTATGGCCGGTTGATATGCGCCTGCGGCCCGGTGGCAGCGCGGCATCCATTGCGTTGAGCCTGGATGCCACGCTGGGACATTATCTGGATTATGGCCAGACCTGGGAGCGGGCAATGTTGCTGAAAGCCAGGCCGGTTGCGGGTGATATGGCGCTGGGTGAGGCGTTTATTGAGGGTGTCAGGCCATTCATTTATCGCCGCTATCTTGATTACACAACGGTGAGTGCACTGGCGGAAATGAAGTCGCGCATTGATGCGCAGGCCGGTACGGGCGGGATCGGCACCGGCTTTGATGTCAAACGTGGCCGCGGTGGCATACGGGAAATCGAATTTATCATTCAGTCGCTGCAATTGCTGCATGGCGGACGGCAGCCGGCGTTACGTGTGCAGCCAAGCCTGCAGGCACTGAGACTGCTGCAACAGCAACATTTGCTGAGCGACGATGATGCCCGGCATTTGCGAGGGGCATACTGTTTCTGGCGTCGCATTGAACATGCCTTGCAGGCAAGGCGAGGCGAGCAGACGCAAATACTGCCGCTGGATTACAGGCATTATCTTGGCGAAACCCTTGCCATGGAGGAGGTTCATGTGCAGATGCTGCATCATGCGGCATGGGTGGAGCGGGCATTCCATCGTTTTGTGCAGCCGGTACAGCAGGTGCAGGAAGTCTGGCTCAGCGGGGCGCCTCCCTTGCCTGATGATCGCACGGACGCCGACCGTATCCGGCAGGCACTGGCACGGATTGACGAGCAGTTGTCGCGCGGATTGCTGCCCGAGCGCAGTCGTATCCAGGTGGAACGGATTCTGGCGCGGGCCATGCCTTGCTGGCTGGATGATGATAACGGGGTGTTGGCTATTGAATCATTTGCCGAGCTGATTCGCAGTATTGCCGGCCGGGCGACCTGGATTGATTTGCTGGCTACGCATGAAGGCGCGCTGGCCTGGCTGACGGGCGTGTTGTCAGCCAGCCGCTATGTGGCGGAGCATATTGTCCGGGACCCTTCCTGGCTGGAGTGGCCGTTGATGACCGAACATCGTGATGTCGATGTGCGTGATGTATGCGACCGATTGCATGCCCTGGATGATTTCGATGATGTGGAGCAAACGCTGGCGGATATCGGGCGCTGGGTGGATCGTGTGCGGCTGTTGTCAGCGCTGGCGGTGGATGCGCATGCAGCGGATGCCATGACCGTGGGCGGCTGGATGGCGGACGTGGCGGACGCTGCCTGTGAAGTGGTGTTGCGCCTGTGTCTGCATGAAATGGGGTTGCCGGATGATTTCCCGTTTGTTGCACTGGCCATGGGTAAGCATGGTTCACGAGAAATGGGGCTGGTTTCTGATCTGGATATGGTGTTTGTGCTGGTCGATGAGCAGCCGGCGACGATGCTGGGCAAACGGAGTCGTGGCGAACATGCCCAGCGCCTGGGGAGGCGCATGATTCATTATCTGACAGCCAGGCCGCCATTCGGGGCCGGTTTCGATTTCGATGCACGGCTGCGGCCATCCGGCAGTTCAGGTGTGCTGGTGACCACGCTGAGCGGTTTTCATGATTACCAGTGGCATCATGCCCAGGTATGGGAGCATCAGGCCTTGTGTCGGGCGCGAGCCGTGGCCGGGCCGATGTCTGCGCGACAGCAGGTCGATGCGACGGTTGCCGGGGTACTGGCCCGGCCACGCGATGCGCGGGAAACGGCGCGGGCGATCAGGCAGATGCGGCAGAAAATGCTCGACCATCTGGGCAGCAAATCCCGCCATGTGATCAATCTGAAACAGGATGCCGGAGGCCTCGTGGATATTGAGTTTATGGCACAATATTTACGTCTGACCGGTGCGGGGGCGGGACGTCGGGTTGTTGATGTGTTGCATTCGTCTTCAGTATCTGAAAAACAGCAGGCCGACTGGCTGGCTGAAACCTATGCTGCCTATTTGCATATGGATAATGTGTTGCGCGTTGAATTATGGCGTTCGGTCAAAACCCTGCCGGTGGATGCGCAGGCGGCCGAATGGCGCAGTCTGCAGCGGCATGCGGCGATATGCAGCACGGCGGATCTGCAGCAAACCATGCGACAGGTGCGGATGCTGTTTGAGCAGTGGCTGGCATGTGGGAAATAACAGGGGCCGCATCGAGCGGCCCCTGAGCTGTCAGCGTCTTCGCTTACCGCGTGCGCAGCTCTACGCGGCGGTTCCGGGCACGACCTTCCTCGGTGTCATTATCGGCAACAGGCTGGCTTTCACCATAACCCTTTGTCGTCAGACGGGAGGCATCAATGCCGTGGGCAACCAGATAGTCATACACACTCTTGGCGCGTCGCTGGGAGAGTTCCAGATTGTACTCTTCCGATGCTGTGCTGTCGGTATGTGCGGCGACTTCAACCTTGAGATTGGATTTCATTTTCAGGGTTTTCACCGCTTGATCCAGAATTGCGGTTGAATCGCTGGTCAGATCGGCACTGTCCACTTCAAAGTGCACACCTTTCAGCGGAATGCAATTTTCCTCAGCCTTGGCTTTGGCCTGATTCGCATACTTGATGGCGTTGTTAATCAAACGTTCGTTTTCATCCGGATGATATTCTTCCTCCGTGATTTCATGCGATGCCCAGTACAGATTGGCAACGGCCTTGGCCTGCAGGGCCGGTGCACAATATTCGGCATCGGCGGCCTTGGCATCGGCAATGGCTGCACGAGCGTCAGCCAGACGCGCATCATCGGTGGGCAAGGGGTTGTTCAGTGAGCAGCCTGTGACAAGCAGCAGGCCAAGAATGGGGGTGAATCTGATCATATACATTATTTACCTCCCGCTTTGGCTGCATGTTCTTCAGCCAGTGACATGATGGCCTGTGCAACCTTCACATCGCCCTGATTTTTTTCGGCTTTGGCTACGATGGTCAGCTCCTTGGCCAGGTAAGCATGGTAATTCTGCTGACCTTTGGTTTGAGCGCTGACGGTTGCTGCACGCTCTTCAATGCTTTTGTCCAGCAGTCCCAAAGGCCCCGCAAAGGCCGGTGAAGCGAATGCGAGAAACAATATTCCGATGAGAAATCTTCGCATTGGATCCTCCCTTGTGTTAATAATATCAGGCACCCGTTCATGAAAAATGCCATAGTGCCAGTATAGACGATTTATAGAAAATGTATAATAGCAGTTATCCAGGCGTTGGGTTTTCAGTCGTAATACTTACCGTCGTAATACTTATTCTTCTATGCCTGCGATGAATGCGCTATGTTTTGCTTTTCCGTTCGGGATGAGTTCAACGAAATTTGCGACATACAGGGGACAGAGAATGATTGAAATTTCCGTCAAGGCTGGAGCGGCCGCCAAACAGCGCGATGATGCAGTGGTGTTGCCATTATTGCAGGGGCGCAAGCTGACTGATGCGGGCCGGGCACTGCAGGATGTCACCGAGGCCATTAAGCCTTATCTGCGCAAGTTTGATCATTTGGGGGAATTCGGACAGATCGGAACCCTGTATGATGTTCCGGGCACTTTTACCCAGCGGGTTGTCTTTATCGGTGCCGGCGATGAGAAGAAACTGAGCTTGCAGGCCCTGCGCAGGCTGGCGGCCAAAACGGCACGCAAACTGCAGAAAAGTGGCGCGCGCGATGTGTCGATGTATCTGACAGAACTGCCGGTGCGCGGCAGTACGCTGGATGAACGGGTGCAGGCCGTGGCTGAAGGCATATGGCTGGGCCTGTATACATTCGATAAATATCAGACGCAAAAGGAAAAGCCAAAGCGCAGTCTGCGTTCGGTGACGCTGATGGTTGCATCGCGTCGCGATCTGGCTGTAGCAGAGCAGGCCGTGGCCCGGGCGAAAGCCGTCAGCATCGGCACCTGTTTTGCGCGCGATCTGGCCAATGAGCCGGGCAATGTATGTACACCGGAATTTCTCGGTGAGCAGGCGGCATCATTGCAGCATGACAAGCTGAAGGTAACGGTTATGGACAAGGCGGCGATTGAGAAAGCCGGGTTTACGGCATTGCTGGCCGTCAATCAGGGTTCGGCCAGGGAGCCGCGCTTTATCGTGCTTGAATATCAGGGTGGCGAGCGGGATGAGGCTCCCGTCGCGCTGGTCGGCAAGGGGTTGACATTCGATGCCGGTGGTATTTCCATCAAGCCGCCGGCGCAGATGGATGAAATGAAGTTTGATATGTGCGGTGCGGCGGCTGTGCTGGGGATTTTCCGCGCGGTTACGGAACTCGGTCTGCCGGTTAATCTGCTCGGTGTCATTGCCTCGACGGAAAATCTGCTCGGTGCTGCGGCTTACAAACCCGGCGATATCGTCACAACTTACAAGGGGCTGACCATTGAGGTGCTCAATACCGATGCGGAAGGGCGCATTATTCTGGCCGACGCCCTGGCTTATGCCGCAGAGCAGAAACCGGCGGAAATCATCGATTTCGCCACGCTGACCGGTGCCTGTGTGATTGCGCTCGGTTCGCAGGCATCCGGCTTGCTGGGTACCGGCGAGAAGGTGATCCGCGGTTTGCAGAAGTCGGCGGAGAAGACGCAGGATCGCGTCTGGCGCCTGCCGATGTTTGAGGAATATCAGGAGCAGATCAAGAGCAAGATTGCCGATATCAAAAATATCGGTGGCCGCGAGGCGGGTACGATTACGGCGGCCTGTTTCCTTTCGCGTTTCGTTGATGAAATTCCCTGGGCGCATCTGGATATTGCCGGTACGGCCTGGAATATGAAGGGCACGGATTTGTCCGTGCCCGGTGCCACAGGTGCCGGTGTGCGCCTGTTGCTTGATTATCTTGCCGATCGGACAGGGCAGGGTCATTAACATGCAGTAGCCTGATGGCTGTGGCATCGGTACACTGCCGCGCCGATGAGTCATTCCAATGCAACCAAACAATTGATTCGCAATTTCTCGATTATTGCGCATATCGACCATGGCAAGTCCACGCTGGCCGACCGTCTGATCGAGGATACCGGCGCGCTGTCCGAGCGCGAGATGAAAAAGCAGGTGCTCGATTCGATGGATCTGGAGCAGGAGCGTGGCATTACGATCAAGGCGCAGACCGCCAGCCTGCAGTATCCGGCGGCGGACGGAAACATCTATACGCTGAATCTGATCGATACGCCCGGCCATGTCGATTTCACCTATGAAGTCTCGCGTTCGCTGCAGGCCTGTGAGGGAGCATTGCTGATCGTCGATGCCACGCAGGGCGTGGAGGCGCAGACACTGGCCAATGTCTACCTGGCGCTGGAAAATGATCTGGAGATCATTCCGGTGATTAACAAGATCGATTTGCCCAGTGCCGATGTCGAGGAAGCCCGCCGCCAGATCGAGGAAGTGATCGGGCTGGACGCCAGCGATGCGATTGCCGTGTCGGCCAAAACGGGCGAGGGGGTGAAGGATGTGCTGGAAGCCATTGTCGCCCGCGTGCCGCCTCCTGCGGATCAGGATGACAAGTCGTTGCGGGCCCTGCTGGTCGATTCATGGTTCGATCCGTATGTTGGTGCCGTGGCTCTGGTGCGCGTGTTCGAGGGCGTGCTGAACAAGGGCGATAAAATTCGCCTGATGTCCACCGGTTCGGCCTATGAGGTTCAGGATGTCGGCGTGTTTTTGCCGGCGCCGCTATCCACACCCTCCCTGGCTTCGGGCAGTGTGGGCTTCATGGTTGCCGGCATCAAGGAGCTGGCGGCATTGCGTGTCGGCGATACGGTGACACTGGAGCGCAAGCCCGCGACTGAGGCGCTGCCGGGATTCCGCGAGCCGAAACCGATGGTGTTTTCCGGCCTGTATCCGGTGGATTCGGGCGATTATGCTGAGTTGCGCGATTCGCTGGAGAAGCTGAACCTTAATGATCCGGCATTCTCCTTTGAGCCGGAAAGTTCCTCGGCGCTGGGCCTTGGTTTTCGTTGCGGCTTTCTCGGCATGCTGCATATGGAAATCGTGCAGGAGCGTCTGGAACGCGAGTTCGGACTGGATCTGATTACCACGGCGCCGAGCGTGGTGTACCGCGTGTACCTGACCAACGGGACGATGCGGGAAATTTCCAACCCCAGCGAGTTCCCGGAGCCGCAGGAGATCGAGCGTATCGAGGAGCCTACGGTGCAGGCCAATATTTTCGTGCCGGAGGAATATGTCGGCGCGATGATGAAGTTGTGCCAGGAACGGCGTGGTCAGCAGACGGCGATGACGTTTATCGGTCAGGGGCGGGTGATGCTCAGTTATAACCTGCCGCTGGCGGAGATGGTGATCGATTTTTATGATCGTCTGAAGTCGCTTTCCCGCGGTTATGCATCCATGGATTATGAACTGGCTGATTTTCGCGAAGAGGATGTGGTCAAGCTGGATGTGCTGGTGCACGGCGAGCCGGTGGATGCCCTGTCGCTGATCGTACATCGCTCCATTGCCGAGAGTCGCGGACGTGATCTGGTGAAGAAACTGCGTGAGCTGATTCCAAGGCAGCAGTTTGATGTACCCTTGCAGGCAGCCATTGGCGGACGTATCTTGGCCCGCGAAACCGTCAAGGCCGTGCGGAAAAATGTAACGGCCAAGTGCTATGGCGGTGATATCACACGCAAGCGCAAGCTGCTGGAGAAACAGAAGGCGGGCAAGAAACGCATGAAGGCCATCGGCAGTGTCGAGGTGCCTCAGGAGGCATTTCTGGCCGTGCTCAAGCTGGGGGAAGGCAATTGAAACATCCAAAACCTGTTTGGCGTGAATGGCTGGAAAGCCTGCTGATTATTGCAGTGCTGGCGATTGTAATCCGCAGCTTTATTGTCGCGCCGTTCAAGATTCCATCTTCCAGCATGGTGCCAACGCTGGAGGTGGGGGATTATCTGTTCGTATTGCGCTATCCCTATGGGTTGCGTATTCCGTTTACCCATATCCAGCTGTTTTCGACCGAAGCCAGACGCGGGGATGTGGCCGTCTTCGTTTATCCGGAAGATGAGAGCAAGGATTATATCAAGCGTATTATCGGTCTGCCGGGCGACAGAATCAGCTATCGGGATAATCGTCTGTTCATCAACGGTGAGGAAATGCCCCTGCAGAAGAAGGGAACGCGCGCCTATTTTCTCGGTGATGGTTCGGTTGATGTCTCCGGTCTGTTTTCCGAGGATTTGAAGGGCGTGGTGCATGATGTCCTGCGCAAGGATTTTTCGATTCGCGATGGTGAATGGGAGGTGCCGGAAGGACATTATTTTGTTCTCGGTGATAACCGTAACAATTCCCGCGATTCCCGTTTCTGGGGCTTTGTACCGCAGTCCTATCTGGTCGGACGCGCAGCAATTGTCTGGTGGTCCTGGGATCATGCCAGGGGCGAAGTTCGCTGGGACAGGCTGGGACACGTGATTCACTAGCGACCGGCGGGTCAGGAAGGAGATGAATATGCAGCACAGGGATCAGGGCTTTTCAACGATCAAATTTCTTGCAGTGGTATGCCTTATCGCCGTTCCGCTGTGGTATGCGTGGTTGCTGATACCTGTTTACAGCACCAAGTGGAAGGTGGAAGAGGTGTTTGAAACGATCAGCCGTACCATGGCCATGTCAACGGAAGAAGAGATTCGCCTTCGTTTGCCCCGTTTGCTGGATGCGAAATACATTGAACCGGATGATTTGCCGCAGAGTTTTTATTCCAACCTGGAAATTCAGGCGGATGGTTCGCGGGTCAGTATTTCGACGATTTACGATATCACGATCTGGCCGCTGGGTCCGGTTGAGGATATACGCGACTGGCAGGGACATTATGATGTCAAACAGCTTGGCACGATGGACCGCTGGCGGCATCTTGCCCGGCTCGATTTCGAATTTTCGCCTCATGCCGAAACGCCTTGATGCGCCCGCCCTGCTGAAACTGCAGGCGACGATCGATTACCGGTTTTCTGATACTGCCATCCTGCGCCTGGCGCTTACGCACCGTTCGGCGGCGGAAACGCATATGGAACGACTGGAATTTCTGGGCGATGCTATCCTCGGTGCGGTGACTGCCGCCGATCTTTATCAGCGCTTTCCTGAGCGAAATGAAGGCGAGTTGTCACGCATGCGGGCGCATCTTGTCCGGCGCGAAGGCTTGCTGCGGGTTGCGCGTGCGTGGAATATCGAGGCATGTTTGCATGTCGGTGAAGGGGAACGCAAGGATAATGTCATTCGTTCGGCATCCATTCCGGCCAATGCTGTGGAGGCCGTGATTGGCGCCGTTTATCAGGATGGTGGCTGGCAGGCTGCCGAACATGTGGTGCGCAGGGCCTGGCAGCCATTGCTGGATGCCTTGCAGCCTGATCAGGTGCAGGATGCCAAAACACGCCTGCAGGAGCTGACACAGGGCAAGGGCTGGGGCGTGCCCGAATATCAGGTGGAAGACTTCGGGGCCGGACAGTCGCCGCGCTTTAGGGCGCGTTGTCTGGTGCGCGGCAAGGTGATGGGCATCGGCTATGGCGAGCGAAAGAAAGGCGCGGAATTTGAGGCATCGCAGCATGCCTGGGAGGCATTGCAGGCATGAGCGGAAATCACATCCCCTATCGTTGTGGCAAGGTGGCCCTGCTGGGGCGGCCCAATGTCGGAAAATCGACTCTGATGAATCATCTGATCGGCGCCAAGGTGGCTATCGTCACGCCCAAGCCGCAAACCACGCGTCATCGCATTCTCGGGATTTATACCGATGAACGGCGGCAGGTTGTGTTTGTGGATACGCCGGGCATTCACAAGGGGCGCCAGCAACTGAATCGCAATATGGTGCGCGTGGCCTTTGCCGCGGCCGAGGAGGCCGATGTGCTGGTCATCATGCAGGATGTGACCCGACCGCTGGATCACGGCACGCGTCTGCTGATCGAGCGCTTTGCCGACGGCAGCCTGTCGCAGCCACGTATCCATGTGCTGAACAAGGTCGATGCGATTCCGCGACAGCGTCTGCTGCCGCGTTTGCGGCAGTTGCAGGAACTGGACCCGCATGCCGTGGCCTATATTCCGTTATCTGCCCGCAAGGGAACCAAAACGGATGTGTTGCTTGATGAACTGACTAAATGGCTGCCGCAGGGTGAGGCCATCTACGATGCGGACTGGTTTACCGATCAGAGCCAGCGGCAACTGGCGGCCGAATATGTGCGCGAACAGGTGTTTCTGGCCATGCATCAGGAAATTCCGTTTCAGACGGCGGTGGATGTCGAGGCCTTTCGCGAACAGGAGCATGGCGTGGAAATCGACGCCGTGATTCTGGTCGGCAGCGAGCGTCATAAACCGATGCTGATCGGCAAGGGCGGAGAGCGCCTGAAGCTAGTCGGTTCCAGGGCGCGGCTGGGGCTGGAAAAACTGCTGGGCTGCCGGGTACGCCTGAACCTCTGGGTCAAGGTGGATGCGGACTGGTTCAACCATCCCGGCAAGCTGATGGATCTGGGCCTGCATGGCTGAATGCCGCAGCGAGGCCCTGCTGCTACGGCGTATTCCCTATGGTGACACCTCGTTAATCTGTCATTTCATGACGGAATCGCACGGGCGCCTGGCGCTTATGGTGCGCGGCGCACGGCGTCGGATAAGTCCGTTTCGGGCTGCTCTGGCACCATTATATCGGTTGCAGTTACGCTGGCGACCCGGACGCACCGGCATGGGCATCTTGCTGGAGGCCGTTCGAGGGCCGGCATGGTTGCCGGAGGATCGCATGCTGGAGGGGCTGGAATTGCTGGCCGTGGCCGCTGGGCTGTATCGCGAGGGCGATCCGCATGGCTATGCGGAGGTTGTCATGGTATTGCAACGGCTGGCGACCGGGTCTTTGCCGGAAAGCCTGCATGCAGCGGTCTGGCATCTGTTACAGTTGTGTGGCTGGGTCGGCAATATGGACGAATGCTGGAAGTGCAATGCACCGGTGGCGCAGCAGCGCAGCATGTACTGGCAGGCGGGCAGCCTCGTGTGCCATCATTGCGGCCGGGGTCGGGAGATCAGTGTGGCATTCTGTGCACGCATGCGGGATGTGCTGCATCAACAGGCGGTACAGATGCCCCGCGCCGAGCATGCGTTGTGGAAACATATGATTTCCAGCGTGCTGCAACAGCATCATATTCGGCTCGCCGGCGGCTATCAGTAAGGAGTTTTTATGCATCTGGGTGTTAATATTGATCATATTGCCACACTGCGTCAGGCGAGACTGACGCGTTATCCGGACCCGGTCGATGCGGCAATGTTGTGCCTGGAGGCCGGGGCTGACGGTATTACCGCGCATCTGCGGGAAGATCGCCGGCATATTCAGGATAGTGATATGCAAAGGCTGGCGGCACTGGCCGAGCAGGGCGTGTTGCATCTGAATATGGAGATGGCCGCCACCAATGAGATGGTGGCGATTGCTTGTCGGCTCAAACCGCAGGCCTGTTGTCTGGTGCCGGAAAAGCGGGAAGAGCTGACCACCGAGGGTGGTCTGGATGTGCTGGCGCATCAACTGCGTCTGGCCAGTGTCGTGGACAAATTATCGGCTGCCGGCTGTCGTGTATCCATGTTTATCGACCCCGATGAGGCCCAGGTTCGCGCCTCGCATGCGATTGGTGCGCCGGTGATCGAGTTGCATACAGGTCATTATGCCAATCTGGCCGGAGCGGCACGGCAGGCCGAACTTGCGCGGATTCGGCAGGCGGCCGAAGTGGCGGCGGAACTGGGGCTGATCGTGCATGCCGGCCACGGACTGACGGTCGATAATACCCCGGCCATTGCCGCGATTGCGCATATTGAAGGCCTGAATATTGGCCATGCCATTGTTGCCGATGCCGTATTCAAGGGGCTGAAAGCTGCCGTGGCCGATTTCAAGGCAGTGATGCAGCGCTGATGGCGATTGTCGGTATTGGCGTGGATCGCATTCGTATTGCGCGGGTCGAGGCCAGCCTGGAACGCTTTGGCGAGCGCTTTATGCGCCGGGTATATCGCGCAGACGAAACGGCTCAGGCTCTGGCCCGGGGCAATCCTGCCCGTCGCTTTGCCATGCTGTTTGCGGCCAAGGAGGCTGTGGCCAAGGCGCTGGGAACCGGCTTTCATCAGGGCGTGGCTCCGCATCATATTGAGACCATTCATCAGCCTTCAGGCAAACCGGAAATCGTACTGCATGATGGTGCGCTGGCGGCAGCCCGGCGTCTTGGTGTGGTGCATGTGCATG
>WFNX01000039.1 GCA_015488375.1 Mariprofundaceae bacterium | reverse complement strand
GGCCGAGGAAGACGACGCCGAAGACTTTGACAAAGCAGGCCGCGGCCAATGCGCCGGCCAATGCCAGCATGGCTGCGGAGAAGGGCACGATGGCCGTCAGCAGCGCGCCGCCCAGTTGCGGCGCCATCAGCGCGGTCTGGAACGTCAACCATTCGGAGACAAAGCCGTTGAACGGTGGCAGGGCCGAGATCGAAACGCTGGCCACGAGGAAGAACAGAGCCGTTGCCGGCATGCGATGGATGAGCCCACCCATGGATTCCATGTCGCGCGTGCCGGTCGCATGCAACACGGCACCCGCCCCCATGAATAGCAAGCCCTTGAACAAGGCATGGTTGATGGTGTGATACATGGCAGCAATCAATCCGAGGGCGGCCAGCATCGGGTGCCCGAAATGCGCCAGCAGCATGGCCAGCCCCAGACCAATCAGGATGATGCCAATGTTCTCGATGGAATGGTAGGCCAGCAGTCGCTTGAGATCATGCTGCTGCAGGGCAAACAGCACGCCGAAGACGGCCGAGGACGAGCCGGCGGCCAGCACCAGCGCGCCCCACCACCACTGGAAATCGCCCGGTCCGATCAGATCCCAGCTGATACGTACGAAACCAAAGATGGCAACCTTGAGCATGATGCCGCTCATCAATGCCGAGACATTGCTGGGCGCGACCGGGTGCGCATCGGGCAACCAGCCGTGCATCGGCACCACCCCCGCCTTGGTGCCAAAGCCAAAGGCGGCCAGCAGAAAGGCTGCCGAAGCCCAGAAAGGCGAGAGTTCGGCTGCGCGCATGGCCGCGAACTCGAAAGAGCCACCGGCGGCATAGAGCACGGCAAATGCGCCCAGGATCAACAGCCCTGCCAGGTGTGCCATCAGCAGATAGATGAAGCCGGCCTTGCGATTCTCCAGGTTATCGTGCTCAAAGGTGACGAGAAAATAGGAGGATACACTCATCAGTTCCCAGAACAGCATGAAGGCAAAGGCATCGTCAGCAAGGACAACGCCGAGCATGCCGAGCACAAACAGCGGCAGGAAGACAGCCATGACCGCAAGCCGCTTTTCTCCTTTCAGGTAGCCTTGCGAATAAATGGCGATCGGGGCAAGCAGCGCACCGATCACCAGCAGGAAGAATGAGCTGAGGCCGTCGATACTCAGATGCATCGGCAGCCATGGCAGGCCCAGCGGCAGGGTCAGATGCATTGGGTTTCCGAGCAGCCCGGCGATGCCCGCGCCAATGGCCAGCAGCCCGGATATTCCCAGCAGCAGGCAAAGCACAGCGCGCTGCATGCTTCCGCGAAGCAATGCGCAGCTGACTGCTGCCAGCAGTGCGGCACCGCATGCACACAGCGCCAGCGCCATCGCATTCATCGTGAGCGCACCATGAGCAATTCGCATGCCTGGTCGGAGATATTGCGCCAGTTATGCGGTTTGCGCGCATCGTAATAGACCGACTGGGTCTCCTGCAGGTCGTAGACGCGGCCATCGAACTCAAGCCTTGCGCTTCCCCTGCGTACCCAGACGAAAACCTGCGGGCTTTTGATGCCATACTGATTTTCATCGAAGCTGCCACCGGGCTCAAGTTGCACGAGCATCGGCTCGAAGCCCGTCGGCTGATGCAATGCGGTGAGCGGGACGAAACGTCCGCCATGACTCAAGCCCACGGAAGGGCGATCACCCAGCTCGAAGATTTCGATGTCCTGCTCGCTGCCCTGCTCGATGAAAAATGCGGCGACGGCCACACCCAGGCCGTCGGCCAGTTTTTCCAGTGTGGCCACCGATGGCGAGGTCTGGCCGGATTCCAGTTGTGACAGCGCAGCAGCACTGATGCCGGCGGCCTCGGCCAGCGCCCGCTGCGACAGGCCCTGCTGTTCGCGCAGAAATCGAATTTTGGAGGCTATCGCATGCATGAGGGGGCGCATTGTTCACAATAATGAACATGCGTAAAGTATTAAAGCCGGCTCAGGCAGTCCGTGGCGGCCAGTTTGTAGCATTCGGCCAGTGTCGGGTAATTGAACACGTTGCGTACCAGATCATCGACCGTGCCGCCGAGGTTCATCACCAGCTGGCCGATATGAATCAGTTCGCTGGCCGATTCACCGACGATGTGCACACCGAGAATATTCCGCGACTGCCGTTCGACATTGAGTTTCAGCAGGCCGGTCATATCGCCGATAATCTGGCCGCGGGCACTTTCCCTGAAATAGCCGCGCCCGACGACATAGTCCACGCCCCGCTTCTTTAGCTCGCGCTCGGTGGCGCCGACGCCGGAAAGCTCGGGGATCGTGTAGATGGCCATCGGCATATTCCTGGCCAGCGCCGGGGCTTCGTGTTCAAACGCATGCATGGCGGCCATGCGCCCCTGCTCCATCGAGGTTGAAGCCAGTGCCGGCCGACCGATAAGGTCGCCTACGGCATAGATATGCGGCACCGAGGTCTGAAAAAATTCATTGACCGGAATCCATTCGCCATCGGTCTCGATACCGGCGTTGCCGACATGCAGATAGCGTGTGTTCGGCTCGCGCCCCTGGGCGAAAAGCAGGGTGTCGGCCGCAAGCGTGCGGCCATCCTCGAGCCGGGCCGTGACCACGGCGCCGTCGGTTTCGATGGACTGGCAGCGGCACTGCATCAGAAACCGAACGCCCATCGACCGCATGGCATCGGTCAGGGCGCCGGCGATATCCTTGCTGAGCCATGCGAGCACCTGCTCGTGCGAGTCCACGCAGGTGATTTCCACGCCGAGGGCCGCGAAGATCGAGATGAACTCGCAGGCGATGACACCGCCACCGACGACGATCATCGAGCGAGGCAGATGCCGCATCTTCAGCACCGAGGTGGAATCGAGCACGGTTTTCTTGTCGAACGGAACATGCGCGGGTCGGCGCGGACGCGAGCCGGTGGCCAGGATAATGATGTCCGCGGCAAGAAAGCGTTCCTCTCCAGAAGGTGATGTAATGCGCAGCGTATGGGCATCCGCGAAGTCCGCATCGCCGGGAATCAGCGCCACGCCCGAGCGCATCAGGTGATTGAGCATCACCGTTTCCTGTTGCGCAATCACGCCTTCCTTGCGACGAATCGCCTCGGCCAGCAGGCCATGCAGTTGCCTGGGTTCGGAGAATGCCTCGCGCATGCCGCGACGGCCGGCATTGGAGGCCATGTAGGCGACCTCGCGCAGGGCCTTGCTGGGAATGGTGCCGGTTTGCAGTCCGGCGCCGCCAATGCGCGGCTTGCGCTCGATGATGCCGACGCGCTTGCCGAGCCTCGCCGCATGCAATGCCGCATGTTGTCCCGCCGGGCCGGAGCCGACGATCAGCAGGTCGTAATCAGCCATGGATGCATCCCATGGCGGCAAGTGTATGCCTTAATGCCGGAAGTGGCGAATGCCGGTGAAGATCATCGCGATGCCATGTTCATTGGCCGCGGCAATGACCTCCTCGTCGCGGATCGAGCCGCCGGGCTGGATCACGGCCGTGGCGCCGGCCTCGGCCAGCGCGTCCACGCCGTCGCGGAACGGGAAGAAGGCATCGGAGGCCACCGCCGAACCCTTGATGGCCTCGCCGCCGTGATGCGCGGCAATGCGCGTGGAATTGACGCGGTTCATCTGCCCTGCCCCCACGCCGAGCGTGACGCCGTTTTTCGCGAACACAATGGCATTGGATTTGACATGCTTGGCCACGGTCCAGGCAAACAGCATATCATCCCATTCCGTCTCGGTCGGCGCGCGATGGGTCACCACCTTGCAGGCCGCGCGATCAAGCATATGCGCATCGCGTTCCTGTACCAGCAGGCCGCCATTGACGCGCTTGAATTCCAGGCCGCCGGAAACCGGCGCCACATCGGGAGCCAACAAGAGGCGCAGGTTCTTCTTCGCGGCCAGAATCTCGCGCGCTTCCTCGTCAAACCCCGGCGCGATGATGACTTCCATGAAGGTTTCGGCGATCAGCTTCGCCGTGGCGCCCTCCAGCGGCCGGTTGAAGGCGGCGATGCCGCCGAAGGCCGAAACCGCATCGGCGGCGCGGGCGCGCTCATAGGTTTCCGCCTGCACCGCACCTGTGGCGACACCGCAGGGATTGGCGTGCTTGACGATAACTACGGCTGGCGCCTCAAAATCGCGCACCAGCGCGAACGCGGCATCGGCATCGGCGATGTTGTTGTAGGACAGGGCCTTGCCCTGCAATACCTGACAATCGGCCAGCGATACGCCCTCATCCTCAGGGTCGGCATAGAATGCGCCCTTCTGGTGCGGGTTCTCGCCGTAACGCAGCTCATCGGCCGTCTTGATGAACTGGCGGGTAAAGATGTCCGGGAAATCGCGCTTGCTGCCATCGGCGTTCAGCGCCGAGAAATGATTGGCAATCGCACCGTCATAGGCCGCGGTATGGGCAAAGGCCTTGACGGCCAGCGCGCGGCGCTTGTCCTCGTTCAGCGTGTCGGCATCAAGGGATTCAAGCACCATGGCGTAGTCGGACGGGTCCACGACGATGGTCACAAAGCGATGATTTTTTGCCGCGGCGCGCACCATGCACGGACCGCCGATATCGATGTTCTCGATGGCATCATCGATCGTGCAGCCTTCCTTCGCCACGGCCTCGCGGAACGGATAGAGATTGACGCAGACGAGATCGATCTGCTCGATGCCGTGTTCGCGCATCGCCGCCAGATCCGCCTCGTTATCGCGGCGGGCCAGGATGCCGCCATGCACCTTCGGATTCAGCGTTTTGACGCGGCCATCCATCATTTCCGGGAACCCGGTATAGTCGGAAACATCGCGCACCGGGATGCCGGCCTCGCGCAACAGGCGCGCCGTGCCGCCGGTGGAGAGGATATCCACGCCGCGATCGGCCAGGGCCCTGGCAAATTCGCTGACGCCGGTTTTGTCCGAAACACTGATCAGTGCGCGCTGAATATTCATGGTGATCCGCCTGTTCTTGCAATTTTCGTGGAGAGGCGGAACGCTACGCATCCCCTGAAGCAACGCAAGAAGACAGGACTGGAGGATGCATGCAACGAATTCACCGATGGCTCGCACTTGGCCTTATGCTGTGCGCATCCGGCATAGCGCAGGCCGCCGATATTCACGAAGCCGTGTTCAGGAACGGCGTCAAACTGGTTGTGGAAGAAGACCATTCGGCACCGGTGGCCATGGTGCAGGTGTGGCTGAAGGTCGGCGGCCGTGACGAGGTTCCCGGCAAGACGGGGCTGGCGCATGTGTTTGAACACATGATGTTCAAGGGCTCGAAAAAACTTGCGCCGGGGGAATTTTCCAAGCGTATCGCGGCCATGGGCGGCAATGATAACGCATTTACCAGCCATGATTTCACGGCTTATTTTGAAACCGTGCCGGCGGACCGTGTCGATGAGGTGCTGGGCATGGAGGCCGAGCGCTTCGCTGGGCTGCGGCTGCGTGACGAGGAATTCCAGAAAGAAATTCGCGTCATTCAGGAGGAGCGACGCATGCGCACCGAGGACGATCCGAACAGTCATATGTTCGAGGAATTATCGGCCGCAGCCCTGCGCCTGCATCCCTACCGTAACCCGGTGATCGGCTGGATGCAGGACCTGCAGCGGCTGAACATCGGCGATGTGCGCGCTTTCTACCGGCAGCACTATGTGCCCGGCAATGTCATTGTCGTCGTGGTCGGCGATGTCGATTTCGCGCATGTGAAGCAAACGGTGGCGCGCACGTTCGGGCATATCCGGGCGCGGCCGGTGCCGGCGCGGTTTAATCCGGTGGAACCGGAGCCGCTGGGGCCCAAGCGCGTGGAAGTACATCTGCCGGCGCAATTGCCAATGGTCGCCATGACCATGCCCGTGCCGGTATGGCAGCCGGGCAAGAACGATCGTGAAGTGGCGGCATTGGCCGTGGCCACCCAGATTCTGGCCGGCGGCTATGCCGCGCGCATGCAGAAGGAACTGGTCGATGAACAGCGCCTGGCCTTTTCCGCTGCGGCCGGCTACGACCCGTTCAGTATGGGCATCGATTTGTGGTTTGCCTATGGCATGCTGGGCCCCAAACAGACGCCGGAAGCCTTTGAAACAGGTTTCTGGAAGCTGATTCAGCACATGGCTCACCAGCCGGTGGATGAGGCAACACTGGCCGCGGCCAGGCGCAATATGATTGCCAGCGAGGTCTTTGCGCAGGACTCACTGTATCTGCGGGCCAAGGAGATCGGGCGCATGGAGGTGGTCGGCATCGGTGCGGCCCATCGCGACGACTGGCTGGCGGCCATCCGGCAGGTTACGGCCAGGGATGTTCAGCAGGCCGTGGCGCGCTGGCTGAAGCCTGCGCGTGCGACAACCGGCATTCTGATTCCGGAGGTGAAGTCATGAGACGCGTATTCCTGTTGCTGGCCCTGCTGCTGATCAGCCATACGGCGCAGGCCGTGCCGCCCATTCAGGAGGCCAGGCTGGATAATGGCCTGCGCATCCTGCTCATGGAGGCCCATCAGGTGCCGATGGTGGCCATGCAGCTCAATGTGGTCGCCGGCAGCCGTTTCGATCCGGCCGGGCGGGAAGGCACGGCCATGATGTTGGCCTCGATGCTGACCGACCATACGGCCAAGCACAGGCATGAGGCCTGGAACCGTCTGCTGGATCAGGATGCGATCAAGCTGGGCAGCGATGTCGATGTGGACCGTTTGAGCCTGTCGCTGACCGTGTTGCGCGAGGCCCTGGAGCCGGGGCTGGATGCGTTTGCCGAAGCCCTGCTTCGGCCCGGCTGGAATCGCAGTCGTTTTGCCAGCCTGCAACAGGATGCGATTGCCGCCGCGCGCAAGGCGAGGGAGGAGCCGGGCGTGGTGGCCAGCGAAGCCAGCCGGGCATTGCTGTTTGGCGCGCATCCCTACGGTCACCGTGCCGCGGGCACGCCCGCGTCGCTGCAACGGATTAAGCTCAGGGATGTGCAACGGGTGTATGACAGGCAGGTCAGGCCGCGTGGCGCAGTACTGGCAGTCAGCGGCGATATCACGATGGCGGAGCTGCTGAGCCTGCTCCGACCCCGTCTGCAGGCATGGCAGGGCGCGCCGGAGAAGGCCATCCATGCGATTGCCGCGCCCGCCCCGGTGGCAGGAAAGCGCAAGGATGTGGCCATGCATACGACGCAAACGCTGGTGCAGCTGGTGCGTCTGGGGCCTCAGCGCACAGCGGAGGACTTTTTTCCGGTCTTCGTGCTCAATCATATGCTGGGCGGTGGCGGCTTTGGCTCACGGCTGATGGAAGAGGTGCGTGAAAAGCGCGGCCTGGTGTATGGCGTGTATTCGTATTTTGTGCCGCTGGCCACGCATGGCCCGTTTGTGATTACGTTGCAGACGCGCGCCGATCAGGCCGATGAGGCGGCCCGCGTGGTCCGGCAAACCATGCAGGCCATGGCCGACGGCCATATCAGCAGCAGGCAGCTGAAGGCCACAAAGGATAATCTGGTCGGCAGCTTCGCCCAGCGCATGGACTCCAACCGCGAGCGCGTCGGACTGATGTCGATGATCGGCCTCTATGGCCTGCCGCTGGATTATCTGCAGCAATGGCGCGATCGTGTTCAGGCCGTCAGCCTGCAGGATATCAAGGCGGAGGCCGCCCGCTGGCTCAAGCCCGCGACCTGGAACGAAGTGCGCGTCGGCCCGGCGGGCCGGCGTTAGCCCGGTTTTCCGCGAGACCATGGCTTGTCTGCGCCATTCATCCGTGATCATATGAAACGTTCGGGCTAGGCAGCATGCGCATTACAGCCGGCAGCCTGCGCGGGCGGGTCATGCATATCCCGCCCCTGCCCGGCCTGCGTCCCACGCCGGCCAAGGTGCGACAGGCCCTGTTCAATATCCTGCATGATATGGACGGCATCGCGATGCTGGATCTGTATGCCGGTTCCGGGCTGATGGCGCTGGAAGCCATCTCGCGCGGGGCCGGCAAGGTGCTGTCCGTCGAAATGAACGGGCGCGCGATTCAGCATATGCGCGCCATTCGTGCCGACTGGCGGCTTGCGGATGCCTGGCAAATCTTCGCCGGCAAGGTGGATCATGCGCTGGAAAGCCTGAGCGGCACGCATTTTGACCTGATTTTCGCCGATCCGCCCTATGTGCAGGGACTGGCCGAGCGCCTGCCTGCACGGCTGGATGCCTGCATGGTGCGTTGCTCACAACTGGTCATTGAGGAAGCCAGCCGTGTGCAGCCTGTCTGGCCTGCCGGCTGGCTGTGTACGGCAGCGCGACGCTATGGCGATACCACATTGCATTTTCTGCAGCGCTCAGACTGACATTTCTGGACGCCTCACCTCAGCTTGCGTTAAGCTGGCTGCCATCTGTTGATACCGGGAGAGATCATGCCGAGAACCGCCATTTATCCGGGAACGTTCGACCCCATTTCGCTGGGCCATGTGGATGTCGTGTTGCGCGGACTGAAGCTGGTCGATCGCATCGTCATTGGCGTGGCCGAGAACATCGGCAAGGGCCCGATGTTCGATCTGCAGACGCGGCTGGCCATGGTGCGCGAGGTGTTTGCCGATGAGTCCCGGGTGGAGGCCGTGGCCTTTACCGGCCTGCTTGTCGATCTGGCGCATCAGTATCAGGCGCAGGCCATTCTGCGCGGTTTGCGCGCCGCATCGGATTTTGAATATGAATTCCAGATGGCGACAATGAACCGGCGGCTCGATGAATCCATTGAAACGGTATTCGTCATGGCGCGCGAGGATTATACGTTTGTATCCTCCCGCTTCATTCGCGAGATTGCCAGTATGGGCGGTGATGTTTCCTCACTGGTGCCCCCTGCCGTTTTGCCGCATTTGCCGAATCAGCAGGGCTGACCTTCGCGCTTACTGACGCTGCATGATCAGGGCTGCCCACTCCCCTTCCTTTTGCTGCTCTTGCAGCATCAGCCCTTGCGCCGCATAGGCCTGCTGCACGCCGTCGATCTGTTCCACCAGCAGCCCGGAGAGCACCAGCGTATGTGTTGCACATGCCGCCAGCGCCGGCGCCATATCGATCAGCGGACCGGCCAGGATATTGGCCACGACCAGATCGAACCTGGTCGCAGGCGGATGATCCGCCAGCTGCACATCCAGCTGCACGCCGTTCATGCGCGCATTGGCGTGACAGGCTTCGACCGATTCCTCGGCCAGATCAATGGCCAGCGCGGATGCAACGCCCAGTTTCAGCGCGGCGATGGCCAGAATGCCGGAGCCGGCGCCCATATCGAGCAGTGAGCTGACTGACCGGCTGCGACAGATGCGCTCGATGGCCTGCAGGCATAGGCGGGTGGTGGCATGCGTGCCGGTGCCGAACGCCATGCCCGGATCGAGCACAATATCGATTTTATCGGCCGGGGCTGCTGCGCAGAATGACGGACGCACCCATAGTGATTCGCCGATCGCCATGGCCTGCCAGTCTTTCTGCCAGGCCGTGGCCCAGTCGGTTTCCTCCAGTTCACGGATACTGCAGGACGAAGTATCGATGCCGGCATGTGCCAGCGCTGCCAGCAGCGCGGCCGGGGAATGTTGCGTGCTGTCGAACCATGCCAGCCATGTTTCCACTCCGCTGTCGGCATCGGTTTCGCTGGCCGTGGCCGCCGCCTGCAGCCCTTCGCTCCATGTGTGGAAGCACTCCTCCTCCACGGCCGAGGCCGGAATCCGTACTTCCAGATATTTTGATGCTTGCATCTTGTGACTCCCTTCGCTGCAATAACCGCCCCGCGGGAGGTTAGCCAGTGCCGAAGTCTTCTACATATCGCATGCGTGTTAAAGAGAATGTGCGCATGACCGATCCGACATGTGACGATATCGTTGTCCGGCTGACGCTGACGCCCGTGCGCAATGAAGCGGTTCGCCCGTTTAAGGCCGGCCAGTATGTGCGCATCGGCGTGCCCGGTGTGGATCAGCCGGCTCCGGGTTATTTTGCCATTGCCAGCGAGCCGCATGAGCCCAGCAGCTATGATTTTTTCGTCAAATGCGCCGGCCCGCTGTCCCGCTATCTGTGTGATTTGCAGCCGGGCAGCGAACTGGAAGTCGATGGTCCGATGGGCAAGGCCTTCGATCTGGAACCGTATCGCGGTTATGATGTGTATCTGATTGGCGTCGGCACCGGCATCGCACCGCTGCGCAGCGTCTGGCATCATCTGATCCGGCATCGGCAGGACTACGGCAAGGTGGCCATTTATGCCGGCTTTCTGACGCCCCTGCACCGTCTGCTGACCGATGAGCTGGAAACCCTGTCCGAACACCATATCGATGTGCATGTGACCGTCGAGTCCGGTCAGGATAGCTGGGACGGACCGATCGGCTATGTGCAGCATGCGCTGGCGGCGGATCAGCCCGATGGCAGTCATGCCGTCGCCTGTCTGGCCGGCATGAGCGCAATGGTGGACGCCTGCACGCAAACATTGCAGAATCTCGGCTTTGATGACAGTCGCATTCTGCTCAACTACTGATTCCGTGTCTGGTCAGGCACACGCTTCCTGTTGCGAACTTCCCTTGCTGGCACTGGATATCGGCACCCGCCGCATCGGCGTGGCGGTTTCCGATCGTTTGGGCATCAGCGCGCGCGGCATTGCCTGCCTGCATCGACGGGATCAGGCCTGGCCTGTCCAGCTGCAAAAGATTATCGATGAATATGGTGTGCGCGCCATTATCGCCGGTCTGCCGAAAAACATGGACGGCAGTGAAGGCGTGCAGGCTGCGGATGCCCGCGCGGCCGTGGCCTGTCTGCAGCAGCATATCGATCTGCCGGTCCTGTTTCAGGATGAGCGCCTGACGACCTGGACGGCGAAAGAGCGCCTGTATGCGCAGGGGTTATCGCAGAAAAAGGTCCAGGAACGCCTTGATCAGACCGCAGCGGCCATTATTCTGGAAGACTTTCTGCGCGAGCATCCGGAGCTGAAATCATGACG
>WFNX01000038.1 GCA_015488375.1 Mariprofundaceae bacterium | reverse complement strand
TCGCGTGATTTTTTCCAAGTATGCCGGCACGGAAATCAAGCTGGACAGCGAGGAAGTCCTGATGATGCGTGAGGACGATATCCTCGGCGTTATCGAATCCTGAGCCTGCGCGCAGGTCGGGAACTGACGGCTCTGTAACGATAACAGGATGACTGCCGCTTGCGGTGGTCCCGAAAGAAAACATTAAACGATAGATAGGAGAAGAAGAATGGCTGCAAAAGACATTCGTTTTGGAGAAGACGCCCGCGCCAAGATGATGGCCGGCGTGAACAAGCTCGCTGATGCTGTGAAGGTAACCTTGGGTCCGAAGGGCCGCAATGTCGTGCTCGACAAGTCCTGGGGTGCCCCGAATATCACCAAGGACGGTGTATCAGTGGCCAAGGAAATCGAACTGGAAGACAAGTTCGAGAATATGGGCGCGCAGATGGTTAAGGAAGTGGCTTCCAAGACCGCAGATATTGCCGGTGACGGTACGACAACGGCGACCGTGCTGGCGCAGGCCATTGCCCGTGAAGGCGTGAAGGCCGTAGCTGCCGGTATGAACCCGATGGATCTGAAGCGCGGTATCGACAAGGCCGTGAATGTCGTGGTTGATGCGCTGAGCGATATTTCCAAGGATGTGAAGAATCAGGAAGAAATCGCGCAGGTGGGCACGATCTCGGCCAATGGCGATGCCGAAATCGGCTCGATCATTGCCGATGCGATGGACAAGGTCGGCAAGGAAGGCGTGATCACCGTGGAAGAGGCCAAGGGTCTGGAAACGGAACTGGATGTGGTTGAAGGCATGCAGTTTGATCGCGGTTATCTGTCGCCGTACTTCGTTACCGATGCCGAGCGGATGGAAGTCGATCTGAAGGATCCGTACATTCTGCTGCACGAAAAGAAGATCTCCAATATGCGTGATCTGCTGCCGGTGCTGGAGAATGTTGCCCGTTCCGGCAAGCCGTTCCTGATTATCGCTGAGGACATCGAAGGCGAGGCGCTGGCTACGCTGGTGGTCAACAAGATGCGCGGCGTGCTTAATGTCGCAGCCGTGAAGGCGCCGGGCTTTGGCGATCGTCGCAAGGCGATGCTGGAAGATATGGCCATCCTGACCGGCGGCAAGGTGATTTCCGAAGAGCTGGGCCTGAAGCTGGAGAGTGTCACGCTGGACGATCTCGGTACGGCTGGCTCGGTGAAGATCACCAAGAACGACACGACGATTGTTGATGGTGCCGGCGACAAGGCCGATATCGAGGCGCGCGTTGCCCAGATTCGTCGTCAGATCGAGGACACGACCTCCGATTACGACCGCGAGAAGCTGCAGGAACGTCTGGCCAAGCTGGCTGGCGGTGTGGCCGTGATCAAGGTCGGTGCGGCAACGGAAGTAGCCATGAAGGAGAAGAAGGATCGTGTGGATGATGCCCTGCATGCTACGCGTGCGGCCGTTGAAGAAGGCATCGTGCCGGGTGGCGGTGTTGCACTGATCCGCGCCCGCGCATCGCTGGAAGGTGTCAGCGGCGACAACCATGATCAGGACACCGGTGTCGGCATCGTGCGTCGTGCGCTCGAAGAGCCGCTGCGCCAGATCGTTGCCAATGGCGGCGGTGAGGCATCGGTAGTCGTCAATGAGGTCATCGCCAATGACGATGCATCCTTCGGCTACAATGCTGCAACCGAGGAATATGGTGACCTGGTCAAGGCCGGTGTGATCGACCCGACCAAGGTGACCCGTTCGGCACTGCAGAATGCAGCATCGATTGCCGGTCTGCTGATCACCACTGAAGCCATGGTGGCTGAAATCCCGAAGCCTGAAACTCCGGCACCTGCCGGCGGTGGCGATATGGGCGGCATGGGCGGCATGATGTAATCATTGCCGGATATGGCGTGCAAAGGGCGGCTCACAACGAGCCGCCCTTTTTGTTTGTGTCTGTCAGCGTTGCATGGCCGTTAATACGGCAGCTCCGTGGCATAGGCATAGATATGCGTGGACTGCTGCAACATTTGCTGCAGCGGCTGCCAGCCGGACCAGTTTTGCGTCAGTGTATGAAGCCATGGTGATGATTGCTGTAATGAGGCCATCAGGCCGCCCAGCAGTTGTTCAGCCAGCCGTTCCTGCCATTTTTGTTCTGCCCTGATCCAGACGCGCTCGAAATCCCGGTCACCAACCTTGGCCAGTTTCGCGGCGGCGGTTACGGCCTGATCCAGCGAGCCGATGGCGTCAATCAGGTGCTGTTGCAGCGCATCGCCGGCGACCCAGACGCGCCCTTCGGCGGCTTCGGCAATGCTCTCCCGTGATTGCTTGCGTCCGCTGGCCACGATATCGATGAATTGATTGTAAATATGATTCACGCCCAGCTGAATGGCCTGGCGCAGCTCATCCGGCAGGGGGCGGTCGGGTAACATGGCGCCGGCCATGCCGGCTGTGCCCAGGCCATCACTGTGAATACCCAGGTGTTCCAGGCTGCGGTGCATTTTCGCCAGCACGCCGAAGACGCCGATGGAGCCGGTCAGTGTGGCCGGTTCGGCCCATATCTGGTCGGCGGCCGAGGCAATCCAGTAGCCGCCGGAGGCAGCAACGCTGCCCATGGAAACGACCACGGGTTTTTGTTTGCGAGCTTCGATAACGGCCTGACGAATGGTTTCGGATGCCAGGGCACTGCCGCCGGGGCTGTTCAGGCGAATGACCAGCGCCTTGTATTGCGGGTTGTCGGCTGCCTGACGGATTTGACGGGACAGGCTGACGGCACCAATGGAACCCTCGGGCTGTTCGCCTTCGAGAATGGGGCCGTTAGCCACGATGATGCCGATTTGCGGGATGTCGTCGTCTGTCCGGTGCCGGGGCGGCGTGTGCGGATATTGCCGGTAATCAACGGCTTCGGGCAGCGAGGATATATCCGTGTTGAGCAGCGATGCCAGGGTTTCCCGGCATGCCTGTCTGCTTCCCAGCCGATCGACGAGGCCGTATTGCAAGGCCAGCTGCGCGGCATCGCCCTGACTGGCCTGCATGAACGGCGCGGGGTGATCGGCCAGGCGCTGGAGCAGTCCCGGCTCAAGCTGCCGGTGCAGGCGGACATTATTTTTATATTGCGACCATAGTTGTTCGAGCCATTGCCGGTTGGCGGCGCGGGCGGCGGCAGACATATTGTCGCGAATCAGCGGTTCGGCGGCGGACTTGTATTTGCCGGCATGCACCAGATGGATATCAATATGCAGCTTGTCCAGCGCCTCATGAAAATAATTGCGGTAGATGCCGAAGCCCCTGATTTCCACCAGCCCCAGGGGATGCAGGACAATACGGTCGGCGGCGGAAGCAATATAATACTGTTCCTGCGAGTAGCGATTGCCGCTGCTGACGACCGGTTTGCCACTGGCCCGGAAGGACTCGATGGCGCGGCGCACCATGTCCAGGCGCGCCAGTGGCGCCGGAGCAAGTTCGTCCAGTTCGAGTTGCAGGGCCAGGATATTCGGATCTTCTGCCGCATCATGCAGCATTTGAATGACATCATGGACGGGGATCTGGTCCGGACGCGGCAGGCCCTGAAGCAGCAGGTTGCTGCCGGGCACTTCAAGGCTTTCCACCAGGTTGCCCTGCGGATGAAAGACAAGAATGCCCCGGCCGGGCGGTATGCTGCTGCGTTCGGCAAGGGAGACGAAAAGCAGGATCAGCAGCGCAACAAACAGCAAATTCAGGGTAATGCGACGAAGTAAATCCAGTCGTTCAAACCATTTGCGAAAAAATACGTACATCTTCAGGCCTCCTGCCCTCATTCAAGGCGTCGTTGTGCTGCTTGGCAAGTGCATTGTCAGCCTTAGAGTGCCGGGCATGAATACGCAGATTGATGCTTGGCAGGCTGTTGTCCTGTCCCTGGTGCAGGGATTGACGGAATTCCTGCCGATTTCATCCTCCGCCCATCTGGTGCTGGTGCCGCTGTTGACGGGCTGGCCGGATCAGGGGCTGGCGTTCGACTGCGTTGTTCATCTGGGGTCACTGACAGCCGTGCTGGCCTATTTTCGTCATGATGTGTGGCAGATGGGTCATGGCTTTGTGCGTACGCTGCGTGAACGTCAGTGGCAGGATAATGCGCAGGGGCGACTGGCCTGGTTTATTCTTCTGGCCACGCTCCCGGTAGGAGTGTTCGGCCTGTTGTTCAAGGACTTTGTCGAGCATGACCTGCGCAGTATGGCCGTGATTGGTTTTGCCTCGCTGGGCTTCGGCCTGCTGTTATGGTGGGCGGATCGTTTTGGCGGGCGTTGCAAGCATGAGGGTGACTGGACGCTGTGGCATGCCCTGCTTGTCGGTCTGGCCCAGGCCGTGGCTCTGATTCCGGGCACTTCGCGATCGGGCATCACCATGACCATGGCCCTGATGCTGGGCTATACGCGAGGGGCGGCGGCCCGCTTTTCCTTTCTGTTGTCGATTCCCGTGATTGTGCTGGCCGGCGGATTGAAAGTGAAAGACTGGCTTGAATCACCCTATCAGGCGGCAGGTGTCGATATGCTGCTGCTGGGCTATGGATTATCGACCATATCCGCCTGGCTGTGCATTCATTATTTTCTGAAGTTTATTGAGCGTATGGGGATGGGGCCGTTTGTGCTGTATCGCATGTTGCTGGGGGCCGGTTTGTTGTGGATGGCATTCTGAGATGTTGAAGTGGCCGAACATTGATCCCGTTGCCGTGCAGATCGGCCCGCTGGCGATTCACTGGTATGGCCTGATGTATATCGCGGGCTTTGGCTGTGTCTGGTATCTGGTGCGCAAACAGTTGCAGGAGAACGGCTGGTGGAAGCGGTGTATTTCCGAGGAGCAGTTTGAGGGACTGTTTACCTGGCTGATTTTGGGAGTCGTGCTGGGCGGGCGACTGGCCTATGTTCTGTTCTATAATCCCGCCTATTACTGGCAGCATCCGCTGGAGGTGTTGTTTATCTGGCAGGGAGGCATGTCATTTCATGGCGGCTTGCTTGGCCCGGTGATCGCCGGCTGGTGGTTCTGCCGCCGCCATGATCTTCCGTTTATGGCCCTGGCGGATCGTTTTTTCATCGTTGCTCCGATCGGGCTGGCTTTTGGACGGCTGGGGAATTTTATTAACGGCGAATTATGGGGGCGTGTAACCGATGTGCCCTGGGGGATGGTGTTTCCGGCCGCCGGCAGCGAGCCGCGTCATCCCAGCCAGCTCTACGAACTGGGGCTGGAGGGCATTGCCCTGTTTCTGTTGCTGTGGCTGACACGCCGCTATCGCTGGCCGACCGGCGCCCGGCTGGGGCTGTTTCTGGTCGGTTACGCCGTGGCGCGCATTTTCTGCGAACAGTTTCGTCAGCCTGACGCCCAGCTTGGTTTTCTGTTTGCCGGCGTGACCATGGGCATGCTGCTGTCTTCCGTGATGCTGCTGGCCGGCATGCTGTTGCTCTGGTATGTCTTTACCCGTGCCGGACAACAGGAGGCCCGCCATGGCTGAAAGGCAGATGCGCATTGTCAGCTGGAACGTCAATTCACTTAATGTGCGGCTGCCGCATGTGCTGGATTTTTTGCAGCAATATCAGCCGGATGTGCTGGCCCTGCAGGAAACCAAGCTGCCTGATGACAGGTTTCCCGAGGATGAACTGAAGGGTGCCGGTTATCAGGTGGTGTACTGCGGGCAGAAAACCTATAATGGTGTGGCGCTTATCAGTCGTGCACCCGCGCAAGATATCGTCACCTGCCTGCCTGACCTGGATGATCCGCAGCGGCGGTTGCTGGCAGCAACAATCGACGGCGTGCGCGTGATTAATGTCTATATTCCCAACGGGCAGCAGGTAGACAGCGACAAGTTTGTCTACAAGATGCGCTGGCTGGAGGCATTGCGGCGCTTTGTCGGCGACCAGTTGCAGCGCTATGAGGCACTGGTTTTGCTGGGGGATTTCAATATTGCACCGGCGGATATCGACATTCACGACCCTGCGCGCTGGCATGAGAAAATCATGTGCTCGGCCAGGGAGCGGGCGTATTTCCGGCATTTTCTGGGTATGGGCCTGCAGGATGCCGTGCGCCGCCTGTATCCCGACCGCGGCATGTATAGCTGGTGGGATTATCGCATGAATGCCTTTCGTCGCGGCTGGGGGCTGCGTATCGATCATGTGCTGCTAAGTGCGGCGCTGAGACCGCTGGCAGCCGGCGTGGCCGATGCCTTTCGCGCATTGGAGCGGCCCAGTGATCATGCGCCGGTATGGGTGGATATACAATAAATATGGCGCAGTATGAATTGCAGGTCGGTTGTCGCGGGCGCGGTTGCTACAACATTACCCGGCAGGTATCCGACTGGCTTGCCGGCACGGGAGTTTGTGATGGCATGCTGAATCTTTTTGTGCGTCATACCAGTTGTTCACTGATGATTCAGGAGAATGCCGACCCGGATGTGCTGGCGGATATGGAGCGTTTTCTCGGCCGTCTGGTTGCTGATGGCGATCCTGCCTTTTTGCACCGGGCGGAAGGGCCGGATGACATGCCGGCGCACATTCGCATGGCTTTGACGCAGGTTTCGCTGAATGTCCCTGTGCAGCGCGGCAAACTGATGCTGGGCATCTGGCAGGGAATCTATCTGTATGAACATCGTTTGCAGGCGATGACACGCTGTGTTCACCTGCATGTCATGGGGCAATGATGGGCAATGATGGCTTTACCTGACAGGCAAGCATCACTATGCTTTTCCGCTTCTATTCCTGTCGTATTGGACAAGTGGTGATATGGTGCTGAAAAATTTTCTGGGTGTATTTTCCCGCGATATATCGATTGATCTGGGAACGGCCAACACGCTGATCTATGTTCGTGATGAAGGCATTGTGCTGCGTGAACCTTCGGTGGTGGCGATTTACGAGGGCGGCGGCAAGCAGTCGCGCAAGGTGCTGGCCGTTGGCGTGGATGCCAAACGCATGCTGGGACGCACACCGGATGCCATTTCCGCCATTCGCCCGCTGAAAGACGGCGTGATTGCCGACTTCATTGTTACCGAGGAAATGCTGAAGCAGTTCATTCGCAAGGTGCACAAGCGCTCCTGGGGCATTGCGCCGCGGATTGTTATTTGCGTACCGTATGGTTCAACGCCGGTAGAGAGACGGGCTATTCGCGAATCAGCCCTGTCGGCAGGTGCCCGTCAGGTGTATCTGATTGAGGAGCCGATGGCGGCGGCCATCGGGGCCGATCTGCCGGTAACCGAGGCTTCCGGTTCGATGGTCGTGGATATCGGTGGCGGCACGACGGAAATTGCCGTGATTTCCTATGGCGGCATTGTCTATTCCCGTTCGGTTCGGGTCGGTGGCGACAAGATGGATGAGGCCATCATCAATCACCTGCGACGCAAATACAGTCTGTTGATTGGTTCACCGACAGCCGAGAAAATCAAAATGGAACTGGGCAGCGCCTTTCCGCAGGAAACGCGGCGCGAGATGGAAGTCAAGGGACGCGATCTGATTAACGGGGTGCCGAAAACACTGCTGCTCGATGATTCCGAGATTCTGGAGTCACTGACCGAGTCCGTGAATGCCATTGTTGAAGGCGTGAAAGTGTGTCTGGAGCGTACGCCGCCGGAACTTGCAGCCGATATTGTCGACAAGGGAATTATGCTGACCGGTGGCGGTTCCTTGCTGGTTGGGCTGGATCAGTTGTTGCGTGAGGAAACGGGACTGCCGGTGACGATTGCCGAAAATCCGCTGGATTGCGTGGTGCTGGGCAGTGGCCGTGTGCTGGAAGAACTGGATCGGATGCGGGGCGTATTGTTTGAAGACTGATGCGCCTGTCGTTATCGCAATACGCTGATACAGCGTGCCGGTGGAGCGCGCGCCTTGTCGCTGAAGCTCACGGAGTCACGACATGACGCGATTTGATCTCAGATGGCCGGTGCTTGCTGTTTTTGCCATTATTCTCATTACTCTACTGTATCGGGTACCGGCTTCCGCCTGGCTGACGCTGGGTATGGGGCAGGTGCTCGATGTGTTGCATGCGCCGGTGCAACAGATGCAGTCATGGTCGCTGTGGCTGGAGGATCGCGGCCAGTTGCAGGCCGATAATGAACGTCTGCGTCTCCGCGTTCAGCAGCAGGCGGCCATCGTGCAGCAGGCACGTGCGCTGGGCGAGGAAAATCGTCAACTCAGGGAACTGTTACAGATTACACATATTGAGGGCTTTCACTGGCATGTTGCCAAGGTTCTGGGGCGCAGTCCGGATACCATGAGCCAACGGCTGATTCTGCAGACTGCCCATGCCAGCGAAGACGATGTGATTGTTTCCAGCGAGGGCCTGGTGGGGCTGGTGGCCAGCGCCGATCAGCAGCATGCCGTGGTACGCACGATTCTGGATGCTTCGGTGTCGGTGCCGGTTACAGTGCCGGGTACGGCACTGGCCGGTCTTGTGCGCGGTCAGGGCGATTCGCTGGAAGTGGATTTCCTGCTTCGGGAGCAGGTGCCGGAGGCCGGTTCCGTGCTGTATACCAGCGGTGCGGGAGGCATGTTTCCGCCCGGCCTGGCCGTGGCCCGTATTGTGCAGGTCGAGACGATACCCGGGCAGGTATTTGCCCATGTCACTGCGGCGCCTGCAGCTCACTGGCAGCGCGATAACTGGCTGGCGATTGCCAATCGCGGAACGGTGGTTGATGAATGATCGCCCTGCCATTGTTGTTGCTGGCCGTTGCAGGGATGGCGCTGAATCTCGGTTTTTCCCAGCCGCTGGCCCAGCCCGACTGGGCCATGGCGGTGTTTCTGGCGGCCGTACTGGCACATCGCGGTGCCTGGCTATGGGTGGCGCCGGGTGCGCTGGCGCATGATCTGATTTTCTATCAGTCGCCATGGGGACTGTTGCCCTGGGTGCTGGCGTTCCCCTGGTTGATGGCGCATCTTGATTTCCGGCTGGGGCCGGGTCTGCCCCAGCGTGTTGCCCTGATGTTGCTGGGGCTGATGCCCGCATGGTGGTATGGCTGGCAAGGCATGTCCTGGTGGTTCACGATGCTATGCGTGATTCCGCTATGGTATTATCTGGCAGAGTACTATGCGCGCAGAGCTTAAGGTACGCCATCGTTTCAATTTCCGCATTCTGGTTTTTTATGCGGCGACGCTGCTGTTCTTTTCGATATTGCTGGCGCATATGGTTGATATGCAGTTATTCAAGCATGACCAGTATCTGTTGCAGTCGGATCGTAATCGTATCAATGTCGTGCCGGTATTGCCCGAGCGGGGTGTGATCACTGATGTCGAGGGACGTGGGCTGGCGCTTAACCGGGTGGCGTATCAGGTACTGATGATCCCCGAACGCGTGGAGCATGTGCAACAGACCCTGCAGCAACTGGCGGCCATGCTGGAATGGAGTGATCAGAAAATCGATGCGCTTGTTCGCCGCATCGGACGCAGTCGTCCGGACCGGCCGGTATTGCTGGCGGACAAATTGCAATGGCCGCAGGTTTCGCCGCTGGCTGCGAGGCTGCACCATTTCCCCGGTATCGATGTGCAGGCCAGCACCTATCGCTATTATCCCTATGGTCGCCTGACCTCGCATCTGATCGGTTATATTTCACTGGCGACGCCAAAGGATCTGGAACAGGGCTACCTGGCCAACGAGTTTGTCGGGCGTGCCGGGGTGGAGCGTGCCTTTGAAGCGCGTCTGCATGGTACGCCGGGCTCGCAACAGGAAGAGGTGGATGTGCATGGACGACGAGTAGCCGTGCTGAAGCGGACGCCGCCACAGATGGGTGAGAATATTCGTTTGAGCCTGGATATTGACCTGCAGCAGGCGGCATCCGAAGCGCTGGGTGAGCGTACGGGGGCCGTGGTAGTTATGGATGTGCATACAGGCAAACTGCTGGTCCTGCTCAGCAAACCGGGTTATGACACCAATCGTTTTATTACCGGTCTTGAATATGCACGCTGGTCCGCATGGCTGGAAGATCCACGCAAGCCTCTGGTAAACCGAACGATTCAGGCTGCCTATCCGCCAGCATCAACCTTCAAGCTGCTGACGTCCCTGGCCGCTCTGCGCAATCATATTCCGCTGGCAACGGGCAAGGCCTATTGTCCCGGTTACCTCAGCCTGGCCGATCGCAAACTGCGCTGCTGGCGGCGTCAGGGGCATGGACATGTGTCCATGCATGATGCGATCGTGCAGTCATGCGATGTATATTTTTATGAACTTGGCGATCAGCTGGGCATGCCCGGTCTCGGTGATGAGGCGCAACGCTGGGGCTTTGGCCAGAAGACCGGCATTGTCCTGTCGCCGGAGGTGCGCGGTAATATTCCGGGAATCACAACGCCGCCCAGAAAGCGGTGGCGGCGCGGGATTACCATGATTTCGTCGATCGGGCAGGGTGCGGTAACGGCGACGCCCTTGCAGGTTGCGCGTTTTGCTGCGGCCATCGCCAATGGCGGCACATTATTTGAGCCGGAAGTGGATGCGGATGCTGCCAGCCGGATTGTGCGAAGAATTGAGGTTGATGATATGCAGTTAAAGCGTATCCGCCAGGCCATGCATGATGTCACCGCGACACCGAAAGGCACGGCTTATTATCGTATGCGTGGGCTGCCATGGAGTGTGGCCGGAAAGACGGGTACGGCACAGGTGGTGGCCATGGCACAGGGGGATAACAGGGCCAGGGTGCCGGAATATGATCTGCACAAGGATCATGCCTGGTTTATGGGATATGCGCCTTTCGAGAATCCGCAGATTGCCTTTGCTGTTTTCGTTGAACATGGCGGCCATGGCGGCAGTGCCGCCGGGCCGGTTGCCGCGGCCGTTATCCGGGCGCTGGCCGAAAAGCAGGCGGCGAAACAGGCGGAGCGTGCGCCATGATGAACGTATTGCGCGGGATGGACAAAATTCTGTTGCTGGCGTTGGCCGGGCTGGCGGCTTTGGGAATGGCGACCCTCTATGCCGCGGTATATCAGGGCGAGATATCGCTATGGTACAAGCAGGGCGTAATCTGGGGCGGAGGGCTGCTGTTGATGCTGGGCATCTGCTTTGTGCCATTGCGTTTTTTCGGTCTGATCAGCTGGCCGATGTATCTGCTGGCACTGTTGCTGTTGCTGGCGATTCCCCTGCTGGGAGAGGTTCATATGGGAGCCAGGCGCTGGCTGAATCTGGGGCTGTTTTATATGCAGCCCTCGGAATTGATGAAATGGGCCCTGACCTTTCTGCTGGCCCACTGGTTTGCCTCCCGTGAAGCCAACAACTGGTTCAATCTGGGGGTAGCGACGGCGTTGACGGTATTGCCGGCCGCATTAATTGTGATTCAGCCGGATCTCGGCACCACGCTGGTACTGATGTTCAGTGCCACGGCAATGCTGATTGCAGCGGGATTGCGCTGGCGCGTGTTTGCCGCAGCCGTTGCGCTGGCGGTGGCCATGGTGCCCGTGCTGTGGCATTACATGCATGATTATCAGAAACAGCGTGTGCTGACTTTCCTTGACCCGCAGTCCGATCCGCTGGGGGCCGGCTATCATGTAATTCAATCGACGATAGCCATTGGTTCGGGGGGACTGTTCGGCAAGGGGTATCTGCAGGGGACCCAGGCCAGGCTGCATTTTCTGCCCGAACAACATACGGATTTCATTTTTTCCGTGCTTGCTGAGGAAGGAGGGCTGCTTGCCGTGACGCTGTTGTTCGCTCTATACAGCGTGTTGATTTTCCGCATGATTGCGATTGCCTCAACAGCCAGCAGCCGTTTCGGTTCCATGTTGTGCATAGGCATTGCCTCGATCTTTATTCTGTATATCACCGTCAATGTCGGCATGGTTTCCGGCCTGTTGCCGGTTGTCGGCGTGCCCTTGCCGTTTATCAGTTACGGTGGCTCTGCACTGATTACGATGCTGGCGGCACTGGGGCTTGTGTTGCGCGTGGGCATTGAGTCCAGCGGCAGGATCCCCTGGCAGCGGCCCGGCAGCCCGCTGGCCTGATTTATGCTGCGACCAGTTGTCGCAGCGCAGTCAGCAGCAACAATAGCGCCAGGCTATTAAAAAAGATTTTCAGGCCGGTGCGCAGCAGCGCTTCCGGCAGATGTCGGTGCAGGGCTGCCGACCAGCGTGTGGCTGCCGGCAGGGCCAGCAGAATGCCGGCCCAGGCACCGGTCAGCCAGGGCAGGTGTTTCTGCAACAATGGCAGCCAGTGAGGTTCGCTGGCGAGATTGAGCACCACGGCTATCACGGCCATGATCAGGGTGCAGGCCGTGGTCGTTCCAACCGCCTGGCGCAGCGGTATGGTGCGTCGCAGTAAAGGCACAAGCATTGTGCCGCCGCCGATGCCGAGCGTGCCCGACAGGTAGCCGATGGGGAACGACCACCAGCCGGCGGTATTGCCTGTACTGTCTGGCCGAATGGGTTTGCCATAATCGAAGGCCACCCAGGCATTCAGTATGGCCAGCATCAACAGAATCAGCATATCCGGCGCATGCAGGGTGAACCACAGGCCTGCGCAGGCGCCTGCCGCCAGGCCGGGCGCAAGGAGGAGTAAAAAGCGTCGCCGGACATGCCCCAGTCGCCAGTGCGCGCGACAGGACAGGGCCGAAGTGGCAATGATTGCCACCATGCTGGCAAAAACAGGCAATGAGGTATCGATGCCATCCGCGGGCAATGCAGCAAGAAAAACAGGGACATAAATCAGGCCGCCACCCAGTCCGCACAGGCCGGCCAGCAGACCACCCAGGCTGCCGGCCAGCAGGCCGACCAGCAGACCGTATAACAGCAGATCGATTTCGTTCATGCCGGGCAGGATATCCGGTGATACAGGCATGGTATCACCGGAACCCGGTTCATTGATGTGTGTGCTGACGCAGGGCAGCGATACGCTGCTCAATCGGCGGATGCGTTGCAAACAGGCCGGAGAAGCTGCCGCTGATTTTCAACGTGGCCAGCGCATCCTCGTTGGCAATGCCCTGGCTTTCCTGCGGCTCATACAGGGCATGCAGCTTGCTGAGTGCCGCCACCATGGAAGATGCGCCAAACGCTTCGGCAGCATAGGCATCGGCACGGAATTCACGCCGTCGTGAATGCCAGCAAACAACAATCATGGCCAGTACCGAGAACACCAGTTGTAACACCATATTGACGATGAAATAGAGGCCGTAATTCATTTGTCCGTCACGTGAGCCGGCGCTGGCAACCATACGCGCAATCATTGAGGCCAGGAAATAGACGAAGGTGTTCATTAATCCCTGCAGCAGCGTTGTGGCCAGCATGTCACCATTGGCGATATGCCCCATCTCATGGGCCAGCACGGCGCGCAGCTCATCATCGTTCATTTGCATGGCCAGGCCGGAAGAAACGGCAATCATGGCGCTGTTGCGCGTCGGACCGGTGGCGAAGGCATTGGGGGTATCATCCCAATACACCCAGACTTCAGGCATGCGGATGCCTTCGCGCTCGGCCAGTTCCCTGACCGTATTGTAAACAAGGTGTTCCTTGGGCGTGGATGGGGATTCGACTCGCTGCATTTTGTACATGCGTTTGGCCATCGGCTTGGACATCCACAGGGAGATGAAGGCGCCGCCAAAGCCGAACACCATGGCCCAGGCCAGTTGGTAGGAAGCAAAGGTGTCGCGCATATCAATGCCGAATGCCGGTAACACGAAATGGATAAGGATGTTGCCGGATATAATCAGCGTGAGAAAGACAAGCAGATTGGTAATAATCAACAGAAAAATGCCCTTCAGGCTGCGCATATAATCCTCCTTGGCTGAATTGCTGCAAATGTGCGGAGAGCATGGTGCAAAATCAAGCCTTGAAATGATATGAGTTTTTCCTTAAAAAAGCTTTATGAATGATACTGTTCACGATCCTGAAATTGTTGATGCCTCCGGCAAGCAACTGGTGGTTGCTGAAGAGGTACTGCCGGCCCAGCTGACCATCCTGCCATTATCCAACCGGCCATTGTTTCCGGGCCTGGTGGTGCCGCTGGCGTATGAGGGGGAAGAAACCCTCAAAGCCGTACATGCCCTGGCGGAGGGCCATGAACGCTATGTCGGTCTGGTGCTGGTGCGCGATGAGCATGCTCCCTACAAGCCGGAGAATCTGTATGAAGTGGGCGTGGTGGCCAGAATCGTCAAGGCCATCGAGGTTGAGGGGCAGGGCGTTCATCTTGTGGTGGAGTGTCTGCGCCGCTTTGTCATTGCCGGTTTTTTAACCTCCGAGCATCCGATCCGCGTTGCCGTGCGTTATCCGTCACAGACGTCTTATGAGGATAATGTCGAACTGCGGGCCTATACCGTGGCGATTATCAAGACCATCAAGGAGTTGCTGCAACATAATCCTTTGTATGAGGAGGAGTTGCGGCTGTTTGCTTCCCGCTTTGGCGTGGATGAGCCCAGCCGGCTGGCAGATTTTGCCGCCAGCATGACCACGGCCAGCCGTGCCGATTTGCAGGAGGTGCTGGAGACCTTTCCGATTTTCGACCGCCTGAAAAAGGTCATGGCGTTGCTGAATCGCGAACTTAATGTCAGCAAGGTCCAGGCAAAGATTCGCGAAAATATCAATGAGCGTGTTTCCGAACAGCAACGCAAGTTTTTTCTGCAGGAGCAATTGCGTGAAATTCAGAAGGAACTGGGTATCAGTGAGGATCCGCAGCAGAAAGAAATCGAGGCCTTCCGCAAGCGTGCGGAGAAACTGAAATTCAGTGAGGAGGCCGCCAGGGTATTTAACGAGGAGCTGGACAAGCTGGCCCGTATCGACAGTGCTTCACCGGAATATTCGGTTAGCCGGAATTATCTGGACTGGCTGGTATCCCTGCCATGGGGCGTGTACAGCCGTGATCGCTACCACCTTGGCAAGGCGCGCAGGGCGTTGGACCGGCATCATGCCGGGTTGCAGGATGTAAAAGAGAGAATCCTGGAATTTATTGCCGTCGGCGCACGCAAAAAGGAAGTCGGTGGTTCGATTATTCTGTTTGTCGGCCCGCCAGGCGTGGGCAAGACATCGCTGGGGCGGGCCATTGCCGAGGCGATTAACCGGCCGTTTTTCCGTTTTTCTGTCGGTGGCATGCGCGATGAGGCCGAGATCAAGGGGCACCGGCGCACCTATATTGGTGCGATGCCGGGCAAAATCATGCAGGCGATGAAACGGGTGGAAGTGGCCAATCCGGTGATTATGATTGATGAGGTGGACAAGATCGGTGCCGATTTCCGTGGCGATCCGGCCTCTGCCTTGCTGGAAGTGCTGGACCCGGAACAGAATACCGATTTTATGGATCATTATCTGGATGTGCGTTTCGATTTATCGCGTGTGCTGTTTTTGTTAACCGCCAATCAGCTGGATACCGTGCCTGAGCCATTACTCGATCGCGCCGAGATTATTCGCCTGCCGGGCTATATGAGCAGCGAGAAAGCGGAGATCGCGCGCCGTCATTTGTGGCCGGCGCAGTTGGATGCGCATGGTCTGAGCCGGCAGCAGGTGCAGTTGACGCCGGCGGCATTGCGGCATCTGGTTGAGGATTATGCGCGCGAGCCGGGCGTGCGCCAGATTGAGCAAATGTTGAAGAAAATGCTGCGCAAGGTGGCGCGGCAGCTGGCGGAGGACAAGGCTCATATTCCGGTTCGTATCGGGGTGAAGGATCTGGAACAGTATCTCGGCAAGCCACGTTTCCGTGACAAGCGGATCAAGCATGGTATTGGACAGGCCATTGGTCTGGCATGGACGGCCATGGGCGGTACGACGCTGACGCTGGAAGCTGCGGTGGTGCATTGTGACCGAAGAGGTCTGAAGCTGACCGGCCAGTTGGGCAAGGTGATGCAGGAGTCGGCGGAGATCGCCTATTCGTTTGTGACGGCCAATCTTGCCTCGCTGGGAGGGACAAAGGATTTTTTCGACAAGGCATTTGTCCATCTGCACGTGCCTGAGGGTGCGGTGCCGAAAGACGGTCCTTCGGCGGGCATTACCATGGCGACCGCCCTGCTTTCGCTGGCGCTGAAACGGGCACCGGCACATCTGGCCATGACCGGAGAACTGACGCTGACGGGAGAGGTACTGGCGATTGGCGGTGTGCGGGAAAAAATACTGGCCGCCAAACGCCATCATATCACGGAGGTGATTTTACCGGCGGCCAATCAGGTGGATGTTGAAGAACTGCCCGATTCGGTGCGGGAAGGAATCCGCATCCATTATGTGCGGCATTTCCGCGAAGTGGCCCGGCGGATGTTTGCCGACGCATGAGGCGGGCTGTATTTGCTCCGCACCATTATACAAGTGTCCGCCTCAGGGGGCGTCTGTCTGTGCCTGTCCGAAAATCATGCGGTGGGCCCAGCCGGTGTGCCCTTCACTGTCCCTGATCTGATACCATTTTCCCTGCTGTGACAGCATGGTGACGCTGGCACCCTGCGGCAGCCTGAATTTGATTTCCGTATTCGTCCCGGGCTGCGTACGAACATTGCCAACCTTGGCCGTAACGGTGAGCCGATGATGCTCGGCAATGGCACCGCCGTTCTGGATTCTGGCATCGATTTTATCGTACTCCTGCTGCAGTTCGTCGGCAAAGCCCTGTATTTTCTCAGTAATGGACTTGGTGGTGTCATTCATTTGCGGCATGTATTGCGCCAGTTGCTGGCTGGCCTGTTTGCCGTCCATGAACTGCAGGCCGATGGCAGCAACGAATACGGAAACGACAAAGACAATCGAGGCATAGAGATTTTGCCCCCATTCCGTAAATATTTTCAGGCAGGCCAGAATCACAATGCCTGCGCCGGAAAGCGCAATCAAATAAGGCGCAAACGGTGTCAGAACATCGGCAATATCGCCGATCAGGCCGAAAAAGCCCGAGATGCCGGTGGCAATCTGCTTGAACATTTGCAACGTCCAGTTCATATCGGGATACCTTACTCCATTGCTGTCCGATTTTGTCAACGGATGTCATTGGCGCGGCGTTGACAAGCTCCATTATAGTCGAACTTTGGCGAAAGCAAAAATTGCCCTCCTTCGGGGGATAAGCCGGGCATCACCTGTGGCCGTGATTTCCATGCCTCTCCCGCATAGAGTTGAGCGCATGTTACTGGGCGTGGATACCGGAGGAACATTTACCGATTTCGTGCTGGCCGATGCGCATGGCCTGCATTTCCACAAGGAGTTGTCGACTCCCGACGATCCTTTTCAGGCCATTCACCGGGGTATCGAGGCGCTGGGGGTCGCTCCGGAAGCATTGCATCTGGTGCACGGATCGACAGTTGCAACCAACGCCATCCTGGAGCGTAAAGGCGCCAGGGTATTGTTTGTGACCAATCAGGGGTTTGAGGATTTGCTGGCAATCGGCCGGCAAACCCGTGCGGATTTGTACAATTTGTGTCCGGCTAGGGCGGAACGATGGATAGCGGCAACAGATTGCGCCGGCCTGCCCGCGCGCGTCGATGCTGACGGGCGCATTGTTCAGGACTGTCCGGATGAGGATCTGGAACAGCTGGCCGAAAGGGCCGCGCCTTATGATGCGGTTGCTGTCTGTCTGCTGTTTTCCTTTCTCAATGCTGAACATGAACAGCGGCTGGCAGAACGGTTGCCCGGACATCTTTTTGCCTCACTGTCGCATCGCATTCTGCCGGAGTACCGTGAGTTTGAGCGGGCATCCACCACATTTCTCAATGCCTATGTCGGGCCGCTGGTGCAGCGCTATTTACAGCGCATCAGCCAGCGGATTGCACCACGACAGTTTTTTGTCATGCACTCTGCCGGTGGCGTGATGGATGCGGCGCAGGCCGGTGATCAGGCGGTTCGACTTGTCCTTTCGGGTCCGGCCGGGGGGCTGGTTGCCGCCCGTCATGTCGGGGAGATGACCGGCATGTCCCGTATTCTCAGTTTTGATATGGGGGGGACCAGCACGGATGTTGCCATGCTCGAGGGGCATGCCGGCATGATGACCGGGGGCGAGATTGCCGGCATGCCGGTGGCGGTGCCGATGATGGATATTCACACCATTGGTGCCGGCGGCGGATCACTGGCCTGGATTGATGATGCGGGCCTGCCCCGTCTGGGGCCGGAATCGGCCGGTGCCCGGCCGGGACCGGCTTGCTACGGCCTGGGTGGAACGCAGGCGACGGTTACTGACGCCAATCTTGTGCTGGGGCATATTCCTGCCGATGCCCGGCTGGCCGGTCGCATGCCGTTGCATCGCGAACTGGCGCTGGCGGCCTGTGCGCAATTCGGAGCGCCGCTGGGGATGAATGCGGAGCAGGCAGCCAGTGCGATCATTGCCC
>WFNX01000037.1 GCA_015488375.1 Mariprofundaceae bacterium | reverse complement strand
TCTCTGCAACATTTGACAGCACGACCGGCAAAACCAGACCGAGCACGGAAAAGAGAATAAACGCAGGAATGAATGTCTCTAAATGCATATTAAACCAGCCTCCCATGAATTGCTGCGGCAGAGCATACCAGTCGCACCAACCGAAGCAAGCACCAATACCGCCGTCAGGAGCTCTGCGGTGTGAATACAAACGGATCGGAATGAATATCCTGCATCGAGGCCCCGCCCAGAAAACATTTCTGTCGCAAGGCATTCACAATGGGAGGATCACCGCAAAGGAAGACACGATAACCGCTCAATGAGCCCAAAACCTTTAGAGGAAGCTCCGTGATATTGCCCTGCAGCCCGCCTTCCGGCACCTCGCCATGCAATACACAGGGCACATAATGAAAATGTTTATGTTGCGCCGCAAAGGCTCGAAGCTCGTCCTGAAGATAGAGCCCCGCCTCGGCCAGGCTGGCATGGAACAAATGAACCTCTGCGCGATGCTCGTGTTTGAGAACATCGCGGAAAATCCCGTACAATGGCGCCAGCCCGGTGCCGGTGCCTACCAGCAATAATGGTTGATCCGCCTTGCCGGGAATATAAAAGCAATCACCTGCCGGACCAAAGAAACTGATATCATCGCCTTCAGCCAGCCGATCAAACACCCAGCCGGACATCTGCCCGTCCGGCACACGTTTGATATGCAGTTCGAGAAAATCCTCATCAGGCAAGGAAGCCAGGGAATAACTGCGCGTCAGCTCATCCTCCGGACGTACCAGATTGATAAACTGGCCTGCCCTGTAGCTGAAATCCTGCGGTCGCTGTAAGCGAATCCGTACCACGGTTTCATTTAGCAATCGCTTTTCCAGCACCCTTGCTGAAAACCGCGGCGACACCGAAGACAGGCCAATGGTCATATCTTCAGTCGGCCGACAAATGCAGGCCAGAAAATAGCCCTGCGCCTTCAGTGTATCCTTCAGGCCCTGCTGGGACTCTTCAGGCGGATTCCCTTTGAGCGCACGAATCATGCAGGTCTGACAGGCCCCGCTCTGGCAGGAGGAAGGCAACATAACGCCTTGACGGGTCATGCAATCCAGAATCGTTTCCCCTTCCGTGCAGGAAAAGTCTTTTCCTTCAAATGTAATTGTCGGCATACATTCAATCCTCTTTGCTATTTCAGCTTCAATAAAGAAGGCATCCGTTTACCGGATGCCTTCATGCGACGGATGTCAATCCCAACACTCAGCGATCCAGCACATCATCCCGCGTGCTTTCAGCCACACCGATAATCGTCTGGATCAGATCTTCGGACACGCCCAGCTCAGCCAGCGTGGCACGCAGATGCATCAGAATATGATCGAAATGAGAGTCATTCAACCCCATTTTTACCAAATGCCTGTGCCCTTCGCGCATGTCCTTACCCGTATAATTATGCGGGCCACCCATAACCATGGTCAGAAATGCCTTTTGCTTGGCTGCCTGCTTCTCCATATCTACACCTTCAAAGAAGCGGTTGACATAGGCATCGGCAAGCACCCTGCGATAAAAGACATCCACGGCTGCATCCACGGCCGCTGCTCCGCCGATCTGTTCATAGACGGATGGTTCGGCAGATGCACCTGCATCGGCCTCATCGTCCGGCCCGGGCATCAGCCGCCCTTTCTCCGCCATATTGGACAGCACCAGCGGCAGCACCAGTCCAAGCACTGCAAATAAAATAAAAGCGGGGATAAAGGTTTCCAAATGCATATCAGCGATCCAGTACGTCGTCACGCGTGCTTTCAGCGACGCTGATAACAGTATCAATCAGTTCCTGTGCCACGCCCAGTTCCGCCAGGGTCGAACGCAGATGGCAAAGGATATGATCGAAGTGCGCATCGTTCAGGCCCATTTTCACCAGATGCCTGTGCCCTTCACGCATGTCCTTGCCGGTATAATTGTTAGGACCACCGGTCACCATGGTCAGAAAGGCTTTTTGCTTGGCCGCCTGCTTTTCCATATCCACGCCTTCGAAAAAGCGATTCACATAATGATCGCCTAGCACCTTGCGATAAAAAATATCGACGGCCGCATCAATGGCAGCTTCACCGCCGAGTTGCTCATAAACTGTACTCATTCGTTCCTCCTCTGATCTTAATGCAAAATATCCCATACCGTTATTCCGTGTATGAAGAATGCGAGTTTAAACCCACTGGACAAAAGATGTCAACAGCGTCTATGATTAGTCTCCATGCAACTAACGATTTATACCGATTACTCTCTTCGCGTGCTGATTTATCTGGGCGTGCATCGCGAAAAGCGCGTGACCATCAGTGAAATTGCTAAAGCCTATAACATTTCGCGCAATCACCTGGTCAAGGTTGTGCACCAGTTATCACATAACGGCTGGATCACCACGATCCGCGGCAAAAATGGCGGCATGCACCTGGCATTTCCGCCGGAACAAATCAATATCGGCACCATCATTCGCCAAACTGAGCCACATATGAACCTGCTGGAGTGCTTCGACAAGGACAACAATAACTGTTCGATCAGCCCCGCCTGCTCGCTGAAGCGCGTGCTGTATCAGGCTCGCCGGGCATTCATGGAGGTACTGGATCAGCAAACACTGGCCGATATCCTAGGATCGCACTCAGCGGAAATTGTCACTATTCTGGAACGCTCAACAGCCCGGATTCCCATCAAGGAAGCGCAAACCGCCATAACCTGAAAACACCATTTCGATCCTGCGTGCGACCATTAGAAAGTAAAAATGCTCCTGCCCGTCGGGCAGGAGCATTTCATAGGCACGTTTCTCAAGTTACCTGAAATTCACGCCTCGTACCAATTCCTGCTCACAGCACAGAGTACGAATATGACCAACCAGTTGCTGAATCTCTTCTTCAGTAAAGGTATCTTCCCAGGCAGGCATTTTTACGGACTTGTTTACCGCCGGACCACCAAACTTGATAGCC
>WFNX01000036.1 GCA_015488375.1 Mariprofundaceae bacterium | reverse complement strand
GGGCTGACAAATTGTTTGCGGGCGGCAACAACCTGGGCCGCATGGATGGTGGTATGCGCGAATCCGGCCTCCCTGTCCGCCTTGCGGATATTGCCATGTTCATGATCGAGTACGACTTTGGCAAAGTCCTTTTCCGCCCGGGCGGCAAGGTCGGCACGCAGGTTTTCCTTGCCGGCCAGCAGCATGCGATCGCGTGAATCAACGAGGTCGGCATAGCGCTGGCTGAATTTCTGGGCCAGTTCGGCAGCCTGCTGTGCGCGCACATAGGCTTCATCGATATGCTGCGGGTTGCTGCGGGCCTGTTCAGCCAGTGTCTGCGCCTGGGTAAAATGTTCCGGGGCAAATTCCTTGGCGCGCATCTGCAGGGCCTCGTCCAGAGCCTGGCGGAGATCCTTGTTGTCTGCCGCAAAGGCAAGGCTGAACGGAGTCAGCGAGAGCACGGCCGTTATAATGATTGCAAAACGCATGATTCAAACTCCTGCGGCAGATATGCCGGGTGCGTATGCTTGAAGGAACGTGCGTCTTACGAAGTGACTGAAATCACAGCGTATGCAATTGCCTCAACAGGCAGCTATTTGACAAACAGATGTTGGCGGTAAGCGGCAAGTTCGGCGATGGATTCGCGAATATCGGCCAGTGCCAGATGCGTTTCGCTTTTTGCCGGTGGTTTGAAATCAGGATACCAGCGACGCGCCAGTTCCTTGATCGTGCTGACGTCGATATTGCGATAATGCAGCCATGCCTCCAGTTGCGGCATATAACGCACGAGAAAGCGGCGATCCTGATGAATGGAATTTCCGCATAACGGTGAGGCACGTTCGGGGACATACTGACGGATGAATGCCAGTGTCTGTTGCTCTGCATCCTGCAGCGAAAGGGTGGACTGGCGTACGCGCTCGGTCAGCCCTGATGCCCCGTGGTGGCTCTGACACCATTCATCCATGCCGGCAAGTACGTGGTCGGGCTGATGGATGACGAGATTGGGGCCTTCGGCCACGATGTTCAGTTCACTGTCGGTAATGACCGTGGCTATTTCAAGAATGCTGTCCTGCTGCGGATCCAGTCCTGTCATTTCGAGATCCATCCAGACCAGATGATTGTCGGAAAGCTGTTGATGTTTCATATGTGCATCCTAGACGATTTTCATGCCGATGGTACGCGCCAGCATGAGCGTGCGTTCATCGGCCTGTGTAAACTGAATGCCCTGCTGCGACCAGGCGCGTCGCACGGGATAATGGCGGCGATAGTGATTGAATGCGGCGGCAAGCTGTGCGCCGCGCTGCGCCGCCAGCGATTGCATGAAGGCATGGTCCCGCGCAATCGGGTACAGGGCCGTGGCTGCCTGATGCAGGTTATGCCATACATCATCAGTACAATGAATATCCCTGATTTCTGTAGCCACGGGCAGGCTGTCGCAAACATTCCATTGCGGTTCTGTGCCCAGCCAGCGGCACAGGGCGCGATAGACATACCAGGTATTGGCTGCTTTTCCGTCGAGAGAATGGCCGGCAATATGGGGTGTGGCCAGCAGCATGCGGGGATGTGCGATCAATGCGGGGGCCGGCTGCGGTTCATGTTCCCAGCAATCGAGTACGGCATGGTGTCGCGGGTTGCATGAGAGCCAGTCGAACAGCGCCTGATTGTCGATACAGGCGCCGCGTGCGGCATTGATGACGACACGGCCCCGAAAACGGCGCAGCGTGTCCCTGTTGAGCAAGTGTATGGTGGCATCCCGGCCTGTACGGTTCAGGGGCGTGTGCAGGGCCAGCACATCGCAACGCTCCAGCAGTTCATCCAGTGCATAAAAGTTGCCATCAGTCTCCGCTCTGGCTCTGGGCGGGTCATTAACCAGCACGCGCATGCCGAGTGATTGGCAAATGTGTTGCAGGCGCCCGCCAATTCGGCCTGCACCAATAATGCCCAGCGTGATTTGCGGCAGCGAAATGATGTCGCGCACATGCAATTCAAGCAGGACCGTAAGCATGTATTCGATGACCGAGTTGGTGGATGAACCGGCCGCATTGGCGAAGGCGATGCCTTGCGCGGCGAGGTAATCCTTGTCGTAATGGTCATCACCAATGGTGGCCGTGGCAGCGAAACGTACCGGCGTCCCGGATAGCAGGTCGGCATTGACGCGGGTGGAGGAACGGGTGATCAGCACATCGGCATGTTGCAATGCCTGACGGGTAATCTCTCCATGTTCGAGAATATGCAGTTCGGTGCGATGGCCGGGAATATGTGAAAATGCGTCGCCTGCGGCATAGATGTGCGCATCGGCGACAATGCACAGCTTTGGCGACATTTAATCCATCCCGCGGCCAAGGCGAATGATGCGCTGAATCAGTCCAGTGGATGAATGGCCGTCGATAAAAGGCATGATGACAACTTTTCCGCCATACCGGCGCACCTCTTTGGCGCCGACAATATCATCGGCCTGATAATCGCCGCCCTTGACCAGGATATCCGGCCGCAGGGCGCAGATAAGTTTCAGTGGAGTGTCTTCACTGAAGGGTACGACCATGTCCACGGCACGCAGGGCGGCCAGTATTGTGGCACGATCCGCCAGCGGATTGACCGGGCGATGCCGGCCCTTGAGCCGGCGAATGGAATCGTCGTCGTTCAGGCCGATAATGAGACGATCGCCCAGTGCCCTTGCTTTTTCAAGGTAATCAATATGCCCCGGGTGCAAGAGATCAAAGCAGCCATTGGTAAAGACAATGGTTTGTTGTTGCTGTTTCCACCGTTGCACCTGATCGATGGCTTGCTCAAGCCCCGTCAGTGATGCGTTCATTTTTGCCGGGCTTGCATCAGGTCGATCACGGCCGTTACACCGGCAGTGGAACGGGCGATATCCACGGCGCGCTGGCGATGTTTCCGATTGCCGACGATGCCGGTCAGGTACACCTTGCCATCGACGGTTTCCACATGAATGCTGAAACCGGAAACAACAGGGTCGGCCAGCAATGCGCTTTTGATTTTGGTCGTGATCCAGGAATCCGAAACGATGGCCAGGGCTGCAGGCTCACCGACTTTCAGCTCATCCGCGCGTACTTCGCGTACACCGTTGACATGCCGGGCGATATAGACGGCACGTTCAACATGCTCACGGGTGGGAAGATAGCCGGTCAGATACACGACACCGTCGATTACCTGCACGCTGACCCAGCGTGACGGCATATCCTTTTCCGCCATCAGGCGGGTGTTGATGGATGTGCCGATGGCGACATCGTCAGTTTGCGTGCCGATGGTTCGTTCATCAAAGGCGGCGCTGCCTGCGGCTGTGCCGCCGACGACCGCGGCCGTGACGCAGCCGGATAATGGCAGGGCCAGCAGCATGAGGAACAAGGTCATACGTCGTTGCATGTGAAATTCTCCTGTGATGAACAGATTAACTGATATCCCTGCCCAGGGCTTCCAGTACGGCGGAAAACAGCAGGGGTACCATGATTTCGTCCGGTCCCTGAAGCTTTGCAAAGGAACCGCCGGGACGCGATAAACGCTCGATACATGCGGCCGAAGTTGCCGTGTCGCAGCTCACATCGAGCATGACAGTGTGCAGGTTTTCAACCTTGTTGCCAAGATTGCGCGCCGCGCTGAGTGCCATGAGCAGAATACGCGGCATGACCGCGCTGGAGGCGACGTTCAGGATGACACCATTTGAAGCGGCGGCAAGCATGCCGGTGAGCAGGCGCACATCCAGCATGGCCGATGCTCCCATCGATTCGCCATGGGCGGCAGGATGAAAATGAAAGGAATCCGCGCCCATGGCCGGGTGTACGGAGACAGGAACGCCATAGCGGAAGGTCGTGGCCATGACCGAATGCTCCAGATGTTCAAATTCGCCGTTCATCAGGCGCTTGCCTACGCTGCGACCAATACCCCAGTTTTCCGTAGATCCGAGGTTAATGGCATCGTTGATGATTTTCCCCGTTTCCTCCGGCACAATGATTTCCCCGGCACGAATGGCGGCCATGCTGGAGGTGAAGGTATTGCCGTAGATGGCAATTTCGACATCCCGGATCATGGCCGCGCCGGTCAGGGCAAGCCCGGTAATCAGGCCCTGCTCAATCAGACGGGTCAGCAGCGGGCTGAGCCCTGTGTCGAATATCTGGCCGCCACAGGCCATAATCACGGCATGTTTTTTGCGATGTGCGGTGACGATGGCATCGCGGATCATGAACAGTTCACCGGCGACCCCGAGATTGGGCAGGCTGCACAGAAAATCATTGAAGCTGCCGGCGGCCTGATAGGGAGCGGCAAAATCCTGTTCGCGACTATCGACTTTCTTTTTGCAGAGTGGCGTGGTTTTCATGGACCTGAATGAGGGCGTGCGAATACTCATGGTGTGTTCTCCCCGAACATTTGATGATCAATCAACGTACACAGGATATGCAGACAGGTAATATGCATTTCCTGCACGCGCGGTGTGGATGGATGATTGATGTTGATCGGGACGCTGACTGCCGGGTGGCGACATAGCGCGCCGCCATCCTTGCCGGTTAATGCGATGACCGGCATCTGCTGGCGCTGCGCCTGCTGTACGGCCTGCAGCACGTTGGGAGAGCGGCCGCTGGTGGAAATGGCCAGCAATACGTCGCCGGCACGGCCCAGCGCCTCGATCTGGCGCGCATAAATCTGTTCGAAGGAGAAATCATTGGCGATGCTGGTGATTACCGAGGCATCATGGGTCATGGCAATGGCAGCCAGCCCCGGCCGGTTCATTTCAAAGCGGTTGACCAGTTCACCGGCAAAATGCTGGGCATCGGCTGCCGAACCGCCATTGCCGCAGGCCAGAATCTTGCCGCCCTGTTGCAGGCAAGCGACCATGATGTTCGCTGCGGCAAGCAGTGTGTCCGGTAATTCCGTCATGCATTGCTGTCGCAATGCGATGCCGTCTTTGAATGCCTGTTGAATCATGCCCTGCATATGCTTACCTGATGATGTCCCTGATATGTTCAATCCGATAAGCCGGCCATTTCAGCCAGCCATCTCTTGGCGTTAGCATGATTAAATCAAAGCGGCATTGCAACGCCGCATATTGTCGATGCCGGCCCAGCCAGGCATTGGCTGCGGATTGCAGGCGACGACATTTGTCAGCGGTCATTGCCAGCAGGGCCGATTCCCGGTTGCGGTGTGTTTTGACTTCGATAAAGAGCAGCAGTTGCTTTTTGTATGCGATAATGTCCAGTTCACCACGCGCCAGCCGTACATTGCGTGCCAGAATGCGGTAGCCGTGACGCTGCAGATAGTCGCAGGCGGCCTGTTCACCCTGCTGGCCGGCGGCAGTGCTCATGGATGTTGCTGATGCGTGTGCCCGACAAGCAACTGATAGACCCGTGCCTTGTCGATACCCAGTCGTTTTGCCACTTCCCTGGCCCGGGCTGAGGGTGACAGGGCGGCGAATTCAGGCTGCCGGGAGCAGGCCAGGATTTCCTCATCGCTGATTGCCCTCGTATGGGCTGAGCTATCATCCGGCGCCAGCAGAATCACGCATTCGCCTTTAATGCTGCGCTGCCGGTAATAATCAATGAGTTCGGCGAGCGTGTCGTTGCGAATATCTTCATGCAATTTTGTGATTTCACGGGCGACGCAGGCCCGGCGTTGCGGGCCGGCAAGCTGTGCCAGCTCCTGCAATGTTTTCAGCAGGCGATGCGGGGATTCGAAAATCATGGAGGTATAGTCGCCCTGCGACATGCGCAGCAATGCGGCCTTGCGCGCCTTGCCCGTGCGCGGCAAAAAGCCGAGAAAGAGCAGGGGGCAGGCAGGCAGGCCGCAGCTACTCAGGGCGGCGGTCATGCTGCTGGCGCCCGGAACGGGAATGACATCAAAGCCATCGGCTTTCAGGGTCTGCACCAGTCGATAACCGGGATCGCTGATCAGGGGGGTGCCGGCATCGGAGATCAGGGCCAGCGACTTGCCTTCTTCGAGCAGCGCGCGGATATGGGCAATCATGTTGCGTTCGTTATGGTCGTGTAACGCAATCATGGGGGTGTGAATATTGTAATGTTGTAACAGTTTGCGACTGTTGCGGGTGTCTTCGGCAGCAATGAGATCGACGTTGTTCAGGGTTTCGACGGCCCGGAATGTTATATCCGCCAGGTTTCCGATGGGGGTGGCGACGACGAACAGTTGGCCTGCTTCTGATTGGGGTCTAGAGTCCGAATTCATATTGCTCATACGATAGTGTTCCGGGGGTCGCTGTTCAATGTTACGTCTTGCTGTGATTTTGCCATGGGTTATGGGTCTGGCCCTGTTGCTGGCCGGTTGTCAGCCGAAAAAAACGGAACTGGTCATTAAACCGCAGCAGCAAACTCCGCTCCGGGGGCTGGCGAAGCCGCCGGCCACGTCTGCCGAACTGATGGCACTGGTGGCGCAGGCACGGACTGCCGAAGATCCTGAAGAGGTATTGCAGGGTCTGGATCGATATATCCAGCAGCATGATCCGGTCTTGCGCGATGAGGCCCGTTTTCGCAAGGCCCAGGTGATGCTGGAGCTGCATCTGCCGGGCGCTTACCGGGAAGTGCAAACGGTTCTTGAAGATTTGCCCGATTATCCGCTGGTGCCTTACGCCTATTTCTGGATTGCCCAATGGTGGGTGTATCAGGATGAACCGGGGCGGGCCCTGGCCATGCTGACAAAGGTGCTGGAACATCCCGCATTAACGCAGGAACTGGCGGAAAAGGTGTTGCAGTCGGGGCCGGCGATCAGCAAGCAGGTGCCGGAAACGGAAGCTGTGGCCTGGATGCTCTAGGCAGCACGTCTGGATGAGGGTGGTCGCCCGCAATGGCTGCGTTCTGCAGCGCGTCGTGCCAGTGCGGAGACCCTGCGACAGTTAAACCGAATGCCCGGTGAAGACGTTCGGCTGGTGGCCGAGATGGATATGCATGCGGCCCGGCAGTATCTGCTCAGTGG
>WFNX01000035.1 GCA_015488375.1 Mariprofundaceae bacterium | reverse complement strand
CTAAAGAGAATTCAGAAAGGATATTTGCTCATCAGCCCATTCAGCCGCCTTTCGATACAGCGAGGCGATTTCAACGCCCTTTAGGGTACTCGCCTCTGCCAATGCCGATATCGTTGACCAGTCAGCCTTCTCCAGCGCCCGGATAAGCTCCAGCCGCATGGCCGGAACACTGTTTTCCCGGAACAGACCATCCTTCACCAGCACCGGCAGCGATGCAGGAGCAAGTGCCCGTTCCAATGGCATATCCAGCATCACATCAAGCAGAGAAAACATACCAAGAACAAAATAGTCATTGGCATGCTGTTCTTCCTTGCTTCCGATGGCCAGCAATTCCAGAAAGCGCCCCCGGACAAATGCACATGCCAACAGCTCTTCCGGCTTTTGATCGGAGAGTTCCATCATCAACAAACGGGTTATAAATGTGCGTATATTATCCAGACCTAACAAGGTCAGGGCATGTGCGATGGAATCCACCTTGCGACGCAAGCCAATGGATGCTGAATTGATATAGCACAACAATTTATAGGAAAGGGACAAATCATGCGAAATATCCCGTTCAAGATCGGTAGGAAGCTCTGCCTTCATTACTTGATTCATCAATTGCAACAAACGCCCTTTATTGCCCTCAATCGCCTCATTATCAACAAGCAACGATGGCTGATGAAAAAAGTACCCCTGAAAAAAGTCGAATCCAAGACGCTTGCACAACTCAAACTGCCCATATGTCTCCACTTCCACAGCAAGCAGTTTTACATCATATTTCCGCAACATCCGCACAAGTTCTTCCAAATCCCCGTCATAAGTCATAATATCAATCTTGACGACATCCACGACGGCCAACAGAGAGGTATCCACCTCTGCAAAATCATCCAGAGCAATAATAAATCCCTTTTGTTTCCATTGCCTCAGCAACCCTGCCTCGTTATTGTCTTGGGAAAGCCCCCCTTGAACTTCCAGCGAAAACAAATCCGGACACGTCGCATTGCGAAGTTCATTGTGCAGAAAAGGCCAGGATACATTGATAAAGACATTTTCTGAGGATGATCTGCCTGCAGAAAAATGTCGCAACAGCTCCTGCAACCCTTCCATCGTAATCAGCCGATCCTCATCATGTTCCCTGGCCACATGGTAGACCAGCTCATAGGCATAAACCCGCTGCTCCGCATCAAAAATAGGCTGCCTGACAAACAAAACCGATTTCAAAATATCCCCTTATCTCATAATAATGCAAGCACGCCTGACATGCAACCGTCCAACGAATTTTATCATTTAATCACCATATTCCCGACATCCGCATATGCCGGTTCGATTCCGCGCTGGATCTTTGGGAAATAAAGCCGAAATTCGCAACCCTCTCCAGGCTCAGAACAGACATCAACCCAACCATGATGGGCTTGCGCCGCCGCATAGACCATCGAAAGCCCCAAGCCGGTTCCTTCATCTTCTCCTTTAGTCGTGAAAAACGGATCAAAAATAAATTTCCTGTCATGCTCATCAATGCCACATCCGTTATCTTTCACCATCAGCATAACATAATCCTCACCTAATGCCTTTCTCCGTCGCAAAAGCTGCTCGTCTTCCAGCATAACAGTTTTCAGACACACTCGAATTTCCGGATTCTCGGCATTCCTGACTGCATCACAGGCATTCTTTAGTAAATTCAGCAACAACTGCTGAATTTGTCCGGCGCTGCCATACATGCAAATACCTTCATCAACATCCCAATGTTGCGCGACATTTCGTGGAATAAACACACGCGCCAGCCCACGTGTTTCCGCAACCAGCTGAGACCAGGAAAAAACCTCCGGTGGCGTTCTGTCCTTGCGCGAAAACGTCAACAACTGATCAACCAGCGCAGCCGCGCCATTTGTCAGCTTCTGTAACTTGTCCAGACGCTCGACCACCTCTGGCCTGTCAGAAAGCTGTTGCCTGATCATATATACCGAAGCGCTGAACGCCCCTAAATAATTGTTAAAATTATGGGCAACACCGGCGGCGAGAATAGAAACCGTTTCCATTCTCTGGGCATGCAACATTTGTGCTGTTCGTGCCTGTTTGTCAGACATATCTTCATAGATAATGGTAAAAAAAACAGGATGCCCGGAATCCGGCAGGCACACCGGGGCACAGGAAACCTCCAGCGCCAGACGCCGTCCCTGCACATCCTGATGCAGAAACTCGCCCTTGTACGGCATCCCGTTTGTAATTGCAGGCCACACATGTGCACGATATGTACTTTCTTCCCCCTGCAGATATTCAAAATCAAAAACACATCGACCGGACAATTCTCCGTCATAACATCCAAACAGTTGATGCATACGACGATTGGCGAATTCAATAACGCCCGCGTGATCTGCAATCACAATGGCTTCATTCGCCTGTTGCAACGCCTGGGAATATCGATACAAGCGATTCTCATATAATATCCGCTCGGTAATATCAAAGGCGACGGCATAGATGCCATCAACCACTCCGCCAGATACAACCGGGACAAAACTCATGAAGGTATAAACAGGTTCACCCCCATTTCCGCATAACTGGACCTGCACGCTTTGCGCCTCGCCCGCTCTGGCTGACGAAAATGCCCTCAATGCACTGCTGTAACTGTCAGCGGCACACAACAGCTCAAGTGACTTTCCCTGCAGTGCCTCAGATGCATAGCCGGTTAACAGAATACATGCCGGGTTAATATGGCAAATCTTTCCATCAAGATCGAAGAAGAACACCGCATTCGGATTGCGTTCGAAAAGCGCATTATCCTGTTCTCCTGCTGCCGGAAAACCAGCCTCAGCATCACGCATAAGCGAACGCATGAACTCGACATAGCGACCTTCGACGCTATGTGCCACATCGCTGATCGTAAGCAATCCCTGATACTGACCCTGGTCACCGACAACGATTAGATGACGCGTACGGTATTGCTTCATCAATGTCGATGCTTCCGGTACAAACTCCCGATAATGAATGGTGTGTACCGGACGCATAACATCAGCCATTTTCGTTTCGGTCATTTCTCCCTGTGTCATATGCCACAGGCGCGCAACACCTCGGGAGGTCAATATGCCAACAGCCTGCCCGCCTTCATCAATAGCAACCATGGCATGTTTGTACTGATCCATCAGACGAATCACTTCAACAAGCGGCGTCTGTGTCGTCACGGTCACTTTCACCGGGTGCAGGATATCTGTCACACGCTGCAGCTCTGAAAAATGCCCAATAGCCAGATTGGCAATAAAATTGGACATGGTGACCACACCCGCCAACAGCCCGTTATGATCACTAACCACCAGGTGCCTGATTTTCCGCAGCACCATCGCATCATAGGCATGAAATACACTGGCATCCATTTGCACGGTGAACACAGGAGAATGCATATATTCTCTCGCCTGGGCACTGGTCATATCAATTCCTCTGGCAGCAAGGCTTACCAGATCCCCTTCAGTTAACACCCCAACTGCCCGGCCATTCTCTGACACAACCATAAAGCCGATATTTTTCTCGACCATAAGGGCAACAACCATACTAAGAGTTGAACGGGGAGAAACATGGACAGGGTTGTCATTCATGATATCCCGAATCAGCATATTATCACCGACTTACGCAAAAGAGTCACTCTCCGACCCCGAGAGACAACCGCCTCATCGAGCCCTTTCCATCAGCCGCCATATATGATGCCTCCCAACAGGAATACGCTGCCATACTGACCGGACACCTTCCGCCTTCTCGGCTCCTCCTGTCAGCAAAAAAGCGTCAGCATTCATACAACGGGAAAGGTTATCAATGACTTTCCTGCGCACTTCCGCATCAAAATAAATCAGCACATTCCTGCAAAAAATAACATCGAAGGATCCCGCGGCATGCATGCGGCAGGGTAAGTCATCTGCCACCAGATTAACCTCCTGGAAATAAACCTTGCGCTGTATATGCTGTCGAATCTTCCAATGGCCTCCATCTCGCTCAAAGAACTTCGCCAGCAGTGCATCAGACACCCCGCGCCGGACTTCCATATCAGAATATATTCCAGCTTTTGCTCGCGCCAGAGCTTTTGCAGAGATGTCCGTCGCCATAATACTCAGGCGGGGAAATATGTGCGGCACTCTGTCGGCCACCGACATGGCAATGGAATAGGCCTCCTGACCTGTCGCCGCGGCCGCCGACCAAATCCGAATCTGGCCAGAGGTATTCGCAAATTTCGGGAGAATTATTGTACACAGGGCATCAAACGGATAATCATCCCGGAAAAACAAGGTTTCCGAGGTCATCATGGCTTCAACAACCTGCCTCATCAAAACCTGCTCTTCGCTTCTGAGACGGACAACAAGCTCGCGCATGGAGATACCATGTTCTACCAGCAATGGCTTCAGGCGCCCCTGCAATAAGTACATTTTCTGGCGTTCCAGTGCAAAACCACTTTGCCCAAGAAGAAGCTTACGGAAAAACTCGAACTCCTCCTCCTGCACTACTCCCTCCAGGCATCATGGCGACTTCAGACACCGGTTCATGATATTCTCGGCGATATTCTCCAGAGGAACGACTTCATGAGCCCCGCCACGATCAACCACTGCTCCGGGCATCCCCCAGACAACACTGCTTGCTTCATCCTGCACGATAATATAACCATCACTCCGACATAAGGCAACGCTACCGGCGGCACCGTCCTCTCCCATACCGGTCAGTACGACAGCCAGCGTACGCACAAGAGGCGCAAGTTTAGCCAGGGAAAAAAACATGGGATCAACAGCAGGTCGACAATGATGTACGGGGGGGGCATCACTGAGATGGCAACGCAACGCATGGTCCTGCCGCACAATCTGCAGATGCCTGTTTCCCGGTGCAAAATAAATTGCCCCTGCATCAAGCGGCATTCCTTCCTCGGCCAGACAAACATTTTGCGACAACTCATGATCCAGACGATCCACGAAACAACGCAGAAAGTTGGCTGGCATATGTTGGGTCACCACAATTGGGAGTGGGAAAGAAACTGGCAAGCGGCCAAACAATTCCTGCAATGCAGCCGGACCACCGGTACTGGCACCAATAGCAAGCACATCCGGACAAGATGTGCTCCGTGAAACCCTGTCCATTCTGGCTGGCTCCCGCCTGGCCACAGGCTTTGTTTTGCGCACCACAGACCGAAGCAAAAGCTGCAGAGAATCCGAAAGCTCTTTTTTTGCTTGTCCGGAAAAACCATTAGGTTTGAGCACAAACTCGCTTGCCCCCTCACTCAATGCCTGAACAACCAGCTTGGCTTCTGGCTCATCACTGCTTGTCAGCACAATGACCTTGGTTCCTATTTTTCTTCGCCGCATTGCCCTTAAGGCCTGGATGCCGTCAAGCCGGGGCATGGTCATATCCAGCGTCATCACATCCGGACGTAGTGCCTGCATTTTTTCCAGGGCATCAACACCATCTCGTGCTTCACCCACGATTTCGATCCCCTTCATATCCGCAATGCATTGCTTCAGAAAATGCCTGAACACAGGGCTGTCATCTGCAATCAACAGGCTTATCTTCACTGTTTCAGCGCTCTCTCGTATTATTAATTTAATCTGCTGATGAAAAAGAGAAGGCCTCGGAACTACGCCTCTTACTAATCCATTTCAGATAACCAGATTATAGTCACTTTCCTTTGGAACTATAAGCACAATTATTGTGCGGTCTCAGATTCAGTGGAGCACGGTATCAGGAGTATTTTCGCAACCAATATGGTCCTGGCCAGACGGCAGGCTAAGCTCCAGCAAGCGATTTACATTCACAATCACCACCACATGCTCGTTATCCTTGATCACGCCTTCACCAACTTTTTGCCAGACTGATGCCAGGGTGTCAGGAATTTTTTCATATGCAGACAGCTCAGCCGCGCTCACCGACCCCACCTCATCAACAACAAGACCTACACTTTCACCCGACCCGGAGCGAACAATCACCACATAGACTCGTTGTTGCTGTTCCGACACATCCAGCCCTGTCAGTACGCGCACATCAACTTGCGTAATAATCTGCCCTCGCAAATTCATCAGACCAAGAATATAGGGCGGTGAAAAGGGCATCGGCGTTACCCGCTGATGATTTACCACCTCCAGCACCTGATCAACGGGCAATCCCAGCCATTGTTCCCCGACTCGACAACTGAACAGCTCCCCCAATGCATTATTCACCGGACCTTCCTCCAACCAGCATCGGGCCACTGAACATCGCAACATCCTTATCTTTACTGTTTCTCGGGAGCAGCGGCTGATTAATTTCCGACAAACAGGCCGTCAGCGCATCCTTGTCGGTCTTGCCCAGTACAACATCAAACAATCGCCTGCGCTCATCACTCTCAGCCGGAGGAGATGATGCAATGGCAATAACAGGAACCCCTTCGAATCGTTCGTTCTGTCGAATACGCCTGGCCAGTTCATAACCATCCATGCGAGGCATCTCGATATCCGTCAAAACAATATCCGGTATCTTTTCCGCCAGAATCTCGCATGCTTGCTGCCCATCGCCGGCATGCCAGACCTCAAAATGCTGGCTTTCCAGAACAGGTGTTAGCATCGTGCGAAAGAATGGTGCATCCTCGACAAATAATACCTTGCGGCGCTCATGCACATCCTCTTTTCCACAAAACCAGTCGGGATTGGCTACTTTCAGCAATTCAAACACATCCACGACTTCCGTTGCCTTACCCTGAATGATTGCCGTACCAAGAAGAAGTGGCTCCGAAGATTTCATGCTGATATGCAGTTCAGCCTCAAGAATATCCTCGATCCTGTCCACCTGCAGGCACATACGTTTATCATTATCCGCAAGAATCAGACAGCAAAATTCATCACTCTGTATTTCTTCAGCATCCATAATTCGGTTCCAGCGTAGTACAGGAGTTACCTGCCCCCGATATTGCAGAACCTCCCTGTTAGCCACCTGCTCAATATCACCGGCCGCGACCATCTCCAGACGCTCAACCAGCAGCATTGGAATGGCATATCGTTTACCGGATGCAACGAATACCAGCGTATATTGCTTGTCACTTTCATGATCCTGATGCTGAACCTCATCAGGCATATTGCCGACTCCTTCTGCCTCAAGTGGAATATTCATTCGATGTATCAGTCCGTTGCAGTCCAGAATAGGAACCACACTGCCATCGCCTAGAATCGAACATCCGCCGAACATATCGATTTCCGAGAAATGCATCCCCAATGGTTTCACAACCAGCTCCTCGGCGCCGAGAATGTCATCCACCAGCACGCCAACACGACGTTTGCCGGCACTGATCACCACAATACTGCCCCGGTTCATATGCTCTCCCGGCAACTCAAGCGCGTCCCCAAGCCGAATAACAGGTAATAACAATCCTCTTAAACGGAAAAACGGCTTGCCGGCAACCATGCACCAGTGAGGCGAATCAGCATCAGCTGCCAACAGTTCCTGCACACTGATCTGCGGCAAGGCATACAGCTGGTTGCAACACTTCACCAGCATGCCGGAAATAATGGCCATGGTCAGGGGTATCCGGATAGATAGCGTTGTGCCGGATCCAAGCTCACTCTGGATATCGACACTTCCCCCGACTTTTTCGATGGCATTTTTCACCACATCCATGCCAACGCCACGCCCGGAAAAGTTGCTAACTTTTTCAGCCGTTGAAAGGCCCGGATGAAAAATAAACTGCAGGGCTGCAGCATCACTGAGAGATGAGGCCATGCTGTTATCCAGCACTCCCATATCCACAGCTTTCTGCTTGACTTTCCCCGCATCAATACCGCCGCCATCATCACTGATTGTAATAAGAATGGAGCCGGCCTCCTGGGATGCCTTTAATGTCACCGTACCTGTTTCCGGCTTGCCGGCCTGAAGGCGCTGTCGCGGCGACTCAATTCCATGATCGCAGCTGTTGCGAATAATATGCGTCAGAGGATCCTTTAATGCTGACAATATCGTTCTGTCAAGTTCGGTATCCTGGCCTTCCATAACAACGCGAATTTTCTTGTCTAATTGCTTTCCGATATCCCGCACAATCCTCGGCACACTTCCCCAGATCGTGGATACCGGTTGCATGCGTGTTTTCAATAGCTGATCCTGCAGGCTTTCCGTAATATGGTTAAGTTCCCTGCTCAGTGGCAATAACGACTTGAACGCATCCAGCGCCTCTCCCTCTTCGCTCAGAGCTGCAGAACTCAGCGATGAAGCCAGTTGCACCAGTCGGTTACGCGTCAGCACCAGTTCACCCACCTGATTCATCAGGGAATCAAGCAGTGATACATTCACACGAATAGTTTCAGTGACCTGAGGTGCCGGCGAGGATGTTTTCCCGGCGGCAGGCTCACTCCGGGTTTCATTACTCGTGGCCACTTTTAATGTCGGCGCCGCCGCAGGGCCGGCTGCAGTCGCTTCCCTGTCCACTTTGGTGCTATCCGCCTGTTCCGTGGTTTCCTTCTCACGCCTGGTCTTCCCGGCAGCCACCTTTGCTGCTCCGAGAATCTTCAGCGCCCGGGGCGCTGCAATACCCTCAATAGCCTTGATGACGTTAAAACCGGCCTGTAATACCTGCTCAGGTGTTTCCAGGCCCTCCCGCAACAGCGTCATACCCTCATCAGGAAAATCGGCCAGCCAACCAGGCACAACCTTACCCTGGCCTGCTTCGCCGCCATCCTGCCGAGACGCATTACCAATCATGCTTTCCGCTTCATGCAATTTTTCGATCAGCACGGCATAATCCTCCACAGGTTCACAGCCATGCTCCTGAAGCCCCTGAAGAATCACCTGAATGGCATCCGCGCACTCAAGCAATAGCGAAATAATATCAGCGGTAACCGAACCGGGATGGGACCGCATCTTGCCCAACACATTCTCGCCGGCATGGGCAACCTTCTCCAAACGTTTCAAACCAACAAATCCGCAACTTCCCTTAACGGTATGAATGGTTCTGAAAATCGCATCCAGCAGGGAGGCATCCCCGGGATTACTCTCGAGATCCATCAACTGCTGTTCAATAGTTGACATATTCTCGTTGCTTTCCAACAAAAACTCAGCGAGCAGTTCCTTATCCATTGCAACCCTCCATCTTCGGTCTCGCTCAGAACAGCATGCCGCCTACCATTTCCACAAGTTCATCCGGCTCAAACGGCTTCACCAGCCAGGCTGAAACACCTGATTCATGCCCTATACTTTTCTTTTCCTCGCCCGACTCTGTTGTCAGCATAACAATGGGCGTTTCGACATAAGCCGGGATCTGGCGTATCTCCTGAATCATGGACAGGCCATCCATATTCGGCATATTCAGATCCGTCAGCACAAGATCATAGGGCTCCCCCTGTGCGTCCCTTGCCTTTGCCAGTCCTTCCATACCATCACGTGCTTCGTCCACTTCAAAATCAACAGCAGCCAGGGTCCGCTTCACGGTGATTCGAACCATTGTTGAGTCTTCTACGATCAATATGCGTGGTGTCCCGCTCATAGTTCGCTCCTTAACACTTCTCGTTCCTCTTCCATCACATAGCGCTTTTCAACTTCATCTTTCCAAAGACTTTCATAACTCTGTTGATCAGCACAGGAAGAAGCCCAGTCGGCCAGACAACTTTCCACATTGCGCAGGCGTTGCATCACCCGGTCGATATTCTGCAAATCTGTCAACGCCCCCATAATATCTTCTGTCAACTCGCCACTGGCATCCCGATCCATGGCCTGACTCAGCTTCACCAGGCCTTCCTCGGTACTTGTATTGAGCAATTCCAGCGCACCGGATATCTGCTTCCGCAAGACGCTCAGCAGCCGATGATCGGCGACTTCCGGCCAGACCCGACCTTCCATAACCACCCCCTCTTTTGCCACTTCTTCCGGCACACGTATATCCGGCTTGACAGCCATATTTGCCTCTGCGGCACGATCCACCTGAGACAATGTTACATGCCCAACACTTTCTATATCGGCAGAAGTTGTTGCAACTTTTGCTTTTTCTTTCTCATCATCGGACGATAAGACATCCGCCTGTTCCACCAGCGGTGGTTTATCAGCCTGCTCCGGGAGCTCCCTCTTTGCCTCCGCCAGAACACCTCGACGACAGAAAAGCCATTTGACCGATTGTCGGGGCAGCTCGCCGTCCAGGGCCTGTGCGCCGGCCAGCAGGTGAATACAACTCTCGGCATCAGCTGTGTTGGCGGGAAAGCAACGCTCCAGCAGCTCAAAAACACCTGCAGCCTCACCCCTGTCCGGCAACATATAAGCAGTCAGAATCCATCCACGCCGCAGTGACTCCTGGTATATTTCACTCCATCCGGCATTATGATCAGCCAGCATGCGCTCCATATCCACGTCTTCGATAATGACAGCATCGCTCAGTACCACATGCATAAAGTCGTAAACCACACCATCCAGCTCCATTTGCTCCGGATGGGTGTGAAAGCGTGCCCGACTGAGTAGCTGCCTGGCCATAAACACATCGTGAAACGTATCCGGCGAACCAATATCAACGGTAATATGCGTATAGCCGCGCGCTGCTCGACTCAGGATTTCAATGTTTTCAGCAGCCCTTGGTAAAACCATAAGCTTGGGTGGCGTCCACCATTTCACCTTTGCCTTGCGCTCGTCAAGCAGCCGGGCCACTTCATGGAACCACAGCTCCAGACATGAATCTTCATTGCCATCACCATTTTCAGGATAAAGCATGATTACCTTGCACCCTTTGAGCATGGGCATCAGCACTTGCATGTCGAGCCCATCCCAGGCATGCACCTGCACATCAACTTCACAGTCGCTGTTCTCACCAGCGTGTGCCAGAACCTGCTGCATGCGTCCAACCCGCTGTTCCAGCACCATACCCTCACATGGTGTCAAAACATGAACGGACAATTTATGATGTTTCAGCGCCATTTCCTCGACCATGGCTGGCAACCCCTCATGCCAGCCAATAAAAATCAACCGCAAATCCCATGTTTCCGGCCATGTAAATGCCCTGACAGGACTATCCGTTTGCGTCACCGGCGACCTGGCCGCTGCACGCTTCATAATCTCTGGCCACAAGGATGGCTCTTCACCCAGCCCCAGAACATGGGTCATATCGAAATCCTCATCAACATCACGACAAAGATCGGAGAACAGAACAAAACGCCCCTGACGGTCTCTGGCAGCGAGCAAATTAAGCCCTTGCTCGAAACAGCACGTTAGCCAGGATTCCAGCGACACCTCAACACCATCCGGCGATACAAACACACAGCCACTCGCAACCCGCAATGACATTGTCCATTGCAGGGCATGCAGCCCTGCCTCCCCGTTAATAGCATTCAACATGCGAGCGCCAAGCTCAGGCATATAGGCACAATGATGCATCTGATAAAGCATGCGTGCCTTGAGCGAGGCAGAATCTAGCACCTTGATACCAAGAGATGCGTCATAGACATCCCGTACACTTCCCGGCAAGGTCGCATCTGCAATCACCAGGCTTCGGCCATCATGCCCGGCTTGCGCTTCCCGGGCGATTGCATGTAAATCCACAAAATCGCCCCCGCCACCACTGCTTGCTGGCGGATGAAACAGGAACAGACTGCGAACTCCCGTCAGGCGAAAGCTTTGCATCACATGCCTGGCACCAACGCCAACATGGCGCACAGCCAGCCACCTCCCGACACTTCGTGCGCCGACCGGAACTTCGCCATGAAACAACCACACGGATGCAAATGAACGCCGTAATCGCATGCACATACGGTCAAACATTTTCAATACCGGCAATGCCTGGTGATTCCAGCCCGCCACCAGAATACTTTCCCGGGCAGACAAGGGGGAATTGGCCAGCTGCTGCAAAAGGTAATGCATGACATTGGAGCCCAGGCCAACAAAAAGTGCAAAGAAAAATATGCCGGCCAGTACAATCAGCATGGATATCAATGCCAGCCATGGCGTGAATGCATCTGCAGGCGCCGCCCCCGGATCCAGCAGAATACGAAAACTGTATAAAACAACCTGCCAGGGAGAATAATCAGCGCGATCAAGCACATCATTATCACTCAAATCCATTTGAGGGTATAAATACAACACCGCCATCGATGTCAGGAACATCAACAGCGCGAACATTCCTGCCAGCATGGCACTTTCCTTCCGCACTTCATCAAGGGAGACCACAGCCACAATTGCCCGCAACAAATTGGCAAGCGGATTAAGCATCACGAAAAAGCGTAACGCACGCAACAATACCCATATCGGATCCAGCCCCGGAACAATATTCAGCAATGAAACACACAGCAGAAAATCAAAGCCAACAAAAGTCATCTCCGCGCGGTAACGCCAACCTGCCTCGATCGTCCGGTTCACAGCCACAGCGCGACACATACTTTCAAGCATCAGCATTATGCCGATAAATACGGCACTGCCGGGCATCAATACCGCCATGGCGGCCAGTGCCAGAATCAACATGGAAAATGGCATGGAATAAATAAAGGTCTCGTAAGTCAGAAAACGAAAAACCCTGAGCATACGCAGCATATACATACCGCGAAGCAACCGGGCCAGGCGCAAATACATCCCGCCTGAAAGCATATTCACAGGCAACATCAGAGACATCAGGAGGCTCCCTGTTGCCAGCGCATCAAGCAGCAGAAAAACAGTCTCCTGTCGGTCCGAAAATCCACGGGCATGTTGCAGCCATATGCGTACAGCCAGATCCAGCGAGAAAAACACCCCCATGCTGGCCAGCACCACCGTATGCTTGTCAAAAGTAACAAGGGTGAGCGCCGCGACAATTAGTAACGCATAACGTGGATGCGAGAGCACCCTTTCACCCAGCACAACCCATTCCCGTCGGGTATGGGAGCCTGTATTCTTCAGCCTTGGTGTACCCTCTTCCTGTACAGATATCGGCGCGCCCGCATTCTCACAGACTTCTGACAACTGTTTGCCTGTTTCCATTATGCGCACACAACCACACGCATGACGGTTGGAGCGAAGCCTTTCACCATATTGTCGGCGCCCTCCTTTTAGCGCCGCAATGCGCCCAAAAAATCGGCCACCTGCACATTCAGGCTCTCAGACTTTCCACGCATATTGCTCGATGCATCCAGTACCTCACATGCAGCCTTGCCGGTATCTCCGGCAACTGCCGAAACCTCTCCGATAACATCCGTTACCTGCTGCACCGCCTGACTGGCATACTGCGCACTGCGGGCAATTTCATGCGTGGCTTTATTCTGCTCTTCCGCCGCAACGGAAATACTCCGGTTAATCTCATTCATCTCACCAATAACCTTGGCAATATGACTGATCGCTTGTGCTGCTTCGCGACTCTCCGACTGAATATCGGAAATTTGCTTGGCAATCCGTTCCGTCGCCTGTGCTGTCTGACTGGCCAGCTCCTTCACCTCACTGGCCACGACCGTAAAACCACGACCTGCATCGCCGGCACGTGCCGCCTCAATACTGGCATTCAGCGCAAGCAGATTCGTCTGTTCCGCGATATCAGTAATCACCTGAATCACTTCTCCGATTTCCTGCGATGCATCTGCCAGGCGCTGCATAATACTGTTGCTTCCTTCTGCCTCCTTGGCTGCCTGGCCGGACATCGACACGGCATGATTAACCTGCCGTGCTATCTCCGCAATCGAGGCCGACAACTCCTCGGCAGCACTGGCCACTGTTGCCACATTATGCGCCGCCTCACCGGCATTCTCCGCGACGGTCTGAACCTGCGCAGAAGACTGTTCGGCCATGGAAGACAATGCCTCTGAAGAAGCCTGCATCTGGCTGCTGGAAGCAATCATGTCCTCAACCACATGTGCAATATGCTTTTCAAATGCCGTGGCAAGCTCGAGTTCTTCCGTTACATCCTGCCAGCAGACCAGGATTTTATCCCATTCCCCTTCGGTATTATGAATCGGGAAGGCGGAGAACTTAATCTGTCGCTCTCCGGCCTGAAACTGCGCTGTTGCCGGAAGATTTCCCTCATTCGCCAGGAAACGCCGCTGATGGGAAGGATCCTTATGAAAAACATCGATATTCTTGCCCACCATTTCATCAACCCGGCAAGGCAATGTATGCTCAATCGTTTTGAACAATGCCTCAGCCGCCGGATTCAGGTACTGAATCACCAGTGTATCCTTGTCCGCCAGCATAATCGGATACTGGATAACTTCGGTGATCTGGCCCAGCATGTAGGAGCGCCCCACTGTATCTTTCAGTTTGCCAAATGACTCCACCAGCATGCCAATCACCCCGGCCATCCTTACATCAGACAGATCGGCACTGGTGTCGCCATCATCCAGCTGATCCATGGCCCTGGCCACTCGATTCAACGGTCGCGTGATCGTCCGCGATACAAACATCACCAGCCCCCCGGTAATCAGCAGAATCAGTAGCATGACCCCCCAATAGACATAACCCATCTTGCCGTGGACTTCTTCACTGGCCTGCCGATAGCTCTCAATCACCCGCCCCAGGATTCCATCTGCCTGCTGCAGTCCGGGCTGCAATTCTTTTGCAAAGAAGCTGCCTATTGACGCTTCCTTTTCCGCATAATCCCGCACACCAGCAACATAGTTCAGGAAACCTTGCCGGTACTGCGCCATACTCTCACTCACCATCGACTTCTTTGCTGCAGGCAACCTCGTCTCCTGCAACAGGTCGTGAAAACGGGTCCATTCGCCGTTCCACTTATCGATATATTTGTCCTTGCCTCGCAACATGAAATCTTTCTCATGCCGACGCAGCATCAGCATCGATGCCAGCAGCGTATCATCATCTGCCAGTTTGATTTCTGCCTCGGCCGCATGCACTGCCTGGCGGAGCTGACCACGCAATCCCTCTTTTTCGCTGAGCCCGAGCCTCTCTTTCGAGCTGACAAGCCCCCTCCACTTTTCTTCATAACTGTTCAGCGCGCTTTTGATCGCCGCCAAATTTATACCTTCACCACTATCACCCCCGGTCGTCGCATCCCACTGCGCCAATACCTCTCTTGCCTGCTCCAGCCGGACATCTACAGCGCCGGCATCAGCGCCACCATGACCATATAACATCACCATGGCATTGGCCTGTGCAATATCAGACGAAATCTCGTCAAGAAGCTCCATTTGCTGCCCTGCCCTGGCTGCATTTCCATCAATACGCTCCAGCGAAGTGATGGTATACTGATGCAACAGACCGGCAACCAGTGCACCGGCAATCACCAGCACAACAATCGCCCACAGTCGCTGGTTGATCCCGAACTTCTCCATTCCCTTCAATGCTGCCTGACCCTGTGTCATTCCTTCAGCCATAGCAAAAAACCTCCCGCTTTATGCCTGCCTTTTCTTCGGCAAGTCCCAACAGGGTTCTTTATCGGCAGCAAGTCGCCGGAGTTTAGCGTTAATTATTCAGATACCGGCATAACAGAGATAACAAACAGGAACCAAAGGCCGATGAGGTAATGATATGTCAATCTGCCGCCAGTTTCCGGAAAGCCTGATCCAGCAATCTTCCGGACGAAATACCGGGCTGCCATTCGGCAATACCAACATTCAGTCCGGAAAACACATGACTCTGCCGGGATGTCAGGCGGACCATGGCCTCTCTGGCACCCTGTGCATCCGTGCCCGGCGCAAGCACGGCCATCGTCCCTTCCGCAAACCTGGCCGGAATATCAACAAGACGAAGAAACCCACACAACTCCCGTGCCACCTTTTGCAGCATATCCTCCTGATGATGATCCACCTTCAGCAACAACAGTGACAAGGGCTGCCGGGTACGATCGGCCAGTTCAATATGATAGCCCAGCTGGTCGAGAATAAAATGGCGACCTTCTACGGCATCAATCTGCTCAGGGCCAGGCTCCCTTCCGCTGGAAAGAAAAGCCTGAACATGATGGTGTCCGTACCTTCGATATACCAGCAGTATTGCCAGCGCCAGCACAAACACAACAGCCATAAGCCCATAAATCCCGACTGCCTCAAACAACTTCATGGCCACGATACCAATCATGTGTCCGGCAAAAAATGCAACAAAAGCCCAAACGATGCAATTGATACTCTGCAGCAGCAAAAAACGCCCCGGTGAAATCGTGGAGCAACCGAAAAGCACCGCCGATATCAAACGCATGCCATAAAGATACTGAAAGATAAACACTGACCAGTTGGCATATTTATCCATAATCAGATTGGCCTTGGGGTAATGACGGCGCAGCAACGGAAATGCCTCAATCAGCTGAATCCCCTTCCAGCGCCCAATAACAAAAAACAGAACATGACCAATAAAGGCCCCCAGCGCCGCCATCGCAATAACCCAGTGGGATTCCAGCAAACCACTGGCAGTTAGCGCTGCGGCAGCCAGCACCACAGCCTCCCCTTCAATCACAGTCGAAATAAAGACGGCAAAATAGCCATAATCCTCAATAAGCTGCTTCGCCAGTTCCATATCCATGCCGCACCCCGATCATTATTGCATTAAGTTTTCATCAGACCATAGGGTTATCTATCGCCCATAACCGGTAAGACGTTAATCCGTATTGCACAATAGCCACGTCATTCTTTCACCAGCCGGAGTACAACCTGTGAATCAGATAATTGTGTAGATAATAAAGAGAGGCAAGAAAGTACTAGGTAGTAAGTTGTTTTACTCTGCGCCTTCGCGCTGCTGACTTTTTTGTTCAACATAGCGCGTCAAATTCGCCACCAGCAATGAATAAATCATAATGCCAAAAATCATCGTCAGCACACCGACAATCCGCCCCCCTGCCGTCTGTGGCACAATATCGCCATAACCCACGGTTGTCAGGGTGACGATGGCCCACCACAAGCCATCGCTGACAGAAGTGAAACCGGCATTTTGGGCATGCTCGAAAAGATAAGCGCTAACACCAAACACAAAGATAATCACAAATACCAGGCTGATGGCTGCCGGAAAACTTTCGCTGGACAAAATCAGCAACCGCAACAGTTGTTTACGGTGCATGCGAATCAATGTGCCGATCTTCATGGCCGGCACCAGACCGATGATTTTCAGAGCCATCAGCAAACGCAACGCCGGCGAGGCCAACAGCACGACCAACGCCAGATCCAGCCAGTTGGCTTTCAGATAGCTGGTACGATCCCGGTCAACATACCACCGGACCCCAAACAAGGCCATAAACAGCATCAGCACAGCCAGATGCGCCCAATCGGGCAACTCGGGCATAAATGATATCGCGACCGCAGCAAGCGTAGAAAGGAATAACAGAACATCCAGCAAACGCGCCAAAATCACTTGCCGCGAATGCACGCGTTAATGCCCCGCTTTATGCGAAAAATATGTCGCCAGGGAAACCAGCAAAATACCACCACCCATATACAAGGCGTTGAGCGGATCCTCGAAGGTTACATGCAGGACATTCTTAAAAAAGGCCACAACCAGAATCATTAATACCACTTTCACCAGACGGTCTTTCAGATCATCAAGATTCTTGATCATCAGAATCTGGCTGGATGCTTTATCACCCCGGGCAACATCGATTTTGCTGATAAACAACTCATACAAACCAAGGGCGAAGATGAGTAGTACAGTTGCCAGCAAAAAATCATCAATGGCGGAAATAATCACGCCCACGGCATCGGCATGAAAATTCTCCACTTCCTCGCCGAGTACAAAAATCTCAAAAAACTGATACCCCAGATGAAACATGGACTCCGCGGCAAGGAAAAACAGCATCAACATACCAACCAGGGAAGATAAAACCGCCAGAACGACGACAAAACGGCTGTTCCACAAGAACAACTCAAACCATTTCTCAATAAATGCCAGCATGCCTCGTCTCCCCCTGCCAGATCAAAATATTCGAATTAATGCAGTTAAATATGAATCCGTCAAGCCGACGATCACGAACGTGATCAGGATAATGGCCAGCTTCCCGCCCCTTCACGCAAAACCACGGCATCCCCTTCACACAGATCAACCACGGTTGTCGGCGTCAGGCCACACCAGCCCGCATCCATCACCGCACAATTCAGATGTTTCAGACGCGGGATAAACTCATCCGGATCAAATTCAACCGTTGCCTCGCCAGGCAACTGGAGCGTGGTTGCCAGCAACACTTCCCGGCATTCCTCCAGCAATGCCTGACAAACCGGATGCGCGGGCATACGCACACCGATATCGCGTCGCTTGCCGAAAATCCGGCGCGGCAACCGGGAACTGGCCGGCAGAATAAAGGTATATGGCCCCGGCAGGGCACGTTTCAGCAATCGATGCGCCGTGTTATCCAGACGGGCATATTCACCGACCTGGGATAACCGGCCACACAGCAGGGACCATAAATGATGTTCATCCAGCCCCCGCAGACGCCGGATATCGGCCAATGCCTCACCGGCATGTGCCAGACAGACAGCTACATAGGTGGTATCCGTCGGCACCACGACAAACAGGCCCTGCCGCAATAATTCCGCGGCACGCCGAACCTGCCGACTCTGCGGTCGCTCCGGGTGCAAACGCAACCGTTCGAAGATATGCATGGCTCCGCCCGTTAAAACGGTAAAGGAATATTGCCGAGCGGATTATTCCCGGCCGGCGCCTGTTTTTTCTTGCCAGCCTTCTGTTGTTTTCCTTTCCTGTGCACTGGCTGCTTGTTCTTGCCTCCGCCCAGCAACTTGCCCGCCACGCCACCAAGCGAGCCGGCACCGTCAATATTTCCAACGCTCTGAATCAGGGATTTTGCATCCACTTCGGGACGCACTTTCACATCATCGAAACTGCCGCTCAAATGCAGCGGCAATGAAAAACCCTTGCGAACCGCAACCGTATCACCCTGACCTTTCAGCGTACCGACCACGGTCGGTTTGGCGCGATAATCCATTGTCTTCTGCGCCAGATTTACCGTACCGGTTCCGGTGACCCGCAATAATGGCGAGGCCATAAACAAATCCTTGTTACTCAACACGCCATTATGGATAGTAAAACTTCCCGACAGCTGGGTAAAGTCTGTTTCCTTCGGCCCGTTCTGTACCGCCGTCGGATTGGTAAACTCGCGGATGGAGCCGGCAATATCAAAGCCCTTGATCTTGCCATTGCGCAGCATGACGTTGCCTTTGCCGTTCAGGCGGCGGACTGCCTTTTGCGTCAGCCCTGTGGATTTCAGGTTTGTTTCCATTGTCAGTGTGCCTTCAAGCTGGTCGATATCCACCATGGCCTGCAGTATCGGCCCGACCTGCACGCCCGTCACATGCACCGATTCCGTCCAGCGAACAGGATATTGTGCCACATAAAGTGTCGCCTGCTCTTCCACCTTGCCACCTGACAGGCCGAAACGAAGCGGACTCAAATGAATCTTGCCTTTCGCGCCCTGCACATTCATGCGGAACTGACGCATGGCCAGGCCTCGCAAATACATGGTGCCGATTTCCAGTCTGGCGGAAATCAGCCAGTTTTTCAGGAAGCGAAGATCAGGCTCTGCTGCATCAGGCTGTTCCCCGGCCGCATCGTTTTTGACGGTATTTTCCTGCCCGGCTGCAGACACCGGCTCATCATTTGCCTCATCCATTTCTCCCTGCGGCAACCAGGGATCGAGATGCAATTCCTGACCTGCCAGTTGCAGGCGGACATCCGGCCTTTTACCCATGGCAAAGTGGCCGGAACCATGCAGCAATTCGTTATCGAGAAACAACTGGATATCGCTGATTTCTACCGTTTTGGCATTGCCTGCCAATAAACTCGTCACGCGCAGATGCTGCCATGGCGAAGGGTTTCCCGCATACATATCCTTCAGTTGCGGAACAAATGCCGCCAGCCAGGATCGTTCAATCTTGTCTGAACTGATTTTCAGTTCATAGGCTGGCTCTCGATCCAGATGTTTGACCGCACCGGTGATTTTCAACAGAGGCTTCTGATCCACAACCACCGTTGCCTCGCGAATATCCAGCATATCAGGACTCGAGGAATCCATATTCCATTCGACGCTGAATGCATGCGCTGCCTCCAGGCCGACACGCCCTTTCAGCATGCGTTTCCCGTCCGGTCGCTGTTCGATATTTGCGGCCAATGCCAGCACTGCATCATCAATGGACCCCAGCATATCCGGCCAGCCACTGATATCGTTCTTAAATGTCCCCAGATGCAGGCTGTTGACCGTCACATCGGCCTGCAAAGGCAAGGTGTTCACATCCAGCCTGGCCAGATCACCCAGCGGGCCGAGCTGCCCTTTCACACTGAACGCATCACCCTGCAGGGTTCCCGAAAGGTCAAAATGAACCGGACGATTCAGTTGCACATCCTCCAGGTCCACATCCAGCTCGGCCAGTTCGTAACGGGCATCTTTCCGGGCATCCACCCAGGTCACCTTGCCATGCCGGATGGTAAGGTGATCTGCCTTCAGTCCGGGCAGCACGGCATTGGCGGGTGCCTGTTCCCCCTCTTTCCCTGCCGTACCGGCAGCCTTCTGCTTGCCCGGGCTCGCAGCCTTTGCCTCCACCGGAGGCGTCCCGCTTCCACTCAGATCATCCCAGTTTGTTTGTCCGTCGGCATGACGTTCGAGATAGATATCCGGTGTATCGAGGATGAATTCCTTGATCTCATAGCGTCCGTCCAGCAACGGCAGTACAGCCACCTTCACATCCAGATGTTTTACCGCCACAAAGTCCCGATCAGCAAAACCGGCGAGATTGGCCAGGTGTACATCTTCGAGTTCCACACCGACCCAGGGAAACAGTGACACCTGAATATCGCCAATGGCCAGTTTGCGGCCTGTCGCATCTTCCACCTTTTGCGAAATCTCATCCTTGTAATCGTTGACATCGATAAAGAACGGGGCCACCACCAGGGCCACAACAATCAGGGCTACAAAACCAAATCCGTACTGCAGCGTCTTCTTCATCCCACCGGACATACTGAAACCTTCCTAATATACAGAGTCAGGGCCCATCGTCCCCGATTGCAGCCATTCTTGCAAGCCCGACACCACAGCCCTCACCATATCAGGCAAATGATTCAGTAATTTGTCCGACATGGTCAAACACGGCCACGGCACCATGTTCGCTCAGCATCCGGGGCGAAGCCACGCCATATGACACGCCATAAGCCTGCACGCCTGCTGCGGAAGCCATCTGCATATCAAAAGCGGCATCGCCAATCACAACCGTTTGAGCTGCCTGTACCCCCAGTTCATCCATGCATTCCAGTACCATCGCCGGATGCGGTTTGGACGGACAACAATCGGCCGTACGATAGACCAGAAAACGATCCGCCAGATCGAAATGATCAAGCACCCGCAACAGTCCCGACCTTGATTTCCCGGTCACAATACCCAGCCAGTAGCCCCGCTTTTGCAGGGTGTCCAGCATGTCCATCACGCCAGGAAACAACGCCAGGCGTTGCTCCTCCTGCAGGTAAGCCTCACGATAAGCCTGCAACAACGCCGTTGTGACCACACCGTCCGGCAACAGGCGAGCCATTGCCTCGCTCAGCGACAGACCGATGATTCCGCTGATCTCCGCCCTGTCCGGAACAGGAAGGTCACATACCTCGAAAGCGCGCTGCATGGCCCGTACAATCGAGGCATGTGAATCGACCAGCGTGCCATCGCAATCGAAAAGAATCAGTTGTTTGACGATGCACCTTCCTGCTTTGTCGGCGCCGGATCTTTCGCTTTCAGCCAGCCTTCGGCCGTACGTTGCAATTGCCAGCGCAGCATTTTATCCACTGCCACCACGGCATCGCTTCCCTGCACACGCAAAAAGGTGGTTGTCAGATCGCCACCCTGCTTGCCGATATCCGCCTCCAGCACGACGGCCGATGCATTCGACACCTTTAAATGAATACGCTGCGCTTTATCCAGGCCGAGACGTTGATCATGGTTCGTGCCATGTGCCACGGTACGCACGACACGCATGGATGCCAGCTCATCCAGCAGCGTGTGCAAGGCCTGTTCATCTACCTGCTGCGCTTCATGGCCGACAAGTTTCCACTGGCTCCGCTGACGCACAAAATGCAAATCGTTCGCTGCATTCTGAATATCGACAGCCACCACGTCGGATACCGTCACCGCCGGCAATGCGACCGGCATGTCGGATACACTGCGTGGCGGTTGCTGCAATTGCCAGTAGGACCAGCCCAACAAGGCAATCACCAGCAGCAATAACACACCTCTGAGCAGACCGCTCACAGCATACCCCTGCGCTTCCTCAGCCATTGCCAGCGCAACAGCCCGGCCAGCACGACCATCCCGGGAAGACCAAACATCCACAATATTTTCCACATATTACGCGACGTTGCATCCAGTTCGACCAATGGCCGCTGGGTTGCACCACGCGAACGCAAGGCAATCATTTCATCCTCGCCGCCAAGCCAGTCCAGGGCATTGAGCACAAACAACAGGTTGCTCTCATCCATAAACTCATCATCCAGCAGGCTGGGAGAACCACTGACCAGCAAGCGTGTCGCCGTCGCCTTGCTAAGCGGGTGCTCGATATGCACCCCTTCCGGTGCCTGCGGAAAATGCGTTTCGGCCGTGCCCTCATAGGCCAATATCAGCTGACTCTGCCGTGCCGTAGTATTGAGAAAGCGTTGATGCATGGATACCATCGGATCAACATCAAATGGCGGACCGGCCTGCACCGCCGCCATCGTTGAGCTGGAGGCCAGCACCATACCGCCCTGCACCTTTTGCCATTGCAATGGCGAGGCAAAAGGCATGCTGATACCCTCAATATCGCGGGTAATCACATGCTCCGGATTCAGTTCCGTCACATGCAGCAAAAACGGATAATCCACGGCCGTGCGTAACATAAACATGCCCTGTTGCTGATTGACCAGAATGCGTGAAGCGCGGCGGTCGAGTACCAGACCATCATCAACGATAATGCCAAAATCCTGTTGCAGCCATGTCAGCCCCTCATCAGCCAGCGGACGCACCGTAATGCCCTGCTGCAGCGCCGCCTTGGCATGTCCGGCCAGAATCCAGATGCCGCGCCCGGAAAGACGAAACTGATCCAGGCGATAACGGAAGGCCGTATCAGGCTTGCTTTCCACCCCGTCAATAATCAGGGCATCAATATGCTCCGGAATATTCGCATGCACCGGATCGACCTCAACAAATGCATAATCTTCACCGGCCAGCTGCTGTAATTGCTGCAATTGTGCCAGTGTTGTTGCACCGAAGCCCTTCACCACACCGATAACCGGTCGATCCTTGCCGCTGAGCTTGCGAATTTTTGTCGTCAGCAGATATTCAAAACCCTGCTCGCCCTGAACAACAGGAATTACTTCCTTTTTGTCCAGATACTCGAGCACCAGTGCCAGGTATCCCTGCTTGACCTGCGCCTGATCATTTTCCACCACCTGGACGCGCACCCTGGGAACATTCAACGCCGTCAGGGTCGTTTGCGCTGCGGCATTATCCGTCGGATCAATAAGTTCAAACGCAACATTGGCACCACCGGCATCATGGTAGGCGCGCAGCATATCCTCGATAAACCGGCGCAACTGTCCGTAGGGCTGCGGCAGGCCGGCCGTCACATAAGCCCGGATCATCAGTGGTTCATCCAGTTTGGCCAGCACCGACAAGGTTGAATCGGACAGGGTGTACAGCCTGTCCTCCGTCCAGTCCATGCGCGTATGGGTTGCCCATGCCGCGATAACAGCGGAGGCGGAGAGAGCCAGCACCAGCAGCAAGGTGCTCCAGGCCTTGCGTTGAATGATGCGACGACGATCGTTCATTGCCATCGGCGTCGCTCCAGCTGAAACCAGCACAAGGTCAGAAAGACCGCAGTCCAAGCCAGCAACAACATCAAATCTTCCAGACCAATCACGCCACGCAGCATCCGTTCGTAATGCGATAACGGACTGAGCAATACCAGCCAGTCCTGCCACAGGGGCGGCAGGGTGGCGATCGTCTCACCCAACAGGAACACGCCCAGCAACAGGCCAAACCCCAGCACATAAGCGATCACCGCCCGGCGGGTCAGGGAGGAAGCATACAGGCTGACCGACACATAGCAGGATACCAGCAACAGGGCGGCCAGATATGAAGCCGCAATCTGCCCGGCATCGATATCTCCGAGCATGACCAGACTGAAAGGGTACACCAGCGTGGCCAGAAACAGCATCAACACCTGCCCGCCGACGGCAAGATATTTCCCCAGCACAATCGACCAGGTACTGACCGGCAAGGTAGCCAGCAATTCATAACTGCCGTCATGCACTTCATCGGCCAGCATGCGCATACTCATCGCCGGCACGAAAAACAGCAGCAACATCGGCAATACCTCGAAATAGCCGCGCATTTCCGCCTCACCGAACAAAAACAGGTTCTTGCCGAAAAAGAAACCGGAGGCCAGCAGAAACGCCGTAGCGACAACATAGCCCAGCGGCGTGTCCAGCATCACGCGCCACTCCTTGCGACAAATCGTCCAGGCAGCGCTCATGTCTCTTTCTCCGCTGAACCGGTAATCCTGTGAAAAACGTCTTCAAGCGATGTCCTTGCTGTTCGCATTTCGACAATCACGGCATCACAGGCCACAGCTGCATAAAACACCTGTTCAGCCAATGCCGTGTCGGCATCGGCACAATGTATCAGCCATGCATGAGGCTCCTGCGCCGGACGAATATCCAGCTCATCACGCTGCAGGCGTTCAATAACCCGTTCACCATCCTGTTTGAAACGGACATACACCTCGACACCATTCTGCGCCAGTTGCGCCAGTTCGGCCGCCGTGCCAATAGCCCGCAAGCGCCCCTGGTCAATAATCATCATGCGATCACATACGGCTTCCACCTCGGAAAGCACATGTGAGGATAGCAACACCGTCTTCGATTCTCCCAGGCGGCGAATCAGATGTCGTATCTCCACAATCTGGTTCGGGTCCAGGCCGGTGGTAGGCTCATCGAGAATCAGGCAAACCGGATCATGCAACATGCTGGCAGCCAGCCCTACGCGCTGACGATAGCCTTTGGACAACTCGTCAATGCGCCGCCCCATGACGCCCTCCAGGCCACACAGTGCAGCCATTTCGCGCATACGATCCTGCAAGGTCGCGGACGGAAGAGCATGCATTCGACCAACAAACTGCAAATGCGTGCTGACATCCAGATCAACATAGGATGGCGCATTCTCGGGTAAATACCCGATTCGCCTGCGTACGGCCATAGCCTCATCAATAGTAATACCATCGATACTGGCCGTGCCTTCCGACGGCGGCAAAAAACAGGTCAGCATTTTCATCGTTGTGGATTTACCGGCGCCATTCGGCCCGAGCAGGCCCATGACCTCACCCTTCCGCACATGAAAATCAAGTTGCTGAACAGCCGGCACTTGTCCGAAATGGCGCGTTAACTGCTCTGCCCTGATCATAGGCGCGACATTGTAAAAACGCACCCGGCCAGGTCAACCGGCGGCCATTGAACTTCAAGTCTTCCCGCGGCAGGCTGCCGTTCATGCCACATCTCGTCCTTATCGATGGTCCGAACTATGTATTCCGGGCCTTTCATGCCGTTCGCCACAATCTGACCAATTCCAAAGGCGAGCCGACCAATGCCGTATTCGGCTATGTGCAAATGTTGCGCAGCATCCTCAACGACCTGTCGCCGACGCATGTCGCCGTCGCTTTTGATCCGAAGGACGGCACATTCCGTAACCGTATCTATGCCGACTACAAGGCACACAGGCCTCCCATGCCGGAGGAACTGGCCGCCCAGTGGCCACGCATCTTCGAAATCACCGAAGCCTTTCGCTTCAACCATCTCTGCGTCGAAGACTTCGAGGCCGACGATGTGATCGCCACGCTGACCCGCGCCGCCGAACGGCAGGGCTGGGATGTGACCATCGTGTCCACCGACAAGGATCTGATGCAACTGGTCGGCGAGCGCGTCTGGATGATCGATACCATGCGCAAGAAAGATTACGGCCCGGAAGAGGTGAAGGAAAAATGGGGCGTGGGACCGGAGAAAATCCACGATCTGCTGGCCCTGACCGGCGACAGTTCCGACAACATCCCCGGCGTGCCCGGCATCGGCCCGAAAACGGCCGCCCTGTTGCTGGAGCAATACGGCGACCTTGAAGGCGTGCTGACGCACGCCACGGAGATCCGACAGACGAAGCGGCGGGAAAACCTGATCAACCATGCCGAGGATGCCCGTCTGTCCTACCGCCTGGTTGCCCTCAACGATCAGGTACCGCTGCCCTGCAGCCTGGATGACCTGGCCGTGCGCGAACCGGATCGCGCACGTCTCGGCACACTGTTCCGCGAACTGGAATTCCGGCGCCTGTCCGCCGAGTTCGGAGATGCGCCGCAGCAACAGGAAGAGAATGCGCCTGCGACAGCGGTACCGCGCACCGATCACCTGGTCGATAGCGAGGCCGCATTCGAGACCATGCTGCAACGCATTCGCCATGCCGAGCTGCTGGCCATCGACAGCGAAACCACGTCCCTGCACACGCACGATGCGGAAATCGTCGGCATTTCTCTGGCCGTCTGCGCCGGCGAGGCCTGGTATATCCCGCTGGGCCACCGCAGCGCGGATCTGCTGAAGACTGCACCAAAACAACTGGATCGCGGCGATGTGCTGCAGGCCCTGAAACCCCTGCTGGAAGACCCCGGCCTCGCCAAATGCGGCCATAACCTGAAATACGATGTGCAGGTATTCCGTCGCGCCGGCATCCGTCTGGCCGGCATTCGCTATGATTCCATGCTGCTGGCCTATTGCCTGTATCCGGGCAAATATGCGCCCAGCCTCGACAATGTGGCGCGCGATTATCTGCAGCATGAGTGCATCCCCTATGAGGCCGTAGCCGGCAAGGGCGCCAAACAGGTCGGCTTCGATGAAGTACCTCTGGACAAGGCCCTGCCCTATGCCTGTGAAGATGCGGAGGTTGCCTGGCGCTTAAGTCGCACGCTCAGCGAGCAGCTCAGGCAGGAGCAGCGACTGGCCCGGCATGATGATATCGAATGCCCGCTGCTGCACGTACTGGCCGATATGGAATGGCATGGCGCCGGCATCGACCACACGCTGCTGGCCCGCCTGTCCGAGCGTTTCGGCACACGCATCCGCGAACTGGAAGCGGCCATCCATGAGGCGGCAGGCACAGATTTCAACATCCAGTCCCCCAAGCAACTGGGCGTGTTATTGTTTGAAACCCTGGGCCTGCCGGGCGGCAAGAAAACCAAATCCGGGCAATGGGCGACGGGGCAGGAGGTGCTGGAATCGCTGGCCGAGCAGCATGAAGTCCCGCGCCTGATTCTTCAGGTGCGCGCCTTAAGCAAGCTCAAATCCACCTATACCGACGCCCTGCAACGGCTGGCGCACCCTGAAACCGGCCGCGTGCACACATCATACAATCAGGCCATTACGACCACCGGGCGCCTCTCCTCATCGGACCCGAACCTGCAGAATATCCCGGTTCGCAGCGAGGAAGGGCGTGAAATCCGCAAGGCCTTCGTGGCCGCCCCGGGCCATGTACTGATCGCCGCAGACTATTCGCAGATCGAACTGCGCCTGATGGCCCATTTCTCCGAAGACCCGACGCTGCTCGCTGCCTTTGAGGCCGGCGAGGACATCCATGCGGCAACGGCCGCGGCCATTGCCGGGGTCACGTTAAATGAGGTGGACGGCGACATGCGCCGCCGTGCCAAGATCATCAATTTCGGCATCCTCTACGGCATGAGTCCGTTCGGCCTGAGCAGGCAACTGGGCGTGGAACGCGCCGAGGCGAAGGCCTTTATCGATGCCTATTTCGAGCGCTATCCGCAGGTGCAGGCGTTCATGGAACGCACGCTGGACGATGCACGCCGTCAGGGCTATGTCGAGACCCTGCTTGGCCATCGCGTCTATGTGCCGGAAATCCATGCCAAGAACGGCATGCGGCGTCAGTATGCCGAACGCACGGCCATCAATGCGCCATTGCAGGGCTCCGCCGCAGACATCATCAAGGTGGCCATGATCCGCCTGCACCGGATCCTGTCCGAGACCCTGCCCGCATGCCGCATGATCCTGCAGGTGCACGATGAACTGGTCATCGAATGCCCGGAAGCGCAGTGCGATGAGGCCGTGGCCATCATCCGCGATACGATGGAACAGGCGGCCTGCCTGCGGGTACCCTTGACCGTGGATATCGGCCATGGCCGGAACTGGTATGACGCGCACCGTCTGTAAATGGCTGCTGCCGGCCCTGATGCTGCTGGCCGGCTGTGCGCATAAACTGCCGACCGCCCCCGGCTACACGAAGGATAGCTGGCAGCATCTGCCCGGCTGGCAGCAAAGCGATATGCGCCTGTCACTGGCTGCCCTGCGGCAGGGCTGCAGCCGGCTGCAAACGCGCCCGGAGTGGCAGGCCATCTGCCACGATGCCGCAGCCCTGGACGCCAACGACAATGAACGGATTCGCCGCTTCTTCGAGCGCATGTTCACGCCCTGGTCCCTGCATAATGCCGACGGCAGCAGGGAGGGCCTGATTACCGGCTACTACGAACCCTTGCTGCGCGGCAGCCGCAGGCCTGATGCCCGCTTCCGCTATCCCGTCTATGGTGTGCCGGATGACCTGCTGATCGTTGATCTGGGCGAAGTCTATCCACAACTGAAAGGCCTGCGACTGCGCGGGCGACTGGATGGCAGGCGAGTGCTGCCCTACTACGACCGCCACCAGATCGAAAACGGCCATGCCCCGCATGGCAAGGAACTGTTCTGGGTCGATAATGCACTCGACCTGTTCTTTCTGCATGTGCAGGGCTCAGGCCGCATCCGGCTTGAAGACGGCAGCATCGTTAAAATCGGCTATGCCAACCAGAACGGGCATCCCTATCGTTCCATCGGCAAGCGCCTGATCGAGATGGGAGAGCTTGCGGCCGACCAGGTGTCCCTGCAGTCCATCCGCGCATGGGCAGAGGCGCATCCGGATCGCGTACCGGAACTGCTGGCCCACAACCCCAGTTATGTGTTTTTCCGCGTGCTGCCCGACGAGCTTCCGGCCCCGGTCGGCGCCCTGGGCGTGCCATTGACCGGCGAATACAGTCTGGCCGTGGATCGGCGCACGATTCCACTGGGGCTGCCGGTCTATCTGTCCACCACCTGGCCGGACAGCGACACGCCCCTGCAGCGGCTGATGATGGCGCAGGACACCGGCGGCGCCATCAAGGGCACCATTCGCGCCGATTTCTTCTGGGGCTTTGGCGATAAGGCCGGGGAACTGGCCGGGCGCATGAAACAGCGGGGTCGGCTCTGGGTACTGTTTCCGCGCGGCGCAACACCGGCAGATCTCCCCCGATGAGCCTGTGGCGACAAATCTTTACCCGCCGCATGCTGATCTGCGTGTTCACCGGCTTCACCTCCGGACTGCCGCTGTACCTGCTGCTCAACCTGCTGCCGGCCTGGCTGCGCAGCGAGCAGGTTGACCTGACAACCATCGGCCTGTTTGCCCTGATCCAGTTTCCCTATACCTGGAAATTCATCTGGGCGCCATGGCTGGATCGCTACGCCGCGCCCTGGTTCGGCCGACGCCGCGGCTGGATGCTGTTCAGCCAGGTGGCCCTGCTGCTGGTTATCGCCTCCATGGGCGCATTCTCGCCGCAGCACGAACTGAACATGGTCATCCTGTTCGCCACGATGCTGGCCTTTCTCTCCGCCACGCAGGACATCGCGCTCGATGCCTACCGCCGCGAACTGCTGTCCGACGAGGAGCTGGGCCTCGGCAACTCGATTCATATCAACGCCTATCGCATTGCCGGCCTGATCCCCGGCTCACTGTCACTGATTCTGGCCGACCATCTGCCCTGGCATACGGTGTTTTTGATCACCGCGATGTTCATGTTGCCGGGCATTGCGATGACGCTGCTGGTGCGCGAACCCTGCTCGGCCACGCCGCCGCGCACCCTGCGCGAGGCCGTCGTCGAACCGTTCCGGGAGTTCGTCCGGCGACAGGGATGGCAAGGCGCGTGCATGGTGCTGGCCTTCCTGTTCCTGTACAAGCTGGGGGACAGCATGTGCACGGCACTGGCCACGCCGTTTTATCTCGATATGGGCTATACAAAAACGGAAATTGGTCTGATCGCCAAGAATGCCGGGCTGTGGCCGGCGATCATCGGTGGCCTGCTGGGCGGTCTGTGGATGATGCGTATCGGCATCAACCGAGCCCTGTGGCTGTTCGGCTTCGTGCAGCTGGGCTCGATCTTCGGCTTTGCCTGGCTGGCCGCCATCGGGCCGCATGCGCAGATCGGCGCCCTGGAGCTGGGCGAGCTGGCGCTGGTGATCGGCTTTGAAGCCTTCGGAGTCGGCGTCGGCACGGCCGCGTTCGTTGCCTATATCGCCCGCTGCACCCATCCGGCCTATACGGCCACGCAATTCGCCCTGTTCACCAGCCTGGCCGCCGTGCCACGCACCTTTATCAATGCCGGTACCGGCTGGCTGGTCGAACATCTCGGCTGGATGCCGTTCTTTCTGCTCTGCGCCGCCCTGGCCGTTCCCGGCATGCTGCTACTGTTGCGCATCGCCCCTTGGCATGGCGAAAACCGTTTCGCCATCAGAACCCAAACAACTCCCTCATAAAAAAAACAGCGAACGCATTGCGTCCGCTGTCATCAAAAGCTGCAGGGACGTTTATTCATCCAGCCATTTGATCGAACAACCAATGGTCGGGTGCTGTGGCTGTGGTGCGGGTTCGCCTTTGACCAGAGCCTCACAGGCCGGCAACAGCTCCTCGCGCGTGACCTTGCTTTCATCCTTCCAGTAATCGTCGATGCGCCCGTGGTAATACAGCTTGCCATGCTTATCGAACAGATACAGGTCCGGCGTACACTGCGCATCAAATGCCCTGGCCACCTGCTGCGTCGGATCCGCCAGATACGGGAAGTCGATGCCCCACTCGGCAATCTTCTCTTTCATCGCCGGCACCGAGTCTTCCGGAAAATCCGGATGAATATTCGGATTAACAGCTACCGTATTGATACCCATTTCGCGTAATCGTGCCGCATGCCGGATCAGACGCGGCCACACCGCCAGTGCATACGGACAATGATTACAGGTAAACGCCACCAGCAGGCCATTTTCCCCCATCTCATCGCGCAACGAACGTGATTCACCGTCCACATCCTGCAACGTCACATCCGGCAACTGCCAGCCCAGATCAACATGAATTGAAGCCACTAATGCCATAACAGAACCTCCGCAGATATTTGCAGCAAAGCTAGCGTATCCCGGCGAAGAATAAACGCAGGCGGATTATGGTCAGAAAACACCGACCTCATGCAGGCGCGCAACACTCACGATGCTCACAAACACCACCAGTGCGCCCAGCCAGCTCGCACGACGCACACGCAGACTATGACTTAGACGGAAAGCAACGAACCCGAGCAGAATATAAATCAGCACCAGTGCCAGCTTGAGCGTTATCCAACCCTCGGCAAACGGATACTGCCCGAGCATAAACATCATCGACAGACCACTGAGCAGCAGCAGCGTATCCACCGAATCGGGAATAATCCTGCGCCAGAGCACCTGTCGAATCGGCCGCTCCTGCCATGACCGCCAGCCGCGCCAGACAAATAACAGCAGCGCCAGCACCACGCAGGAGACATGTAGCATACGCACCGTTTCAAACACCGCAGTTCCTCACAAACGACCGGCACAGGCGGCCAGCCAGGCAGTTTTGGCGGACAATTCCAATGAGCAGGTCCATTTATAGGCCAGATTCAGCGTCTCGCCGCGGGCATACACGCCATGGCCACGCACAATACAGATGCGATGCTCCGTCAGGACTTCCGCCACCCGTTCGCCGGCCTGCTCGAAATACACATCATAGGGCACCGTAATGACAGGCACTCGCGGAAAGTACAAATGCCCTTCGAAATCCGGCGGAATAAAGTCCTCTCCATTGAGCGTTAAAGCCACGGCATGCGGACAATGACTGTGAATGACCGCACCGGCCTGCGGACAGGCACAGTATACAGCGCGATGCAAAGCCGCATCGCCCGAGGCTCCTGTCGGCAAATCGCCATCCAGCGGACAGGCCATAAAATCCTCTGCGGCAAGCGCATCGGCACAGGCGCCGGTCGGCGTAATCCAGAAATGCTCCCCCTCGCGCGCGGAAATATTACCCGAATGGGAATCATTATAGCCATATTGCCGCAACCAACGGTAACAGGTTGTCAGTTTCTGCTGTATCTGCATCAGCCAAGTTTAATCCTCATCATCTCTGGACGCCACCCGCCGCTTTGGACAGGATTACGCGCAATCGAATGCATGTCTCATGCATCACACTATTGGAAGGAGACATTAATATGAATGTTGACCAGCATCTGAAAGTTGCCCAGTGGCATATCGAACAGGCTCGCCTGCATGCTACCACGCAGCATACCTGTGGCTGCCCGGTAAACGAGCACTACCAGAAGATCATCGACGAAGTGGAATCCGGCAAGATCGAAGAAGAACTGTCCTGCTCCATCGATAAGTAATCAGGCATCCTGCCATGATCGGGCAGGCATATGCCTGCCCGTCTTTTTTTGACTTCAGCATCAGCCCCCATCCTGTCAGGGCGCTCCGGATAAACTTCCCCTGCCCCTCTGCGAAAAACTATGCCCTCGAAGAGTTCGGGCGATATAGCTACACTTCGCCGACTTATCAATGAGGTGAGCATGAGCCAGCTTGAAGAAATTCAGAAACGTCGCACATTCGGCATTATTTCACATCCCGATGCCGGCAAGACCACGCTAACGGAAAAATTGCTGCTATTCGGTGGTGCCATCCAGATGGCCGGTGCGGTCAAGGCGCGCAAGGCTGCCCGCCACGCCACCAGTGACTGGATGAAGATCGAGCAGGAACGCGGTATCTCCGTGGCCTCGTCGGTCATGAAATTCAATTACCGCGATTTTGAAATCAACCTGCTGGATACGCCGGGCCATCAGGACTTCTCGGAAGATACCTACCGCGTGCTCACGGCCGTGGACTCCGCCATGATGGTGATCGATTCGGCCAAGGGCGTGGAACCGCAGACCGAAAAGCTCATGGAAGTCTGCCGCATGCGCAATACGCCGATCGTCACGTTTATCAACAAACTGGATCGCGAAGGCCTCGATCCGCTGGATATCCTGGCCGAAATCGAGGACAAGCTGCAAATTGAATGTACGCCGCTGTCCTGGCCGATTGGCATGGGCAAAAGCTTTCGCGGCGTTTACAACCTGCACCGCAAGGAGCTGAACCTGTTCCGTGCCGGCGCGGAAACACGCGACTTTGAAAGCGTGCGCATCGATGACCTCGCGGACCCGAAACTCGACGAACTGCTCGGGCATCAGGCCGATGAGCTACGCGACAGTATCGAATTACTGGAAGGCGCTGCCAGCCCGTTCGAACTGGAACATTTTTTAAGCGGCGCGCAAACGCCGGTGTTCTTCGGCAGCGCTATCAATAACTTCGGTGTGCGCGAGCTGCTGGATGCCTTTGTTGAGCTGGCCCCGCCTCCCGGCCCGAGGGCTGCCGAGCAGCGGATGGTGCACCCCGAAGAGCCGGAGTTCTCGGCCTTCTGCTTCAAGGTGCAGGCCAATATGGACCCCGCGCACCGCGACCGCATTGCCTTTTTCCGCATCTGCTCCGGTAAATTCAGCAAGGGCATGAGTGTGCGTCATCACCGCATCGGCAAGGATATCCGCTTATCCAAGGCCACGATGTTCATGGCTCAGGATCGTGCCAATATCGAGGAGGCATGGCCTGGCGATATCATCGGCATCCACAATCACGGTACGATCAAGATCGGCGACACCTTTACCAGCAAGGAAGTTCTCAAGTTTACCGGCATCCCCAATTTCGCACCGGAACTGTTCCGTCGCGTGCGCCTTAAGGATCCGATGAAACGCAAGCAGTTGCATAAGGGACTGATCCAGCTTTCCGAGGAAGGCGCCGTGCAGGTATTCAAGACCCTGATGGGCGGCGATTATATCCTCGGCGCCGTGGGCGTGTTGCAGTTCGATGTGACCGTGGAGCGGCTGAAAACCGAATACAAGGTCGATGCCGACTATGTAGCCACCGATTTTCAGGTCGCCCGCTGGGTCAGTTGCGAGAATGAAAAGAAACTGGCGGACTTCCGCCGTCAGTTCGATGCCAGCCTGGCCGAGGACAGTGACGGTTTCCTGACCCTGCTGGCCCCCAGCGCCTGGAAGCTGAACTATATCATGGAACAGTGGCCGGATATCCGGTTCCACAAGACGCGCGAACATGTCTGATCATTTCTATCTGCCCGATGATGACGAGGCCTGGGGCAAGGAACGTCCGAACAAAAGCCAGCTCAAACGCGAGGCCCGCGCGCTCATTGATCTCGGCAAGAAGCTGGCGGAACTGGATAACGACATGCTGACCAGCCTGCAACTTCCGCATGAGCTGCATCAGGCGCTGCTGGAGCTGCCGCAGATGCGACAGCATGGCGCCAGAAAGCGCCATACCAAATATATCGGCAAGCTGTTACGCCAAATGGATACCACCGTACTGGAACAAACCATCGAGTCTCTGGAACGAAAGGAAGCGGAATCCAGCGCCCTGTTCCATCAGATCGAACGCTGGCGTGATCGCCTGATTCATGATGGACCCGATGTCCTGACTGACTTTATGCATGAATATCCTCAGGCCGATGCCGGCCAGATTCGCCGGCTGATACGCAATGCGCAACAGGAATTCCGTCAGAACAAGCCCCCGAAATCCAGCCGCCAGTTGTTTCAGCTACTGCGCGATATCATCGGATAAACGCCCCTGCTCCATAAAAAAGGCTCCTGCGCGGGCAGGAACCTTTTTCTTTCGCAGGCGGAAAGAGATTCAAAACGGAATATCGTCATCCACCGGCATATCCGGGAAATCGGCCGCGCCGGCAAACGGATCGGCAGAGCTCTTGCTCCCTCCGCTGCCGCCATGCGTCGGGAAATTATCTGCGGCTGACTGGCCACCGCCGAAATCACCACCCTCACGGGGAGCGCCACCACCCAGCATTTTCATTTCACTGGCACGAATTTCCGTTGTATAACGATCATTGCCATCGCGATCCTGCCATTTGCGCGTTTCAATCTTGCCCTCGATATACACGCGAGAACCTTTTTTCAGATACTGATTGGCAATTTCGCCCAGTCGCCCCCACAGCACAACACGATGCCATTCGGTTCGCTCCTGCTGCTCGCCGTTACGGTTCTTGAACTTTTCGGTTGTCGCCAGCCGCAAATTACATACAGCCGTACCATCCTGCGTATAACGGGTTTCCGGATCGGCCCCGAGATTTCCAATCAACATCACCTTATTCAGCATCGCATTCCTCCACAAAAAAGCGCCGATGAGCCTAGGGTCATCGACCGGCAAATACAATCATTTCAGACAGGCTTTCAGATAACGCCCGGTCCATGAGTCAGCACAGGCTGCCACCGTTTCCGGTGTCCCGGCCACAACCACCTCGCCGCCGCGATCACCGCCTTCCGGCCCCATATCGACGATCCAGTCCGCTGTCTTGATAACATCAAGATTATGCTCAATCACAATCACCGTATTACCGCGCTCTACAAGTGCATGCAGAACCTCCAGCAATTTAGCCACATCATCAAAATGCAGCCCTGTTGTCGGTTCATCAAGAATATACAGGGTATCGCCTGTCGCGCGCCGGGCAAGCTCGCGCGCCAGCTTGATCCTCTGCGCCTCGCCGCCGGACAACGTCGTCGCCGATTGCCCCAGACGAATATAGCCCAGGCCAACCTGTTGCAGGGTTCCCAGACGATGCTTCAATTGCGGAATGGCGGCAAAAAACGCAGCAGCCTCATCCACGGTCATATCCAGCACCTCGGCAATCGTCTTGCCGCGATAGCGGATATCCAGCGTTTCACGATTATAACGCTTGCCCTGACATGATTCGCAATGCACATAGACATCGGGCAGAAAGTGCATTTCCACCTTGATAATACCGTCGCCCTGACACATTTCGCAGCGTCCCCCTTTCACATTGAAGGAGAATCGGCCCGCCTTGTACCCGCGTGCACGCGCTTCAGGCACCTGTGCAAATAACTCGCGAATCGGTGTGAACACGCCGGTATATGTTGCCGGATTGGAACGCGGCGTACGGCCGATCGGGCTCTGATCAATATCGATAATCTTGTCCACGGCATCACTGCCGATCAGCGCCTCATGACGACCCACACGTTCGGTTTTCAGGCCCTTGTGTTTGGCCAGTGCACGATACATCGTATCCAGCACCAGCGTCGATTTGCCGGAGCCGGACACGCCGGTAACGCAACTGAAACGCGCCAGCGGAAAAGTTACACTGACATTGCGCAGATTATGCTCACAACATCCGCTGATTCCGATCCGTGCATGATCATCCGTCACGGGGCGACGGGGCGGAATCGTGATTCGCTTGCGCCCGGACAGATAGTCTGCCGTCAGCGAGTCGGCGGCCATAATTGCCTCCAGGCATCCCTCTGCAACGATTTCGCCGCCATGCTCCCCGGCTCGTGGCCCCATATCGATAATCCAGTCCGCTGCGCGAATGGCATCTTCATCATGCTCCACGACCAGCACGGAATTACCCAGATCGCGCAATCGCTTCAGCGTCTCCAGCAAACGATCATTATCCCGTTGATGCAGGCCAATCGAAGGTTCATCGAGGATATAAAGCACGCCGACCAGTGCCGAGCCGATTTGCGTGGCCAGGCGAATTCGCTGCGCCTCCCCTCCGGATAATGTACCGGCCGTTCGATCCAGACTCAGATAATCCAGGCCGACCTCAATCATAAAACCAAGCCTGGCCTGAATTTCCTCCAGCAAGCGTTGTGCGATTTCCTGCTGCGCCGCGCTCAGCTTCAGTTCGGCAAACCATTGCCGGCATTCGCGCAGCGGCATCGCCACAATTTCCGGCAATGATCGACCGGCAATGCGGACATGACGTGCGGCCCGATTCAGACGACTTCCCTGACAGGCCGGACACGGAATCGTGTTGATATACTGCTCCAGCGCTTCCCGAACATCATCGGAACTCGCCTCACGATAGCGCCGGTCCAGGTGTGGTATCACGCCCTCAAACGGCCGCTCGATCACCCGCCGGTTGCCCGGCATATCATAAACAAAGCGGACTTTCCTGCGCCCTGTGCCATACAACAGGCACTGGCGTACTTCCTCATCCAGATCGGCAAATGGTGTATCCATATCGATACCCAGGTGCTCGGCCACGGCTTCCAGCGTTTGCCGGAACATAAACGTTTCGCGCCCGGCCCAGGGACGTATGGCCCCCTGCGCCAGTGACAGGGACATATCAGGGATAACGAGATCAGGATCAAATACTGTCTGGATACCGATACCGTCACAGCTCGGGCAGGCACCCAGAGGCGAATTGAATGAGAAAATGCGCGGTTCAATTTCCGGATAGGATACATTGCAATCCGGACACGAAAAACGTTCGGAAAACAGCATCTCCTCATCCCCGACCAGCACAAGCAGCATACCGTCGCCATAACGCAGTCCGGTTTCCACCGAATCGGCCAGGCGTGTGCGGATTCCCTCACGAATAACGAGCCGGTCCACGACCAGTTCGATATGATGTTTAAGATTCTTTTCCAGCGTCGGAGCATCTTCCAGCGCATAGACCTGGCCATCAATGCGTACGCGAATGAAACCATCCTGACCGGCCTTTTCCAGTTCGCGCCGGAATTCGCCCTTGCGCCCGCGTGCAATCGGCGCCAGCAACTGCACCCTGGTGCCTTCTGCCAGGGTTTCCAGTTGCTGAATAATCATACTGGCCGGCTGGGAACGAATCGGCTTTTGACAACTATAGCAATACGGCTGGCCAATACGCGCAAACAACAGGCGCAGATAATCATACACCTCGGTAATCGTGCCAACAGTGGAACGGGGATTGCGGCTGGTTGTTTTCTGCTCGATGGATATCGCCGGAGACAATCCATCAATGGCATCAACATCCGGTCGCTCCATCATGCCGAGAAATTGCCGTGCATAAGCCGACAGCGATTCGACATAACGGCGTTGTCCTTCGGCATACAGCGTATCAAATGCCAGTGACGATTTTCCCGAACCGGATACGCCGGTAATCACCACCAGCTGATTCCGCGGAATATCCAGTGAGATATTCTTCAGATTATGAACCCGCGCACCGCGAATGCGGATGTTTGACTCGTTCATCAACTCACTCCCTGCCAAAACGGGTGATGCTACAAGCGCATCCGAACGGATGCACTACATCATGTCCTGCGGGTCCACATCCACGTTCAGGCGAACGGCAGAAGGCAGTTTCAGCGATGCCAGTAACGGTGCCAGCTTCCATGGCAGTTGTTGGCGCGTGGCATCCCGCAACAACACTTCCACACGGAACCTTCCGGCCACGCGCTCAACGGGACAAAACATCGGACCGCTGATCTGGCAGGTGGACAGCGATGCCACATGGGCCGCCAGTTGACCTGCCGCCTGCCAGACCTGTTCACGGTGACGACCGGAGAGTAACAGACGAACCCAGCGGGCAAATGGCGGAAAGGCCAGTTGCCTGCGCAACGCCAGTTCCTCATCCAGCACGGCTTCCTGATCATCATGCATCAAACGCGACAACCATATTGATTCCGGCATGCGCGTCTGAATCAGGATTCGGCCCGCCCGCTCACCGCGACCGCAGCGTCCCATTACCTGCACCATCTGCTGCCACCAGCGTTCGCCGGCACGAAAGTCAGGCATACTCATGCCATGATCGGCATTAATCACACCAACCAGCGTCACATTGGGAAAATGATGTCCCTTGACCAGCATCTGGGTGCCCAGCAGACCATCCAGCTCACCACGGGCAAAGGTTTCCAGCACCTCAACCATGGCCGAAGTGCTGCGCACCGCATCACGATCAAAGCGGGCAAAGCGATATTCCGGCAAATGTTCACGCAGCCACGTCTCCACTTTTTCCGTACCCTCGCCCAGTGGCAGCAATGCCTCTTCACCACACTGGGCACAAACCGTCTGTACGGGCCGTGCGTAACCACAGGTATGACAACACAGACGCCGGATACCCCGATGCAAGGTCAGACGCATGCTGCAATGCGGACATTCAGCCACATCACCACAGGCCGTACACTGCAGCCCTGAAGCAAATCCCCGACGGTTAAGAAACAGTATCGACTGTTCACCTTTTTCCAGCGTCTGTTGCAGCGCTTGCTGCAGGGCCGGAGCTATAACCTCATGACTGCCGCGCAAATCAATAATTTCCGGCACGGCATGCCTGTGGCCGGAAACCCGTTCCGGCAGCTGCAGCAGGGTATATTTCTTTTCCCTGACCCGGCTCCAGCTTTCCTGCGATGGTGTGGCCGAGCCGAGAACAATCGGAATATGCAATTGCTGCGCCAGCAATACCGCCATATCGCGTGCCGAATAGCGCATGCCGTCCTGCTGTTTGAACGAAGCGTCATGCTCTTCATCGACAACGATCATGCGCAGCCGCGGCAAGGGCAGAAACAGGGATGAACGCGTGCCGATCAGCACATCCAGTTGCTCCAGTCGTTCAACCACGCGGAGCTTGTCCCTTTTGCCCAGTCCGGAATGCCAGATGCCTACGGACGAGAAACGCTGCATGACACGCTCAAGCCACATCGGAGTCAGGGAAATTTCCGGCACCAGCACCATGACCTGACCACCATCCCGAACAATGGCTTCGGCGGCACGCAGATAAACTTCCGTTTTGCCCGAGCCCGTACGACCAAAGAGTAAAAACGGAGAAAACGCATCCCTGCCGGCCAGCAACGCATTGCAGGCCTGTTGTTGGGCATCATTCAATGTCAATTGCCTAGCCTGGGAGCGCGATGTTTCCGCCACCTGCCGAGGCTCCAGCGCCTGCAGAAGCCCGGCCTCAATGGCCTGATTCAGCTGATAATACGCATAGCGACCACTGCAACGCTGCACAATCGTGGCACATGACAATGGCCGTTTACCATGAAACACCTCCGCCAGCGCAGGAAACCCGGCCTGAAAGGCCGCATGATCCGTACAGCGAAATTGCCGGGCATCCCGAGCAACAGCCCAGGCCAGGGCCATTTCCAGCACTTCACCTTCCCGGGCCAGATAATACCGGCACAAACGATCCAGCCATTGTCTTCGCACATTATCCAGCAGCGGAGTACTATCCAGCCGGTCATGTACCGTTCGTATCTCGGATGGGGACAATGATGATGGTGGCTGCCCGGATACGGCACACACCATACCTTCCCGCTGCCCCCGCCCGAACGGCACGCGCACACGAATACCCTCACATGCCTCTCCCAGTTCAGCCGGCCAGCGATAACTGAATCGACCGGGCAGTGGCGCAAATACAGCCACTTCCACCCATTGCGCTTTGACCTCAGAGTTTCCCATCATGGGTATGATTCATAAAAACAGGCCATCAGCAACGCATGATTTAGAGTGCAAAGATACGATATAAAATCCATGCAAAAGAAAGTCGGCATGATATGCTACGGCTTAATCATCGGGTAATCGCACATGATGCGATGTTCAAGGAGGAAAGATGAAAGTTTCTGAAGTCATGACCCACGGAGTTCTTACTTGCTCGCCTGCAGACACGTTGCGTTCAGCCGTGCAGAAAATGGTAATGCGGCGCTGTGGCTCACTGCCCGTTGTGGATGATGAAGGCAAACTGGTCGGTATTATTACCATCCGCGATACCATGCTGCCATTGTATCCCAATTTCGGCGAATATGTGCACGATGCCAAGACCGCTCGCGATTTCGAAGAGATGGAGGAGAACTACAAGCGCGTATTATGCATGAAGGTACGCGAAGTCATGACACCCAATCCGATGACTGTCTATCCGGATATGCCGGTGCTGAAAGCCGCCTCCTACATGGGCCTGAAGAATCTGCGTCGAATTCCCGTTGTGGAAAATGATGAACTGGTGGGCATGGTCAGCATCGGTGATATTAACCGGGGCATGTTCATTAAACTCGCATAAACTTATCCGCGAAACCATTTGTCCGGGCGCCGTCTTTTGCAGGCGCCCGAACAGCATTCGGCCATGATCCTGCCTGAACATATCCGGGCTCTGCTTAACCCGGCCACCTACCCCCATCCGGCAACGGATATCCGTTTGCTGGAAACGCATATTTCCTGGGTTATTCTGACCGGAGCCTATGCCTATAAAATCAAGAAACCTCTTGATCTCGGCTTTCTTGATTTTTCCACGCTGGCCAAACGAAAGCATTTCTGCCTTCGTGAACTGGAACTGAACCGACGCTTTGCCGCCGGACTCTATCTTGAAGTACTGCCAGTCGGCCGCGGGCAGACAGGATTTCGCATCGGCGTTGCAACAAATGTCGTGGATTACTGCCTGAAAATGCGACAATTCAACCATCTGCTCATCGAGCAGGTGCAGAAGAATACTTTCGATGCGCGCTGGATGGATGTGCTGGCGCAGGATATTGCACGCTTCCATGCCGGCGCACGCATCATCCGTCAATCCCGGGCGGGTGACGCCCTGTGGCAACATATGCAGGCCAACCTTGAAACCGCAGCGCAGCATATTCCCGCTGCCCTGAACCGACAGCAATATGAACGCCTGCATGCGTTTTGTCGTGATGAATTTCAGCGCTGCCAGCCTCTGCTCGAACAACGACAGCAGCAGGGCTTCGTTCGCGACTGCCATGGCGACCTGCACTTGCGCAATATCGCCCTGATTCAGGGGCACCCCGTCCCGTTCGACTGCATCGAATTCAATAATGCCTTGCGCGAAATCGATGTCCTTAATGACACGGCATTTCTGCTCATGGACTGCGATGCCAATCAGCGACCCGAGCTCGGCTTTCGCTTTCTCTCCCGCTATCTGGAACATTGCGGTGATTACGCAGGGCTGAACGTACTACCGTTGTTCTTGTACTACCGAGCCTGTGTGCGCGGCAAGGTCGCCTGCATCCTGGCCGATGAACAGCGCGACAAACAACGCGCATGGCAGCAGGCAGGGCTGTTTTTCTCCCTGGCCGAAACGTATATGCACATGCCTTCCCCCAAACTGTTCGTCATCGGCGGCTTGTCCGGCAGCGGAAAAAGTCATCTGGCTCTGCTGGGATGCGGCCGGGAACGGGCCATTGTGATTCGCTCCGATGCCACGCGCATGCGCCTGGCTGCCGAAGCGCCCGATCTCGAACGCTATGGTCGCGAAATGCATCTACGCACTTATGACGCCATGTTTCAGGCTGCCCGGGATGCACTGCATGCCGGTTTCCCCGTTATTCTCGACGCCACATTCCTGCACATCGATTCACGCCGGCAGATACAACAACTGGCGCAGACATGCGGCGTACCTCTCCACGCTTACTGGCTGGATATTCCCGAACATATGCTGCGCGACAATATCCGTCGCAGACAACAATGCGGACAGGATGTTTCCGAAGCCGATCTGTCGGTGCTGGAGCAACAATTACGGGAATATCAACGCCCCGACGAGCCATGGTGGCAGTTTGTGGACTCGGCAGCCCGCTGGCCGGCAGCACACGGATAAAGGCACAGCGGTGGCGTGAGTCGCCCCGGATTCAGCTCATAGCACCTCGGCAGCCCGCGCAGCCAGACGTGAACGTTCACTGGCTTTCAGGGCAATCAGGCCACTATGCTCCCAGTTGGCAAACTGCGTGGCCACATGCGTCAGGCCATTGGTGTGCGCCGTAAGATACGGTGTATCGATCTGCGAATTATTGCCCAGGATGATGATTTTCGAATCCTCGCCCATACGGGTCACAATCGTTTTCATCTGGTGCGGTGTCAGATTTTGTGCCTCATCGACAATCAGCCAGGTTTTGGTGAATGTACGACCTCGCGCATAGGAAAGCGCGGCAATCTCGATACGATGTTGTCCCAGGGCAGCCTGCAGACTGTCAAAATCATCACCGAGAAGATATTTCAGATTATCCGTAATCGCTCCCATCCACGGTTCCATCTTCTCCTTTTCCGTCCCCGGCAGATAACCGATATCCTGCCCCATCGGTACCGTCGCGCGCGTGACCAGAATCTTGTCGTAAATGCCCGTCTCCAGCGTCTGCTGCAGGCCACAGGCCAGTGCCAGCAGAGTCTTGCCTGAACCGGCGCGCCCCATCATGGCCACCAGATCCAGATCGGCATCCATCAGCAGATTCATGGCCAGATTCTGCTCAAAGTTACGTGCCTGCACCCCCCAGACCGCATGACGCTCATGACGATAGGAATAGATGTCGTGCAAGTGAACATGTCGCCCATCGACAATTTGGGTAACGCGCATGGCCACTTCCCTGTGGCCCGGCAACACGACAAAGCTGTTCATCAACGGCAGCTCCAGCGCTTCCGGCCAGCACACGACATAATGGTTGCCATGATCATGTTCCAGGATCTGCATATCCCCGGCCATGGCCTCCCATTGTTCCTCAGTCAGACGCACCTTGCCGCTGGGAATCACCGATAAATCATCAACCACCCGATCCGAGCGATAGTCTTCCGCCACCAGTCCGACAGCGCGCGCCTTGACGCGCAGGTTGATATCCTTGGAAACGAGGATGACATCCCGCTCCGGATTCTGCTGCTTCATGGACATGGTCACGGCCAGAATACGGTTATCGCCGGAATCCCTGGCCAGCGGAGACGGCAGCAGATCCAGTGAATGCTGGCTCATCTCAAAAAACAGACAACCGCCACCGGGCAAGGGGCAGCCTTTTTCCAGGTTATCACAGCTTTCGCTCAATTCATCCAGCTGCCGTGAAACTTCGCGCACATTACGTGCCAGCTCATCAAAGCCGCGCTTAACCTTGTCCATTTCCTCCAGCACAACGATGGGCAAAACCACATCATGTTCATCGAAATGCTGCAGGGCACTCGGATCATGAATCAGGACATTGGTATCCAGAATATAGATTTTTCGTGTTTCCTGTTCAGTCAATGTACCCTCCTTCCCCGGCTCACAAACGCTTACACGCAGATTACCCGTTTGGCGAACCAAGCGAAACCAAAATGATCGCACAACAAGGCTTGACAGCCTGCGAACGATTGGCATGATTCGCCCCGTTCAGCGGGTATAGCTCAGTTGGTAGAGCGCAACCTTGCCAAGGTTGAGGTCACCGGTTCGAGACCGGTTACCCGCTCCAGTTCAGGGCCCGCCAGGGCCCTTTTTTGATTCTGAACACGCCGGCAGGGTGGCCAAGTGGTAAGGCAGAGGTCTGCAAAACCTTTATCGCGGGTTCGATTCCCGCCCCTGCCTCCAATAAATAAAAATAATCAGTTGTGCGATGTAATGCCATGCAGTGCGATATAGTGCGCATGTGCGCGTTATTGCTTGCAATTCTGGACCTTATGCATGCACAATGCAGCGCATGAAATGTGCGATGCTGTGCGATGTCATGCAATGCAATGCGGTGCGGGTGTTGGTATCTGTGATGGTATCAGGGTGGGAGATACCATCAATACGATGGGCAGATACCATCAATGGTGGCACCAATGCTTAGTGATGCGAAGTGCCGGCGTGCCAGGTGCCCGGACGGGAAGCGCCAGATCAAGATCTCGGATGAGCGTGGTTTATATCTGCTGGTGACATACGCCGGCGGGCGCTACTGGCGCATGAATTACCGCTACGGAGGCAAACAGAAAACACTGGCCATCGGCGTATATCCGGAAGTGTCACTTGCTGAGGCGCGCAACCAGCGCAACCTCGCAAGAAAGATATTGCGAGACGGGCGCGACCCGGCGGTGGCGCGGAGGATAGACGCAGGCACGACATTCCGGGCTATCGCCGATGAATGGCTGCAACGAGAGGCCATCGATCGCGCTGCAACGACGGTTGAGCAGAATCGATCACGTCTGGCTCAGCATATCCTGCCGCGACTCGGCGATATTCCGGTGGCGGAGATCCGCGCATCGGACATCCTTCGCGTACTGGAGCATATCGATGCGCGCGGAACGCCGACAACGGCACATCGGTGCCGCTCGCTGATCGGCCAGATCCTGCGTTACGCCATCGCTACCGGCCGCTGCGAAAGCGACCCGACACCAGCGCTCCGTGGCGCCATCCGTCAGCCGCCGGCCAGGCATATGCCGGCACTCCTCGACCCTGCCGCAATCGGCTGCATGCTGGACGCCATCATGACCTATCATGGACATCATACCATCCGCCATGCGCTCATGCTGCTGGCCTATACGTTCGTCCGGCCAGGCGAACTGCGTCATGCTGCATGGGACGAATTCGATATGAACCGCCATGAATGGCGCATTCCGGATGCACGCATGAAAATGCGCGGGCGCGGCAGCCATATCGTGCCGCTCTCACGCCAGGCACTGCAGATCCTCGATACGCAACGCGCAATATCCGGGCATTGCGTGCTTGTCTTCCCTGGCATCCGTGATCCGCGCAAGCCACTGTCGGACAACACGCTTAATTCCGCCTTGCGCCGCATGGGCGTTGGTAAGGACCAGCATGTCGCCCACGGATTCCGCGCCATGGCCCGTTCGCTGCTCGCCGAACATGGATGGCGGCCAGAGATCATCGAGCGTCAGCTCGCTCACCAGGAACAATCAAAAGTTGTCGCAGCCTATGCTCGGGCTGAACATATGGATGATCGCCGGGCCATGATGCAAGAATGGGCAGATTATCTTGATTCACTCACACCCGACAAAAAAACGAACGCGTAAAATCGCCGTCAGCGCGTTTTCCCGGATGCCGGAAGGGTACAACAACCGGTTATTTTCGGCGCAAGGCCTGGATCTCGCTGCGCACACGTTGCAGCCGCAGTTCAATATCCGCCATGCGCTTCCGCACCATTGGAGTCTGCTGCATTTGCTTTAGCTCCTGATACTCCCGCCACAAACGATCCTCGTCATAAAACAGCCAGCGGATTGTTTCCTGAACCTGAAACCGCTCAAAAACCTCAGCAAACACCACATTGTTCACGAACCACCAGCCACTGCCGGCCAGAACAGATAGTAAAGAGGCAATGGCCGCAATACGCTGCCAGTTCATTTCACCAGGGCCGCATGTATCATGTCGTTCTTCCGCTCCGATCCGCGCGACGATCCGAAATAATAATTTCCGACCTGCGTGAGCATCGCCGTCAGCGCACCAAGCAGGATGTTCACCGGCTGCTGTGCACCATCCGGCAACGGCACAAACGCAATGACGTACAGCGTGGCGAAGAAACCTGCCACAATCACCGTGGCAAGCACCCTCGGCGCATTATCCT
>WFNX01000034.1 GCA_015488375.1 Mariprofundaceae bacterium | reverse complement strand
TGGCATGGCCTGGCGGATAAGGAAACCCGTTATCGTCAGCGCTATGTCGATCTGATGGTGTCCGAACAGTCACGGCAGGTATTTCGCACCCGTTCACGTATTATCACCCTGCTGCGTCAGGCCCTGGAGTCCCGAGGCTTCATTGAAGTGGAAACGCCGATGCTGCAAACGCAGCCGGGCGGCGCGGCGGCGCGGCCGTTTGTGACCCACCATAATGCGCTGGATATGGATTTGTTTCTGCGCATTGCCCCGGAACTGTATCTGAAGCGTCTGCTGGTCGGCGGGTTCGAGCGCGTATTTGAGATTAATCGCAATTTCCGTAATGAAGGGCTGGATGCCACGCATAATCCGGAATTTACCATGGTCGAATTTTACCAGGCATATGCCGATGTCGTGGATGCCATGGATCAGACCGAAGCGATTATTCGCGGCATTGCCGATGGTCTGGGCATCGCGACGGTTGACTGGGATGGCGTGACGGTGCAGCTGGATCAGCCATTCCGGCGCATCCGCCTGGATGAGGCCGTATTTGAAAAACGCCCTGATCTGCGTGGCCATGCCACGGACAAGGCGTTGCTGGCGACCGTGTGCCTGCAGGAAATTCCGGACTTCAAACCGCTGATCACCTGGAAGGCGGGGCATTATCTGGCGGCGCTGTTCGAGGAGTTGTGCGAGCCTGAATTGCAGCAACCGACATTCGTGACGCATTATCCGGTGGATATTTCCCCACTGGCTCGACGGAATGAAGACGATCCGAATGTGACGGATCGCTTTGAGCTGTTTATTGGCGGCAAGGAAATCGCCAACGGTTTTTCCGAACTGAACGATCCGGATGATCAGCGGCAGCGTTTTGTGCAACAGCAGCAGGCCAAGGCGGCCGGCGATCTGGAAGCAGCGCCGCTGGATGAAGATTATTTGCGTGCGCTGGAATACGGCATGCCGCCGGCTGCCGGGGTTGGTATCGGTGTGGACCGGCTGGTGATGATGTTTACCGGTTTGCATTCGATTCGGGACGTGCTGCTGTTTCCGCACATGCGTCCGGAATAGGCTGCGCGTAACCCGGCAGGAGGGAACATGATTGCCAGAAAAATCATGAACAGGGATGTTCAGTCAGCGCATGTCGGCGAAACCATTCGCGATGTGCTGGCGCTGATGCGCGTGGAGCGCCTGCGCATGTTGCCGGTGCTGGATGATAACGAGTGTGTTGTGGGCGTGATTTCAACATTTACGGTCATGGAAAAGATCATGCCGCGCTATATCGTCGATGGCGATCTGGATTCGGTGTCCTATGCGCCGGATATGGGGCTGCTGAGCAGTCATTATGCAGAGCTTGTCTGCCGCCCTGTTGCTGATGTGATGGATCGGGATCCGCTTATGGTGCGGCCGGAAGATTCATTGTTTGCCGTGACCTCGGCGCTGATTCATTACGGCAAGCATGAATTCGCCCTGGTTACGGATGAGGCGAAGCATCTGCTGGGGATTATTTCTGCCGGCGATATCCTCAATGTCCTCAATGAGGTCGGAGACACTGCACCTGATGCATGAGCCGGCATCAGCACATGTAGTGTTCGGGCTCGACCCGCTGTGGCTGGCCGTCAGTATTTTGCTGTGCGTCTATGCCGTGGTGATGATGGAGAAATTCAACCGCGCGGTGTTGTCGATACTGGGTGCCGGCCTGATGATTTTATCCGGTGTGTTAACACAGCAACAGGCGATTGCCGGTGTGGACTTCAATACGATCGGCCTGTTGACCGGGATGATGGTGATTGTCGCGATCAGCCAGAAAACCGGCGTGTTCCAGTATGTTGCGATCTGGTCGGCCAAGCTGGTCAGGGGGCATCCGGTTGGCGTGATTTTCATGCTGGCTACGGTGACGGCGGTCTTTTCCGCCTTTCTGGACAATGTGACAACGGTATTACTGATCGCGCCGGTTACCTTGCTGATTACCGATGCGCTGGGGGTGCGTCCTTATCCCTACCTGTTTGCCGAGATTCTGGCCTCGAATATCGGAGGTACGGCCACACTGATCGGTGACCCTCCGAATATCATGATCGGTTCGCAGGCACATCTGAGCTTTTATGATTTTCTGCTGAATCTGGCGCCGATTATCCCGGTGATTTTTCTGCTGCTCATGGGCCTGATATGGTGGATGTTCAGGGCTGATTTACAGGCCAGCGACGAGCATCGCCGGCTGATCATGGAATTCAATGAGCGTGATGCAATCAAGGATGTGATATTGCTGAAAAAAAGCATGCTGGTGCTGTTTTCAGTGATTGTCGGCTTTACTGTTGCACATCAGTTTCATCTGGAGCCGGCGACGATTGCCATGACCGGCGCGGGGCTGTTGCTGCTGCTGCAGACCTGGGGGCAACCGCTGGAGGACAAGGACCATGCCTATGAAGGGGTCATGGCCGAGGTGGAGTGGACGACCATTTTCTTTTTTGTCGGTCTGTTTATTATCGTTACCGGCGTGGAGCATACAGGTGCGATTAGCTGGATGGCCGAACGTACACTGGAAATGACGGGTGGCGATTTTAATGCTACGGCGGCGGCGATTTTATGGATTTCCGCCATTGCCTCGGCATTGATTGACAATATTCCGTTCGTGGCGACGATGATTCCCCTGATTCAGGGCATGGCGCCAAGTTTTGGCGGGGATGAGATGATTGTCCCGTTATGGTGGGCGCTGGCATTGGGGGCCTGTCTGGGCGGGAATGGTTCGCTGATCGGTGCGTCCGCCAATCTCATCGTGGCCGGTTTTGCCCAGCGTGCCGGTCATCCCATTGCATTTCTAACCTTTGCCAGACATGCGTTTGGCCTGATGTTGCTGTCGATTGTTGTGGCGCATGTGTATCTGTATTTGCGTTATCTGACATGAGGCTGTTCGATATTTTTTTTCCGGTGCGAGCCTGAAGCGCATGGCGTTGTTCCTGCCCTATGAAACCATGCTGGCACGCCGTTATCTGCGTTCACGGCGTGATGAACGATTTGTATCGCTGGTGGGCTGGAGTTCTGCAATTGGAATTGCCATCGGTGTGATGACGCTGATTGTCGTGCTGTCGGTGATGAACGGAGCCGCAGTAGAGATTCGTGACAAGATCCTTGGTTTTTCATCGCATATTGATGTGCAGGGGCCCGGCGACCGGGTGCAGGCCTGGCCGCAGTGGCTGACACGGATTCGGGCCATGCCGGGTGTCGAGCGGGCTGCACCCTATGTGCAAAGTCAGGTGTTGTTATCCTATGGCTCGATGGCCAGAGGCGCCCTGCTCAAGGGAGTGCAGGCGGATCAGGAAAAGGATCTGGCACGACATCTGATTGAAGGTCGTTTCCTTAACGGGAATGGGGCTTTTGAGATTGTCATTGGCAAGGATCTGGCACGGAAGATGGGGCTCAGGCTGGGCAGCCGCATCCAGCTGATGTCACCGGCCGCAGGCGTGGGGCCGGCCGGTGCCGTGCCGCGCATGCGGGTGTTTGATGTTGTCGGTATCTTCGATTCCGGTTTTTATGAATATGATGTGGGCTGGGTGCTGACGAACATCGCTGCGGTACAGCGTCTGAATCGTATGGGAGAGGCCGTGACCGGCATTGAGGTGTTTGTGGATGAGCGCGACCGGGCCCCGGTGATTGCCGCACGGATTCGTGAGCAGTTGCCTGTCGGTAGCTGGGTGATGGATTGGCAGCATCGACATCAGTCATTTTTTCGTGCATTGAAAACCGAGCGTCTGGCCATGGGGGTGATTCTGTCGCTGATCGTGCTGGTTGCCGTGTTCAATATGGTTTCTTCGCTGGTCATGGTGGTGATGGAGCGGCGCAAGGAAATCGCCGTGCTGAAAACGATTGGTGTGACGCATGCATCGGTGATGCGTGTGTTTATGCTTATGGGAGGATTACTCAGCGGCTTTGGCACCCTGATCGGCACTTTGCTGGGGCTGCTGCTGGCCTGGAAACTGGATGTTCTTCTGATGTGGATCGAACATCTGACCGGTATCAGGTTTTTGTCCAGCGATGTCTATTTTATTGATCATATTCCTTCGGTTATTGAACCGGGTTATGTACTGATGGTGGTGCTGGCCAGCCTGGTAATGGGCTTGGCCGCGACGTTTTATCCGGCATGGCGGGCCGCCAGTGTTCCACCGGCTGATGCGCTGAGGTATGAGTGATGACGGAATTGCTGCGTGTAGAGCATCTGGCCAAGTCGTTTGCAGCTCCTGGCGGCATATTGACGGTGTTGCGTGATGTGTGTTTTTCGCTGACTGCCGGTGAATTTCTTGCCGTGGTTGGTGAATCCGGCAGCGGCAAAAGCACGATGTTGCAGACCATCGGCACGCTGGAACAGGCGGACCGTGGCACGGTGATGCTGGATGGCGAAAATATTTTTGATTTATCGCCCAGTCGTCAGGCATGGCTGCGTAATCGCAAGATCGGTTTTGTCTATCAGGCGCATCATCTGATCCCCGAACTGACCGCCCTGGAAAATGTGATGCTGCCGTTGCTGGTGCGCGGGGACTCGCCCGCTGATGCCGAATTACGTGCAGTTGATCTGCTGCAACGCCTGCATATGGAGGCGCGTATACGGCATATTCCGGCCAGGCTCTCCGGTGGTGAAGCCCAGCGCGTGGCAGTGGCCCGGGCAGTAGCGACTGCACCGAAGCTGGTGCTGGCTGATGAACCGACAGGAAACCTTGATGAAGACACGGCCGCAGAAGTGTTCGGGCTTTTTCGTGAGCTGTGCAGCAATGAAGGAACCTCCGTGGTTATGGTGACGCACAGTATGGCGTTGGCGGCCAGCTGTGACCGTTTGCTACGCCTGCAGCACGGAGTTCTTGGTGAAGACTTTGACAAAACATAGACTTCTGCTAATCTCCTTACGTGTTGCAGGAATCAACGCGTCAATTCTTGAGCAGGGGCAGGAAGGGTGACTAAAGCCGAAATTGCAAATATCGTGCATGAGAAGGTCGGATTGTCCAAAAAGGAATCGGCAGAGCTGGTCGAGTCGATTCTGGAACGGATACGGATGGCGCTGGAATCGCATGAGGATGTCAAGTTGTCGGGTTTCGGACACTTTATTGTGCGCAGCAAGCGCGAACGTCGCGGGCGCAATCCGAAGACGGGCGAAGGCATCATGATTACCTCCCGTCATGTGGTCACCTTCCGGGCCAGCCCGCTGCTGAAAGAGAAACTGAATGAGGGTCGCGGCTGATGTCACAGCTTTCATCACTTTCCCGGCAGGAATTCAAATTACCGGAGTTGCCGGACAAACTGTTCTTTTCTATCCGCGAAGTCAGTGAGATCTGTGATGTCGAACCGCATGTGCTGCGTTACTGGGAAAGTGAGTTTCGCACCATCAATCCGGTCAAGAAAGGCGGCAACCGGCGGTTTTATCGCAAGAAAGATGTGCATTCCATCCTGCATATTAAACACTTGCTGTATCATCTGAATTTTACGATTCGTGGTGCCAAGAAGGTGCTGATGAGCGGTAATCTGGAAAAGATTCTGGAAAAGCCGGATGCCCGTACCTCGCTGGTTCAGGTGCGACAGGAACTGGCAGATGTACTGAAGCTGCTCAGTGATTGATTCGTAGACTTCAGCAGCGCTTTTTTCTAATATTCATCGCATGTTTCGGGGCGTAGCGCAGCCTGGTAGCGCACCAGACTGGGGGTCTGGTGGTCGGAGGTTCGAATCCTCTCGTCCCGACCATTTTTTTCTGGCCGGCGGGATACGCTGATGCCGTATCGCAACGGCCAGTTTTTTGAACGACCCAGGCAGCGTATGGTGGCCACGCAGCTAAAGCCCAGAGGGATTAATGATCCGCGTGTGCTTGAGGCCATGGCCTCGGTGCCCAGACACTTGTTTGTCGATCCGCCGCTGGTCAGTCGCGCCTATCAGGATTCTGCCCTTCCCATCGGTGAAGGGCAGACGATTTCCCAGCCCTATATGGTGGCTCGCATGACCCAGCTGCTTGAACTCAAAGGACATGAGAAGGTTCTGGAAATCGGTACCGGCTGCGGTTATCAGACGGCCGTATTATCGCGCCTGTGTCGTCGTGTCTACAGCATTGAACGGATTCAGAGCCTGCATGAGAAGGCGCGTCGCAACCTGCGTCAGGCCCGTCATGCCAATGTTATGCTGAAATGCGGAGACGGCTTGCTGGGCTGGCCGGAATATGCGCCGTTTGATGCGATTCTGGTGACGGCCGGCGGCTTTGCTTCCGATTGCTGGATGGAACAACTGAATGTCGGCGGTTATCTGGTCATGCCTGAAGGGCAGGGTAGCGTGCATCGGCTGGTGCGCCGGAAAAAGCGTGCTGACGGTGGCTTTGATGAGGAATATTTCGAAGCCTGTACGTTTGTGCCGCTGCTGCAGGGGGTCAATCATCATTAGCACGTTGACGCAGCGGTTGCCCGGCATGCAGACGCTGCGGCGATGTTATCACTGGACCCTGTCCTGGGCGGATCATCCACAGGCGCAATGGGCGCTGTTTTTTATTGCCGTTATCGAAGCCAGCGTCTTTCCCGTGCCACCGGATCTGTTGCTGATTGCGCTGGCGCTTGGCCGGCCGGATCTGGCCCTGCGTTTTGCCGCGCTGGCGACATCAGGCTCCGTGCTGGGCGCTATGCTGGGTTATCTTATCGGCTTGTTATTATTCAATAATGTAGCTCAGCCGCTGCTCGAATTTTATGGTGCCATGGCACAGTTTGAGCATGTGCAGCAGCTGTTCGTGGAATGGGGTCTGGCACTTGTGCTGATTGCGGGGTTTTCTCCCATTCCTTTCAAGGTTATCACCATTGCGGCCGGTGCATTCGGCATGTTTTTCCCCGGTTTTCTGCTGGCTGCCCTGCTGTCGCGAGGCGCCCGTTTTTATCTTGAAGGCATGCTGCTGAAATGGGGTGGGGCAACGCTGAGGTTATGGGTTGAGCAGTATTTCGAATGGATTACGTTGCTGGTGACCGTGCTGGTCGTCGGCGGCTTTGTTGCTTTGTGGCTGTGGTGATGCGATGCCTTGTGTTGCTGTTGCTGCTGGTCTCTGCTGCCTGCCATCGCACGGAAGTTCCGCATCAGGCAAAAAAAACGCATGCCCATGCATCGGTTTATGTCGTTCGCGCCGGTGATACGCTGTACAGTATCGGTAAACGTTTCGGTGTCGATTATCATGCCTTGGCCCGGCGAAATCATATTCGCTATCCCTATCGCATTTATGTCGGCCAGCATCTCTCGCTGGCCGGTACGGCGACCTATTCCCGACGTCTCCCCGGTGTTGCGACCAGTAAATCGGCACACCATACAAACAGGCACGCACCTCCCGGAAAGCATCGGGCGCTGACAACATCGACGCGTTTGATCTGGCCGCTGCATGGCAAGGTAACCAGCCGCTTCGGCAAGCGGGGCTCGCGTATGCATGATGGCATTGATATCGCCGCCAGAGAGGGAACGGCCGTTCATGCCGCAGCGAGCGGTGAGGTGGTTTATGCTGATCAGCGTTTAAGCGGCTACGGGCGTATGGTGATTATCAGGCATGCCAATAATATATTTACCGCCTATGCGCATAATCAGCGTAATCTTGTCAGCAAGGGGCAGCATGTGAAGCAGGGCGCGGTGATTGCCCGTGTCGGACACAGCGGTCGGGCTACGGGGGCGCATCTGCATTTTGAGGTTCGGCGCGGATCCACCGCGGTTGATCCGCTTGCCTATTTACCGGCACGGTGAGATATTCTCAGGCTATGGCGAGTACACTGGGGAGTATTGCATGTCCAGGCGTATAAGTTCGGATCCGATGACGATTTATATGCGGGATATTTCGCAGCATGAATTGCTGACGGGCGAAGAAGAGGTTGAGCTGGCGAAGCAGATTCTCGCCGGCGATGAGGCTGCCCGGCAGCGCATGATCAGTGCCAATCTTCGCCTGGTGGTGAAAATTGCGCGTCGCTATATGTACCGCGGATTGCCATTGGAAGACCTCATCGAAGAGGGTAATCTGGGACTGATGCATGCGGTGGAGAAATTCGATCATGCCCATGGCTGTCGTTTCTCAACCTATGCCACCTGGTGGATTCGTCAGGCAGTGGAGCGGGCGATCATGAATCAGTCGCGCACGATTCGCTTGCCGGTTCATATCGGCAAGGAATTAAACAGCCTGCTTTATCATGCCAGTCGATTGCGCGCGGAACTGAATCGTGAACCGACAGAAATGGAAATTGCCGAGTCGGCAGGGATTAGTCAGGACAGGGTGCGTACCTTGCTGGCAGCGGCCTTGCCGACGGACAGTGCCGATGAGGGACTGCAGGACGAGGAGGGAAGTTTTACGCTGTATGATGTCACCGAGGATGAGAGCGTCGTTGAGCCGGAAGTCACGCTGGGCAATGCGCATCGTGATCGCCTCATCGGGCTGTGGCTGGAGCGGCTGACCGCCAAGGAGAAAGATGTGGTGCGCTTGCGTTTCGGCCTGGGCGATGTGCATGAACCGTGGACGCTGGAAGCCATTGGTCAGCACCTGGGGGTAACACGCGAGCGTATTCGCCAGATTCAGATGACTGCGCTGAAGAAACTGCGGGCTGTGGCGGAGAAGGAACGAATCAGTGTGGAGGAAATTTTGTAATGACAACAACGGCAGTGAATCTGGCAGATTATATACGGGAAATTCCCGATTTCCCCAAGCCGGGCATCAACTTCAAGGATGTAACCCCGTTGCTGGCCGATGGTGATGCGTTTGCGGCGGCGATTTCACAAATGGCGTGTTTTGTGGAATCCGGTGTGGATGCGGTCGTCGGTATCGAGTCGCGCGGCTTTATTTTCGGAGCGGCGCTGGCGCAGCAGATGGGGGTGGGGTTTGTGCCGGTGCGCAAGCCCGGCAAGTTGCCCGGCCGGGTTCATGCGATCGAGTATGAACTGGAATACGGCATGGATGTGCTGGAAATTCACCGTGATGCGCTGGCTGCCGGCCATCGCGCCGTGATTGTGGATGACTTGCTGGCCACCGGCGGCACGGCGGCCTCGACCGTGCAACTGGTACGCAGGCTGGGGGCGGAAATCAGCTCCTGCGTATTCCTGATTGAGCTGGATTTTCTGCAGGGCAGAGAAAAGCTGCAGGACGTGCCCGTACATAGTATGATTCATTACGCTGGCTGAGCTGATATGATCGGGCGGAATGGATGATGCAGAGCTGATTCACAGACGCTATTATCCCGTTCCGTTTTGACGCCCTCGTAGCTCAGCTGGATAGAGCGACCGCCTCCTAAGCGGTAGGCCACAGGTTCGAATCCTGTCGAGGGCACCATTTTAATGTGAGGAAACCGATGGACGAAATTCTTAATCCTGCCGTACCCGTACTGATCGAGGAGGAAATGAAAAATTCCTATCTCGATTATGCCATGAGTGTCATTATCGGCCGTGCCTTGCCGGATGCACGGGATGGTCTGAAGCCGGTGCATCGACGTATTTTGTATGCCATGCAGGATCTCGGTTGCACTTACGACAAGCCGTTCAAGAAGTCGGCGCGCGTGGTCGGTGATGTGATTGGTAAATATCATCCGCATGGAGATTCGGCCGTTTACGATGCGCTGGTACGTATGGCCCAGCCGTGGAGCATGCGTCATGTTCTGGTGGACGGGCAGGGGAACTTCGGCTCGGTCGATGGTGATTCCCCGGCAGCCATGCGTTATACCGAAGCTCGCATGAGTCGCCTGGCCGGTGAGCTGATGGCCGATATCGACAAGGATACCGTTGATTTTATTCCCAATTATGATGAATCGCTGAATGAACCACGGGTTTTGCCGGCAAAGTACCCCAATCTTCTGGTCAATGGTTCGCAGGGTATTGCGGTGGGCATGGCCACCAATATTCCGCCGCATAATCTGGGTGAGGCGATTAATGCGGCGATCAAGCTTATCGAGATGCCGGATGTCGATGATGAAACGCTGATGCAAATCATGCCCGGCCCCGACTTTCCTACCGGGGGCTTTATTTACGGGCGCAAGGGTATGCGCGATGCGTTTCTGACCGGGCGGGGCTCGGTCACCATGCGAGCCAAGGCGCTGGTGGAGATCCATCCGCGCACCAAACGCGAGGCACTGGTGATTACCGAATTGCCCTATCAGGTTAACAAGGCGACATTGATTGAGAATATCGCCGCACTGGTACGCGACAAGAAAATTGAAGGAATTTCCGACCTGCGCGATGAATCGGATCGGGAAGGTATGCGTATCGTCATCGAGCTCAAGCGTGGCGAGATTCCGGAAGTGATTCTGAACAACCTCTACAAGCATACGCAGTTGCAGTGTAATTTCGGCTGTAATCTGCTGTCGCTGGTTGACGGGCAGCCCAAGCTTTGCGGCGTGCGCGAATTGTTGCTGCACTTTATCGATCATCGTCGCCAGGTGGTTACCCGGCGCTGCCTGTTTGAACTGGCCAGGGCCGAGGCGCGGGCACATATTCTGGAAGGCCTGCTGATTGCGCTCGATCATATTGATGAAATCGTCAAGCTGATCCGTGCAAGCCGGACCCCGCCGGAAGCGAAAGCGGGATTGATGGAACGCTTCGGGCTGTCCGAGAAACAGGCGCAGGCCATTCTGGACATGCGTCTGCAGCGTCTGACCGGCCTGGAGCGCGACAAGATCAAGGCCGAATATGAAGAGGTTCAGGCTGTGATCGCACGGCTGAAGGCCATTCTGGCTGATGAGAAGCTGCTGATGCAGGTGATCGTTGAGGAATTGGAAGCGGTGCGGGATCGTTACGCGGATGAACGTCGTACGCAGATTGTTGATGAAACGGCGGAGCTGAATGTCGAGGACCTGATCACTGAAGAGGATATGGTTGTAACCATTTCCAATGAGGGTTATATCAAGCGTAATGCCGTTTCCCTGTATCGTGCGCAGCGTCGCGGCGGCAAGGGCAAGACGGCCATGACCACGAAAGATGAAGATTTTGTGGCCCAGTTGATGGTCGCCTCGACGCATGATTATCTGTTGTTTTTCTCTGATCGCGGCCGCGTCTTCCGCAAGAAGGTTTATGAGATTCCGCAGGCCGGACGTGCAACGCGCGGCAAGGCCATGGTGAATCTGTTGCCGGTGGAGAAAGACGAACGGATTTCGGCCACGCTGGCCATGCGCGAGTTCGATGATGATCATTATGTTGTCATGGCCACCAAGAAGGGCGTGGTGAAAAAGACGCGTCTGTCCGATTTCAGGAATATCCGCGCCAACGGGATTATCGCCATCAATATCGATGAGGATGATGATCTGATTTCCGTGCGCATCTCCAATGGCGAGCAGGATATCATGCTGGCTTCCAGTGGTGGTAAATGCATTCGCTTCCCGGAAACGGATGTGCGGCCAATGGGCCGTGCCACACGCGGCGTGACCGGCATGCGCCTGCCGGCAGGCGATCAGGTGATTTCAATGACGCTGGTGGCCGAACGGGCCTCCCTGCTGGCGGTGTCCGAAAACGGTTTCGGTAAACGTACGGCCGTTGAGGAATATAATGTGCAGCGGCGCGGTGGTCAGGGCGTATTCACGCTGAAGACCGGTGGCCGCAATGGAGCCATGGTCGCGGCATTGCAGGTGCTGGATGAGGATCAGGTCATGATGATGACGGATTCAGGACGCCTGGTACGCATCCGCATGGACGGTGTGTCGGTAATCGGGCGCAATACGCAGGGTGTGAAGCTGATTGACTGTGGTCCGAACGAGCGGGTGATCGGTGCCGTGCGTGTGGCCGAGAAACAGGAAGATGATGCGGCCGATGATGCAGGCGATACGGAAGCGGTATGATTGATCGTAAACTGTTGAGACAGGATGCCGATGCACTGGCAGCCGCACTGGCGCGCCGGGGGGGAGACGTTACGGCTGAAGGCAGTGCATGGGCGCGGCTATCGGAGCTCGATGTCCGTCAGCGACAACTCAAAAGCGAACTGGAGAGCTTGCAGGCCGAGCGTAACAGTGTGTCCCGGGCCATCGGCATGAAAAAAGGGCGGGGCGAAAGCGCAGACGAGGAACTGGCCCGGATGGCCGAAGTCTCACGGCGCGTGAAATCACTGGAAGCCGAAACCAGGGAGGCGGAAGCCGCATTTGCACAGGCCTTGCTGGAGGTGCCCAACCCGCCACTGGACTCTGTGCCGGATGGTGATGGTGAAGAGGATAATGTCGAACTGCGTCGCTGGGGCGAGCCGCGTCAGGATGAAGTGCCGCCGCATTACGAGATTGGTGAGCAGCTGGGTATTCTCGATTTTGAAGCGGGAGCGACGCTGGCCGGCAGTCGGTTTACGGTGCTGAGGGGAGCGGCGGCAAGGCTGGAACGGGCCCTGATGCAGTTCATGCTGGATTTGCATGCCGATCAACATGGCTATGAAG
>WFNX01000033.1 GCA_015488375.1 Mariprofundaceae bacterium | reverse complement strand
GCGTTCCCAGTTGTCCGGCGGTTTCGGCATAGGGCGAGTGATTGCCGGTAATGGATTCCGATATCTGTTTGCTCAGGACTTCGCCGCCAACCACATAGGCGACAACGGCAATGGCAAGGAACATCGACAGATCGGATTTGGCAAACAGCAGGATGGCGAGAATGGAGAGTACGCCAAAAACCATAAGCGGCACCGAGAGTTTCTGCTGGATGGGAATGGCAAGCTGGGCGTAGTCCTTATATTCAAACCAGCCGGCCAGCACCACGATGAATGAGATGGTCAGTAAAATCGGCGTAACAAGCCGAAAAAAGTCAACAGGATCCCCGGATATTTTTTCCCAGAGGCGGCTCAATGCAGTAAGGTTTCTCATGCCTCGATCCTAGGGGGCAACCTAGCCGGGGTCATTGTAACCGGTATATTTGTTGAAGCAGTAACACGGAGTGCCGACAGGGGCAGGAGGGAGGTGATACAGGCTGCAAAATCCATAGGGGGGTTTGCAGCGTTGCCCCATTGACTGCTTTTGTACAGGCTTTTGAACGGGCAGGCAAAGATCTCGTATCTGGAGGGCCGTGAAGCCGTTGTTTTTTAATTCGCTGACTTGCTCCATGGTACATGTGCCCAGTGTGCCGCCTGCAGCCGTACTGGTCAGCGGAAGTACACACAACACAATGGCGAGGATGATTCTTCCCGGCATCTGAATGACTCCCTCTTTCGCGACCCTTCTGTCTGTGATTCAAGCTGACGAAGCCGGCAATGTCAAATTGCCAGTCTGCCTGTGTCTGCCGAGCCTGTTCGGGTAAAGCTGCGCAGGGGGTAAAGATTCCGCGTCGCTGGGGTTTATTTGCACATTGTTGATGTTATCAATTATTTTACCATCACCACTGCAAGCACAGGAGGTGTGTGATGAAGAAAGGTGTTTTTTGCATGATGTTATCGGGATTGTTGCTGTTGTCTGCGAGTGCGGTGGCTGGTCAGTATGAGCAACGTGTCATTACGACAACAACATTGATTGGTGCGACGGCCGGGGCGGTCATTGGTTCCGCTCAGAATCAGACGGCACAGGGTGCAATTGTCGGTGGCCTGCTGGGTGCGCTGACCGGTGCGGTAATCAGTCAGAATCGTCCGCAGCAGGTTCGGGCTGACTACGATGACGATCGCGAACACGAATGGCGTGAGCATGAAAGGCAGGAACATCGCCGGGCTGAACGCCTGAGAGTTGCGCATGCGCGCCATTGCTATGCGGAATATGGCTGCCCTGATTACCGTCATGGTCGGCTGCAACGCGCTTCATACCGTCATTATCCGACACGGCACTGGTATGAGGATTAGGCCTGTTAACTCCTGCACTTCCCGGAATTTGGCGGGAAGTGCAGGTGATGGCCGGGAGGGGTCGTACGACTTTTTGATGTACGACTTTTGATGTCTTGACCATGTTGAGGGGGGGGGTAAATTTATCATTTTGTTGTGCCGTTGAGGGTGAGGCATGAGTTCGAAAGAAAAGCGGGAATCTATTGAGCGTGTCCGGCAGGCAGCACCGGATCTGTCGAAAGCTATTATGGACTTTTCACCGGCCGCGATTGTTATCATTGATCAGGCCGGAATTATCCAACTGGCAAATCCGAAAGCAGAGCAATTGTTTGGTCTAAGTGCCAGTGCGATGTCAGGAAAGCCATTAAAGTCATTGTTTCCACGTCGTTATCGCAATCACTATGAGTCTTTTCTCGGGCGTTCTTTACAGCAGAATGAATCCGAACTGGAATTGTTGGTGATTCGACAAGACGGCAAAAGAATCCCCGTCGGATTGCTCATTGGCCGGATGCTTTTGAATGGCGATCATTATTATCTTCTTTTTTTTCACGATCTGCGGAGCAGGAAAAGCAAGGAAGAAGAAATAAAACGGTTAAGCATGTATGATCATGTTACCGGCCTGCTGAATTATAATGCCTTTGTTCGGCTGCTTAGTCATAAAATTGAACAGCGGGAAGCCTTTACCCTTTTATATCTTGGTCTGGACCGGTTTACCCCTATTGTTGAAGTTCTGGGGCATGATGTTGCAGACGAGGTATTGCAGAAAGTCGGCAAACGCCTGATCAATGTGGGGATAAGCAGGGAGTATATCAGTCGGGTGGGCGGTAGCCGGTTTGCGATTCTTTGCCCCGGCAACCTGGGTCAGGAAGATCCTTTGTCTGCGGCCCGGTGTGTGCATGCGCATCTTGAGAAGCCACTGCGTTTGCGCCATCTGTATGTGGATATTGAAGCTACCATTGGTGCGGTATGCTATCCGGGGCATGGTGAATCGGCCATGGAACTGATGCGCAGTGGCGAGATTGCCATGCACTGTGCAAGACGACAGCAGATGATGTGTGCTGTCTATGATGCGGCAATGCCATTATATCAGCTGGATCATTTGACGCTGGTGAGTGAATTGCGCCATGCCATTGAGCACAATGAACTGGTCGTTTATTATCAGCCAAAGGTGGATATGTTGCAGAAGCAAACCTCCGCCGCTGAGGCCTTGGTGCGATGGCAGCACCCGGAGAAGGGGATGATTCGTCCCGATCTTTTTATTCCTGCGGCCGAGGAAAGTGGCGTAATTCACAGCTTTACACAGTGGTTGTTTGATGATGTGTGTCGTCAGATTATGACTTGGCAATCGCAAGGCCTGGATGTACGGGTTTCACTTAACCTCGCGCCGAGGAATCTTCTGGAGACAGATCTGGTTGAGCGATTGCATCAAGCGATTCAGAAACAAAACATTCCCCCATCGTTGTTAATGGTGGAAATTACCGAACGCGGGTTGATGGCCGATCCTCAGCAAACCATCAGGATGCTGAAAAAAATACGTGCCCTCGGTGTTGGTGTTTCTATTGATGATTTTGGAACAGGCCATTCATCGCTGGCCTATCTGAAAGATTTTCCCGCGAATGAACTGAAGATTGATCAGCGTTTTGTTCGTGGTCTGCATGACGATAAACGTGCAGCGACGATTGTAGCACTAATTGTAAAGATGGCCTCAGCGTTGAATATGCAGGTGATCGCAGAAGGAGTCGAAACTTCTGATGAATGGGGATGTCTGCAGCAAATGGGATGTGCGCATGCTCAGGGCTTTTTGATGGGAAGGCCAATGCCGGCAGAAGAGTTTGCATCGTGGCTTCAGGCATCGCCATGGAATGCCGGTCAGGCGCTCAGGAACGACTGATAGTCTGCCAGCAGGGCGTTTGCCGCCAGTTCGCAAAACTCCCGGCCGGCTTCGATCGAGGCCAGTTGCGGGCTGGAGCCAATGCGGCCATCGGCAAAGCGGCGACGGAAATCCGCCGCATCATAGATTTCTCCAACAGGCGCGACTTCCGGTGAACAGGGAGCATGTTTGATGGCTTCCGGGTGGGCGTAATAGCTCAGTGATACTTCGCTGACGGTGGCGTGATAGCCTTCGGCATCGCCATAGTATTCATGGGCCAGGCGTGTAATGGCATCGTTGCGCCACCAGTTGGCCAGCTTGCAACGTGCCGAATCAAGATGCATGTAAACTTCCGAGAAAGCCGTGGTTACGGGGGCGATATTGCCGCCATGGCCGTTAATGAAGTAGAAATGGCGGAAACCATGCCGATGCAATGATGAGACAATATCGACAATCATGTGGATCAGCGTTGCAGGGCGTAGCGTAACCGTGCCGGGAAAGGCCATATGGTGCTGGGACATGCCATAAGCGATGGCCGGCGCAACCAGCACATCGGCATGCTGTTCAATGGCTTCGGCAATGCGTTCGGGGCAGATGGTGTCGGTGCCGATCAGGCCATTGGGTCCGTGTTGCTCGGTGGAGCCAATGGGGATAATGATGCCATCGGACTGTGTCAGATAATGTTCGATTTCCTGCCAGGTGCTCAGTGCCAGTTTCATTTGTATCTCCCGTTAACTGCCTGTGGATATTGACATTGTTGTATTGTCGCATCAAGCGCAGGCAGCAGGCGTGCTATCCGAGGTACCCAAGGCGAAAAATCGCTGTAGCATGCCGCCGAAAAAATCAGGTGGGTGAACCATGGCAGAACAACGCAAGGGAATACGCAGCATTACCGATGCACCGAAGCTGGACAAGACGGCCGACGGGCTGGTCAATGGTATTCAGCGCCATTTCCTGCGCACGCTGGGACAGCATACGGCCAGCCGTTCCAATCATTATCGCTATCAGGCACTGGCCTATACGATTCGCGATCATTTGATGGAAGGGTGGAAAAACACCAAGGATGCCTATCTGGAGAAGGACGGCAAACGGGCGTTTTATTTATCGCTTGAATTTCTCATGGGGCGCGCACTGGGCAATGCCGTTCTGAATCTGGGCCTGGACAGGGAAACGCGCGAGGCGCTGCATATGCTGGGCCTGGAATATGAGGAAAAGCTGGAAATGGAACAGGACGCGGGCCTGGGTAACGGTGGTCTGGGGCGTCTGGCGGCCTGTTTTATCGACAGCTGCGCTACCCTGCAGTTGCCGGTAGGCGGCTATGGTATTCGTTATGAGTACGGCATGTTCAGGCAGAAAATCGAGAACGGATTCCAGGTTGAGGAACCGGACCACTGGTTGCGCAACGGTAATATCTGGGAACTTGAACGGCCGGAATATACGCAAACGATTCATTTCGGTGGCCGTTCCGAATATTACCGCGATGAGCACGGCCAGTTGCGCTGTCGCTGGGTGGATACGCAGGATGTGCTGGCTGTGCCTTTTGATACGCCGATTCCGGGTTATGAGAACGGTACGGTCAATACGCTGCGTTTGTGGAAGGCCGCGGCAACGGATGATTTCAATCTCGGCGAATTTAATGCCGGCAGCTATCCTGAATCCGTGGCGGCGAAGAATGAGGCGGAACAGATTTCGCTGGTGCTGTATCCCAATGATGCCAGTGAGAACGGCAAGGAATTGCGTCTGCGCCAGCAGTATTTCCTGGCCTCGGCCAGTCTGAAAGATGTCATCCGCCAGTGGTGTAAGGAACATGGCAATGACTTCAGCCAGTTTGCCGAGAAGAATGTTTTCCAGTTGAATGATACCCATCCGACCGTGGCGATTGCCGAGCTGATGCGTCTGCTGCTTGATGAATATCGTCTGGACTGGGATGAGGCCTGGCATATCACGACACGAACCATGGCCTATACCAACCACACCCTGTTGCCCGAGGCGCTGGAGCGCTGGCCGGTTCACCTGTTTGGTCGCCTGTTGCCTCGCCTGCTGGAGATTATCTATGAAATCAATGCGCGCTTTCTGAGTGAAGTGGCCGAGCGCTGGCCGGGCGATGTGGATCGGCAGCGTCGCATGTCCATTATCGAGGAAGGGCCGGTGCAGCAGGTACGCATGGCCTATCTGGCCCTGGTCGGCTGTTTCTCGGTAAATGGTGTGGCCGAGTTGCATTCGGAGCTGCTGAAGAAAGGGCTGTTCCATGATTTTTATGAGATGTGGCCCGAGAAATTCAATAACAAGACCAATGGTGTGACGCAGCGACGCTGGCTGGCCATGTGCAATGAGCCGCTGACGGCCCTGATTAACGAAACGATTGGTGATGCATGGATAACGGATCTGGCCCGGATCAGGAAACTGGAGCCTTATGCCGACAATGCGGATTTTCGCGCGCGCTGGGCGGCGTGCAAACATCAGAACAAGGTGCGTCTGGCCAGACATGTGGCTGAGGTTTGCGGCGTGCAGTTCTCGCCGGAAGCCATGTTCGATATTCAGGTCAAGCGCATTCACGAATACAAGCGTCAGCTGCTCAACGTGCTGCATGTGATTCATCTCTATGATCGCATCAAGCGTGGCGATACAGCGGACTGGACGCCGCGCTGCGTGTTGTTCGGCGGCAAGGCGGCGCCGGGCTATTATATGGCCAAGCAGATCATCAAGCTGATTAATAACGTGGCCGATGTGATCAATCATGATGCCGATGTGGGTGACAGGCTGAAGGTCGTCTTTTTCCCGAACTATCGTGTTTCGGCCATGGAAGTGATTTGTCCGGCAGCGGATTTATCCGAGCAGATTTCCACGGCCGGCAAGGAGGCTTCCGGCACCGGCAATATGAAGTTCATGATGAACGGTGCATTGACGATCGGTACGCTGGATGGCGCGAATATTGAAATTCGTGAAGAAGTCGGCGAGGAAAATTTCTTTCTGTTCGGCCTGACCGCTGAGGAAGTCGAGGCCACACGCCGGCACTATGATCCGAATGCCCTGATTGAGCAGGATGAAGATTTGCGCCGTGTGATGCGTTTGCTTGAATGCGGCCACTTCAATCAGTTTGAACCGGGCATGTTTGAGGCCATCACGGCATCAATTCGCAACCCGCATGACCCATGGCTGGTGGCAGCGGATTTCCGCAGCTATGTGGATGCGCAGCAACAGGCGGCTTCTGCCTATCGGGATCGGGAACGGTGGTTGCGCATGAGTATTCTGAATACCGCCTGTAGCGGAAAGTTCTCGACGGATCGTACGATGCTCGATTATAACCGCGATATCTGGAAGCTGGAGCCGATTCCACCCAAATGTGATTAGGGCCTGTTAACACTAATTTCATTGTTGGCGCTGCTGCTGCAAATGGGGCCAATCAAGGCGCGAGGAATGAAGTTTGGTGGCTCCAAACGAATTCCGAGTAACGCTGAGTGGCCCCATTTGCAGCGCAGCCCTTCGGGATTGGCCATTTTTCCGTCCTGCTGCGTTACCGCAAGCTTACGTGCAGTAAGCACGCTACGCTTGCGAAGCCTTGCAGAACCACAAAAATGGCCGAATCGACGCCATCGAAATTAGTGTTAACAGGCCCTGGGCGTTAGCCCGGCCATGCCGGGCTTTCGTGTTTTATTTCACTGTAATGTGAATGGTTTGACTGAGCGTGTTGCCATAGGACTGATGATGGCCGTTGGCAAACTGCAGCGTCAGCGTGTGTTTGCCGGGTGTCAGATGCAGCGTGGTTTCGGTCTGCCCTTTGCCGAAATGAAGATGCGTGGCATCTTTGGGAACGACCGCTCCTGCCTCGATCGGGCCGCCATCAATGATGAGATGGTGATGGCCGGCGCCTTCTGTCACGTTACCGGCAGGCTCGACTTTCACGCCTTCCGCACCCATGCGAACACTGATGTCCTGTCCGGTCACCGCGCCGTCTGTCGGAGCAATGAAAAACACGCGTGCGTGCCCATGTTCATGCGCCTGTAATGGTGTGGCCAGCAATGCCATGGCGGCAATGGTACCGAGCAGAATGCTTTTGGAACGATATTGCATAAATCCTCCTTGTTGAGATGAAGGGGACTATCGCATTTTATCTGTGCATTTGGCAAGCGGAGCAGTACGCTTGCCCCTGATCAATAAAGGCGGGATGATGATGTTCGCCTCTCTGCCTGTTTTTTAGGAGTCTGCCCCTTGTTTGAACCAGAACGCTTCCGAAGTGCCGAATATCGGGATGTTATTGATGTGCATGATGCCGCACAGGGGGTGCACATTGATGCCTCATGTGTGCAGCAAATGGAACAGATGGCAGAGGCGGGGTACCCGTACGAGATATGTGGTCTGTTAATCGGTGCACTGGGTCGTGACGGCTGGCTGGTTCACGATGTGCGGCAGGTGAAAAATCTGAATGAAGCGCGTGCGGCAGATCGTTTTATCCTTGATCCGGCCGCCTATCAGCAGATTGACCGGGAACTCAGGGGCAGTGGCAGGGAAATTATCGGCGTGTTCCATTCACATCCGGATTGTCCGGCAAGGCCGTCGCCAACCGATCGGGAAAATGCATGGGAAGGGTTCCTTTATCCCATTATCAGCGTATGCGAGGGACGCGCGCGGGAAATCGCATACTGGACACTGAATGATGATATGGGGCGTTTCCAGCGCGTCCTGATGCGGGAGGCGGTATGCGGCTGAAGACGCTTGTTCCGTTATTGCTGCTTACCGCCTGTGCGGTTCAGCCGCCGGATGACAAGGCACCAAAGCCTGCTTCAACGCATCCGGTCAGCCTGGGGCAACTTGATCCCGATTACCTTTATCTGGCTGCCCAGAGCGCATTGAATCAGGGCAATCATGCCATGGCCGCGCAATTGCTGGATGTGCTGGTGCAAAAGGATCCGCAGGCCATGACGCCGAGATTGCAACTGGCAGCATTGCTGTTGCAAATGGGGGAGCTGGACAGCGCGGAAAAACATTTGCAGCAGTTGCGTTTATCAGCGGATGCGCTGTCCAGGGATGAACGCATCCGAATGCACACGCTGTATGCGCGGTTGCTGGCTGCCCGTCAGCAGTGGTCGGAGGCGCTCAATGAACTGGTGCTGTTACAGCAGGAGGCGCCGGATAATGAGGAAGCTTATGTGCTGGAGGCTCAGGTGCACCTGGCCAGCAAACATCCTGCACTGGCATTGCAGGCCATTGAGGAAGGGCTGAAACATCATGTTTCTCCCCGCCTGTTATTGTTCAAGGCCCGACTGCTGATGCAGAATGGCAATCTGGTTCAGGCGGAAAAGACCATTGTGCGTCTGCGCAAGATGCAGCCCGAAAATGATGCGGCGGTTCTGCTGCAGGGCGAGCTTGCGGCCAAACGCCATATTCCCGGCCGCAGCGAGCAATTGTATCGTGAGTTTCTCCGGCAATATCCGTCTGCCCTGCGCGTGGGCAGTGCGCTGGGGCGTCTGCTTATCAATGAAAACCGTGTCCGTGAAGCCATTGAGGTTTATGAGCGCCTGGCCGCGCAAACCGGGGACAATGTGTCCGTGTTAAAAACGCTGGGTTTGTTGCATTTCCAGCAGGGCGATTATGCGCAGGCAGAGAAGATCTTTCGGGATATCGAGGCCAAAGACGGAGAGCAGGATGAAGATATAGCCTTTTATCTGGCTTCCAGTCTGGAAGCCCGGGAGAAGCTTGACGAGGCCTATCAAAAATATCGACAGATCGAAAAAGGAAGCAGGCATTATTTCGATGCCCGGCTGCGTCTGGCGGCAATCGATATCCGGCAGCAACGGTTTAAAAAGGGCGAGCAGCGCATTCGCGATGTTTTGCAGGAAAAGCCTTCCATGCTGCAGGCCTGGGAGATGCTCAGTGGTATCCTGCTCAGGCAGAAACAATATGCGCAATTGATCCGCGAAACGGATGCCATTGCATCGGCGGCCATTGCCAGCGAGGGGCTATTGTATAATCGCGCTGTCGCCTTTGAATTTCTGGCCCGCTATGAAGAAATGGAGGCCAGCCTTCGGCGTATTCTGAAACACAATCCGCGCCATGCCGAGGCGCTGAATTTTCTCGGTTATTCGCTGGCGGAGCGGGGGATTCGCCTGCCGGAGGCGGAATCGCTTGTCCGGCGCGCGCTGGATATCCACCCGAACAATCCGTATTACATGGATTCGCTGGCCTGGGTCTATTATCGCCAGGGACGGGTGAAGGATGCTGTCGTGCTGCAACAGAAGGCCGTGGTCAAATTGCATGATGACCCGGTGATGCAGGAACATCTCGGGGATATGTATCGTGCTCTGGGGCAGGCCGGGAAAGCCCTGGAAGCATATCACAAGGCACTTGAGCTTAACCATGACAAACCATTGGAAATAAAGAAAAAAATAAAGCAGGCAGGGCGGTGATAAAAACCATCCGCTGGTGTTTGCCGTGGTTGTTGCTGTTAACCTCCTGCGCCACGACACCGTCTCTGACGGGGACGACAGGCGAGGAGGGGATCGGCCCGTTTACGTCCTTTCACGGGCGTATGATTGTCATCACGCCAGCCAGACGCTGGCAGGTCAGCATCCGCTGGCAGACGGAAGACCTTCGGCGCGGCCGGTTGCGTTTATTATATCCGGCCACCGGATTCGTGCTGGAGGCGCGCTGGCAGCAACCGCAACTGGAGTTGCGCGACTCGAAATATCCGCAGTGGCGTCGTGTCTCTGTCGAGGAAATACAGCAGCAGGGGGTTTTGCTTCCACCCTGGGAGATGGCCGCCATTTTACAGGGCAAGATACCTTCGGCATTGCAAAAGCACGGCGCGTATCGCTGGCAGGGACATATTGATGGCGCCTTGCTGCGTCTGCAATGGCAGGCGGAGGAGCAACGGCTGACGCTGACGGATATTACGCATGGCCGACGTATCATTCTGGTGATTGAATCATGAAACTGAAAGCCCCGGCCAAGATTAATCTGCATTTGCAGGTCACCGCCATTCGTGAGGATGGCATGCATGAGCTGGACACGTCCTTTGCCTATGTCGATGTATGGGATGAGTTGACGCTCAGCAGGGCACAAACGCTTACTGTGACATGTTCACTGCCGACGTTGACGGGCAGAAACAATCTTGTGTACCGGGTGCTGCATGCATTTCGACATTATGCCGGCGTGTCTGCAGGGGTGCATGTGCATGTGGACAAGCATCTGCCGATGCAGGCCGGGCTGGGCGGCGGCTCGTCGGATGCGGCGACGGCCCTGATGGCCGTCAATCGTTTATGGCAGGTGAATATGGATCGGCAGGCATTGATCGAGTTTGCGGCCCCGCTGGGCGCGGATATTCCCTGTTTTCTGTTTGGCCAGGCATCGCATGCCACCGGCATCGGCGAAAGGCTGGAAGCCTTCGCACAGGCTTTGCCGACACAGCATGTCTTGCTGGCATGGCCCGGTGAGGGGATATCCACCCCCGAGGTGTTTCGCCGTTTCGATGCAGGCCATGCGTTGACCGGGCTTCAGGCGGTGGATACCATGCGCCCCGTTTCGGAGCGGCTGGGCAGCAATGATCTTGAGTCCAGCGCCTGTGCCATCAGTCCGGCGACCGGGCGATTGCTGGCCATGTTGCGGGCCCATGCGCAAACGGCATGGATGAGCGGCAGCGGATCAAGTTGTGTCGCCTTGTTTGATGCGCGGCAGGATGCGCAAAAGATGGCCGAAAGATTGCAGCGGGATGGTCTGGCCAGCTGGACCCATGTGGGTTCACTGTTACGTGGTCATCCGGAAAGTTTTGGGGCGTAGCCAAGCGGTAAGGCAGCGGGTTTTGATCCCGTCATGCGCAGGTTCGAATCCTGCCGCCCCAGCCAGTTTGAGAATCTAACAGACCCGATAAAAGGGGTTCAGGAGCACGCATGATTCACAGAAAGCTGCGGCTGTTTTCCGGTACGTCCAATCCGCCACTGGCGCAGGCAGTGAGCAATGAGATCGGCATGCCGCTGGGCGAAATCTCCATCCAGCGCTTTTCCGACGGTGAAATTTTTCTGCAGTACGGTGAAACGATTCGTGGTCAGGATGTGTTTTTCATTCAGCCGACCTCGGCGCTGGCCAATACCAATCTGATGGAGTTGCTGATCGCCATTGATGCGGCCAAACGCGCATCGGCACGGCAGATTTGTGCCGTGGTACCGTATTTCGGTTATGCCCGGCAGGATCGCAAGAGCAGCGGGCGTACGCCGATCACGGCCAAGCTGGTGGCCGATATGATTGAGGTTGCCGGCGCGACCCGTGTACTGACGATGGACCTGCATGCCGGCCAGATTCAGGGCTTTTTCAATATTCCCGTGGACAATATCTATGCCGGGCCGCTGTTTGCGCGCGATATTCGCGAAAACAATGAGCTGGAGAATGTCGTCATCGTTTCGCCCGATGTTGGCGGCGTGGTGCGTGCGCGTGCGCTGGCCAAACGCCTGCATGTCGATATGGCCATTGTCGATAAACGCAGACCGGCCCCCAATGTCGCCGAGGTGATGAATATTATCGGTGATATTGAAGGCAAGCACTGTATTCTGATTGATGATATGGTCGATACGGCCGGCACGCTGTGCAATGCGGCCAGGGCACTGGTGGAGCAGGGCGCCAGCAAGGTGACCGGTTATGCCACCCATGGCGTGTTGTCCGGTCCGGCTGCCGATCGTCTTGCCGAAACGTCGGCGATTCATGAACTGGTGATTACCGACAGCATCCTGCAACCGGAACAGATTCTGAATACCGGCAAGGTGCGCGTATTGTCGGCGGCCTCACTGCTGGCCGAGGCGATTTCCCGCATTTACGACGCGCGTTCAATCAGCAGCTTGTATAATTAGACCGAGACTCTAAACTGCGCCGCGCGCGGCCGCATGCCGTGCCGCCGTCACGGGACAACCCGTCGGCGCATTTCAAGGAGAACACGCTATGAGTCACATTGTTCTGGAAGCCCAGCTTCGCGAAAAAACCGGCAAGGCCGAAACACGGCGTTTGCGCAGGAGCGGCAAGATCCCGGCCGTTATCTATGGTGGCGGCAAGCAGGAGCTGCCGATTGCCCTGGATTATTTTGAAATCACCAAACGTCTGAATGAAGACACCTTCCATACATCCATGATCGAGATCAAGGTCAAGGGTGCACGCGGGAAAAATTCCGTACTGCTGAAATCCGCACAGTATGATCCGCTCAAGGATACGGTTACGCATCTGGATTTTCAGCGCGTTAAGGCGGCTGAGGCCGTAACCGTTGAGGTTCCGGTTCATGCCATTAATTATGAAAAATGTCCGGGCGTTGTGGCCGGTGGTCTGCTTGAAGTGATTCGCCATACGCTGGAAGTGGACAGCCGCGCTGACAGCATTCCCGATGCGATTGAAGTGGATTGCAGCGCGCTGAACCTGGGTGATTCGGTGCATATCGATGATATCCAGCTGCCTGAGGGTTGCAGCGTGCAGCATGATGTGAACTTCACCGTGGTCACGATTGCCACGCCATCTGCCCTGAAGGGTCATGCCGGTGAAGGCGAGGAAGAAGAAAGCGAAGCAGCTGAAGAAGCATAAGCTGCTGTTACGGTTGCGATGAAACTGCTCGTCGGTCTGGGTAATCCGGGCAGCAAATACGAGGCAACCCGTCATAATATCGGCTTTCGTTTTCTTGATGTGTTAGCCCAACGCGAGGCGCTGAATTTTGTTTCAGCGCCTCGTTTTCGTGCACAAACCGCTAACTGGCATTGTGCCGGCGACAAGGTGTTGCTGGTCAAACCGCAAACGTTTATGAATCACAGCGGAGAGGCGGTCGCAGCGCTGGCGCGTTATTATGATATTGCCACCGCGGATATCTTTGTTATTTACGACGATCTGGATCTGGCGGCCGGCAGGTTCCGCTTCAAAACCGGCGGCGGCCACGGCGGGCATAATGGCTTGCGTTCGCTGAATCAGCACTTGCCGGACGCGGCCTATCATCGCCTGAAAATCGGCATTGGCCGTCCGCCCGCCGGCATGGATGTGACGGCCTGGGTGCTGGGGAAAAGTACGACGGCGGAAAGGACGAGCGAGCAGCGGATTTTTGACGCCCTGTTGCGTGAATTGCCGACCGTGCTCGACGGCGATCTGGCCAGGGCCAGCAATCGCATGCATATCTATTTGCAGGAGACATAACCATGGCATTAAGTATCGGAATTGTAGGCTTGCCGAATGTCGGCAAATCGACGCTGTTCAATGCCCTGAACGGCGGCGGAGCGGAAGCGGCCAATTATCCGTTCTGCACGATTGATCCGAATGTCGGCATTGTGCAGGTGCCCGATCCGCGCCTGGATGCGCTGGCGAAAATCGTCAAACCGCAGGCCGTTCAGCATGCCGTGGTCGAATTTGTTGATATCGCCGGACTCGTTGCCGGGGCGGCGAAAGGGGAAGGGCTGGGCAACCAGTTTCTGGCCAATATCCGTGAATGCGCGGCCATTGCGCATGTCGTGCGCTGTTTTGAGGACGAGAATGTGACGCATGTGTCCGGCCGCGTCGATCCGCTCGGCGATATCGAGGTCATTGATACCGAACTGATGCTCAAGGATATGGAAACGGTGCAAAAGGCCGTGGCGCGGACGGAAAAACTTGCCAAGACCGGGGACAAGGATGCGCGCGCATTGCTGGCATTGCAGCAGCGGGTATTGCAATCCCTGGAAGATGGCGTGACGTTGCGTTGTCAAACGCTTGATGATGATGAACGCGAAAGCCTGAAACCGTTATGCCTGCTGACGGCCAAGCCGGTGCTGTATGTCGCCAATGTGGATGATGGCTCGCTGCCGGATGGCAATCAGTGGGTGGAGCAGGTGCGCGCGTTTGCGGCGGACGAGGGCGCCCGCGTGGCCGTGGTCTCCGCGCAGATTGAATCGGAACTGGCGGAAATGGACGAGGAATCCCGCGCGGAGTTTCTGGCCGATCTGGGGCTTACCGAGCCGGGCCTGAACACCGTCATTCGCGAGGCGTACAAGCTGCTGGATCTGATGACCTATTTCACGGCCGGTGTTAAGGAAGTGCGTGCCTGGACGATACATCGTGGCGATACGGCGCCGAAGGCCGCGGCGGTGATTCATAACGATTTTGAAAAGGGCTTCATTCGCGCCGAAACGATCGCCTATGAGGACTTTATCGCCTGCGGCGGCGAAGCCGGCGCCAGGGAAGCGGGCAAGATGCGTCTGGAGGGCAAGGATTACGTCGTGCAGGACGGCGATGTCATGCATTTCCGCTTCAACGTATAGCAGCCCTTCATGTGTTTTTGCCCTGAATGACCGTCGGAGCGCACTTGATGGTAAAATGATGCGCTCGGTTTGCATGAGTGCACGGGAAAACCTTTGGGTGACGATGCAGGTCGCGTGAGCAGGAAGAAGCCAGGGCCAAAGAAAAAAGCGGGAGATTATGTATGTCCCCCGAATTTGGGATTGTTATACGTTTTGTAGCTCTTTGAGAGATTTTCCACTTGAATTCACCCACGCTGTGAGACCGTTTGCGCTACCACCGTGAATTACTGCTGCCGCTGAACTTGGACTTGAAAACTCGGTGTCTTTAGCAAAAACGTATTTATCGCCTTTTTGAATGAGCCCTCCATCTTCAATTAGCTTATTCCTTTGAATCATGACACTTGGCCATTTCTTAGCAGAGCTGCGTTCCTCAAGAACCGCCTCTGACCCTGCCAGAACGACAATTCCATTTGGCGTGAGGTAGCCAGTAGCGACAACGTTCTTGATCTTACATGTGAGTTTTTCTTTTTCAGTGGCGTTTTCAGCTCTAGAAACTGTTTGAATAAATGCGTCGATTCCAAGGACCGGTAGAATCTGCTGCATTTTTTCCAGAAAAACTTCCATATCTTCTCTATCGGACTCAGGAAGTTTTGCCCCACTACCTTGGTTATTCATAACAATTGATCTATCAGCAGATTTAGCTATTTCAATTAGCCGACCTTCAATATATCGAATATGTGCCTTTGTAAGATTTTCATCCTTCGTTACGAAAAATGCGATATTGTTCCAAAAGTCTTTTGATAAATGGCTTTTGATCCTATCCTTTATACATTCCGCTTCACCAATGTAGATTGTGCTCTTGTTGGTATCAGGATCTACGCCCACAAGGAAGTAGACTCCTGAACTTTGAGATTCTTCACGTTCCAGAACTTTCTCAAATTCGCTTCTAGGTCCGGCAACTGCTTTACCTGTCCAGTTAGAAAGTTCGGCGGTTCTCAGACGCTTCGGGTCTCCAAATGCAAGAAAGATTTTTAACGTTGCTGTTGGCACGGTTTCTTCCTACGTATAACAATCCGAATATGAGGAATGCAATGTCCTCATATTCGTCTTATGTATATGGATAAAACTTCCCCCATATTGCGTAACCAGCAATGAAAGAGGAACGAGAGGTTCTTCAGCCATGATGCATGCCTCCTCCGCTCGATAGCAGAATCAATCATGAAGAAACTTCGGACATCTCGCAAGCGATCCATGGCGAAAAAGGGGATCATGTCTGACCGTCGCTTTTTGTATAGATGACTGGCAAGACCAGCCCCTGGCATGGTGGTTAACCGGCCGGAACCCCTGATAAGGAAGCAGGGGGTCCGGCAGGTGGTGATTACTCCTGAGTGGATAGCCAGCGTTCGGCGTCCAGTGCTGCCTTGCAGCCTTCGCCGGCGCTGGTGACGGCCTGACGATAAACCGGATCGGCGACATCGCCGGCGGCAAACACGCCTTCCACGGAGGTATGTGTGGACTTGCCCCGGGTGATCAGATAGCCGGCATCATCCTTTTCCAGCTGATCACCGAGAAAATCGGTATTGGGCTTGTGGCCGATGGCGATGAAGACGCCATGCACGGACAATTCCTCGACGGTATCGTCAACGGTGGACTTCAGGCGGATGCCGGTGACGCCGCTGTCATCACCGAGGATTTCATCGACGACGCGGTTCCAGGCGACTTCAATATTATCCGTGGACAACAGCTTTTCCTGCATGATTTTTTCCGCCCGCAACGCATCGCGGCGATGCACCAGGGTGACCTTGCTGCACAGATTGGACAGATAAATGGCTTCCTCCACGGCAGTATCGCCGCCGCCGACGACCACGACTTCCTTGCCGCGGTAAAAGAAACCATCGCAGGTGGCGCAGGCCGAAACGCCGCGGCCGGCAAAGGCTTCCTCGCTGGGCAGGCCCAGATATTTGGCCGAAGCGCCGGTGGCGATGATCAGCGCATCGCAGGTGTATTCGCCTTCATCCCCCTTGAGCAGGAACGGGCGGCGACTGACATCCGCTTCATTGATATGGTCCCAGATGATTTCCGTGCCGAAGCGCTCCGCCTGGGCCTTGAAATCTTCCATCATTTCCGGCCCCTGCACGCCATCCTTGTAGCCGGGATAATTATCGACATCGGTGGTCGTCGTCAGCTGCCCGCCCGGCTGCAGGCCCTGGATGATGACCGGGTTCAGATTGGCGCGTGCGGCATAAATGGCCGCCGTATAACCGGCCGGGCCGGAGCCAAGAATAATCAGGTGATGGTGTTGCGTACTGGACATGCGGGCCTCCGTGCAAATCTGGCTGCGGATGATAGCGATTGTGCGGGCCGCTGAGAACCGTCAGATGCCCTCGGCGTAATGTACCCTGGAGCTGTCGGCGAAGACGGGGGTCGTCAGGTATTTTTCGCCGCCATCCGGGAAGATCATGACGATTTCGGCGGCTTCATCCCGTTCGGCCAGCTCCCGGGCGACTTTCATGCCGGCAGCCATGGCGCAGCCGCATGACTGTCCGCAGAGGATGCCTTCCTGCGAGGCCAGCTTTTGCGTCATATCATAGGCTTCATCGGTGCCGATGCCGATTTTGCGATCGTGCACCGAGGCATCGTAGATGCCGGGTACAATGCTGGATTCGATGTGCTTCAGGCCTTCGATACCATGGAAGGGGGAATCCGGCTCGGCAGCAATAATTTCAATGGCGGGATTTGTGCGTTTGAGAAAACGCCCGGTACCGACCAGCGTGCCGGAGGTCCCCAGCGAGGCGATGAAATGCGTTACCCGGCCTGCGGTATCCTGCCAGATTTCCGGGCCGGTGGATTCCTCGTGGGCGCGGGGGTTGGCCGGGTTGTTATACTGATCCGGCTTGAAATAGATGGCCGGGTTTTCCCTGTAGATTTCACGCGCCTTGATAATGGCGCCGTCCGAGCCTTCCAGCGGGTCGGAGAAGATCAGTTCCGCACCGAAGGCGCGACAAATGCGCTTGCGCTCATCGGAGACATTGCCCGGCATGACCAGACGCACACGTATCCCCATTGTGGCCCCGATCATGGCCAACGCAATGCCGGTGTTGCCGCTGGTGGAATCGAGAATGATTTTATTCCGGTCGAGCAGGCCTCGTTCCATGCCATCGCGAATCATCCACAGGGCAGGGCGATCCTTGACCGAGCCGCCGGGATTGAAACGCTCCAGTTTGGCATAAAGGCGGATATGCTCCGGCAGGTCGGCAGTGATGCGCTGTAACTGTACCAGCGGGGTGTGGCCAATCAGGTCAAGAATGGTATTCAAGTGCGGGGTATCCTTGCGTGTATCGTAGCTTTGCTCGAACCCTGTTGAATTTAACCCGGTTTGCCAAGTGTTTGCAGCACTTCTTCCATGCTCTGAAAAGGCCAGCGACCGTGGCACTCCTGCAACAGAAAATGTCGCAAACGCTGCGGGCAGACGCCTGCGGCGCGCATGGCGCGCAACTCAGCCGAATGATCGCGCTTGGCCAGTCGCCGGCCCTGTGTATCATGTAACAGCGGATGATGGTGATAGCGCGGGGCGGGCAGTCCCAGCAGATGCTGCAGGATGCGGTGAATGCCGGTGTATTCCTGCAGGTCCTTGCCGCGAATGATGTGCGTGATGCCCTGTTGCCCGTCATCGACCACCACGGCCAGATGATAGGAAACCCCGATATCCTTGCGTCCGATAATCAGGTCATGTTCGGGGTGGACGGCATGGTGGCGGCCATGCTCGTCCAGCCAGCTCAACGGGGCAGGCAGCAGCTCACGGACACGCGCGCTGTCAAGTCGCCAGGCATAGGGAGCAATACGCATGCGACGTTCGGCTTCATGTGCCGCCAGTTTCCGACAGGTGCCGGGATAATGTGCCGTGGCGGCATCATGCTGATGCGGCGCCGAAGCGCTGCGGATGATTTCTTCGCGGATTTCCCGGCGTGAGCAGAAACAGGGGTAGATCGCCTTCTGTTCGTACAGTCTGTCGATCGCCTGCCGGAATGCATGCATGTGTTCGCTCTGGAATAGCGGCTCACCCTGCCAGCGAATGCCCAGCCATTGCAGGTCCTCAATAATGGCCTGGCTGTAATGCGGGCGGCAGCGGGTATGGTCGATATCCTCGATGCGTAACAGGTATTCCGCCTGATGCGTCTCGGCCCACTGCTGGCAAAGCAGTGCCGAATACGCATTGCCGACGTGCAGATAGCCTGTCGGGCTGGGTGCAAAGCGCGTGCGCAGGGCGGGCTTCATCCGCTGGGCGGTGGGGTATGGTCGTTGTGAACCGGTGGCGGCAGCAGGAAACGCTGGCCGGGTTCCAGACGATCCGGTCGCGTCAATACCTTGATTTCATCGCCTGCCTGCAATACGAAATCATCATGCGGCACGTGCGTCTGATCATGGCGGATAATGGCAATCGGCTGTACACCATGCGCAATGCGTGTATCCGCCAGCCGGCAACCAACCAGAGGTGATTCACGCTCGATAATCCTCGATTCATAGACCAGCCGGCGCCGGTAGGCCTGGTCGTTCCAGTAAGTGTAGGTATAGGGCTTGGCAAACAGCCGTTTGGCCTGAAGCTGATGCATCAACTGTGCATGTTTAACTTCATCATTTTCCTGTAAGGCCACGTAGATATTGGAGATATGGAATTGCTCACTGGCCAGGCGGGCGATATGGAGGTTGTGATCGGATGAGCCGGTCATCACCAGAATCGAGCCGATTTCCTCGGCATGGATGATTTCCAGATACATCGGGTCCAGCGCATTGCCGCGCAGCGCCTCATAGCCTGAACGCTGCAAATTGCTGATGACTTCGCCGTTAAGATCGAGAAAGCGGACTTCCCGGTCTTCACCCAGCGCACGGCCGATTTCCGAGCCCATCTGGCCACCGCCAACAATCAGCAGGGAGCGTTCATCAGGGCCGGTAATATTCAGCGCCTGTTTCAATGGCCCGGCGATCAGACTGTAGATCAGAATGGAGGCGATGATGATGATATAAACCATCGCCAGCAGCATTTCGCTGTTGATATGCCCCTGTTCCTGCAGCACGATGGCAAACAGCGAGGTGATGGCTGCGGCGACCACGCCTCGCGGCGCCATGCCGCCGATGAAATACATTTCATTGCGTTTCACCTTGCTGCCCATGCAGGAAAAGATGGCGGTCAGCGGACGGGCGCCCATCATCAGAATCAGGAAAATGATAATGCCTTCCCACAGATAGCCACGCACAACGGCAAGGTTCAGGTTGGCCGCAAGCAATACAAACAGAACCGAAATCAGCAACATCGACAGGCTGCCCTTGAAATGACGCAGGCGCTGGATATCCGGCAAATCCAGTTTTTGCAGTCGCGCACCGGCAACAAGCATGGCCAGCAGACCGGCCTGGTTGCTGATATGGTCGGCCAGCAGAAACAGGCCCCAGGACCAGGCCAGCGTCAGAATGGAGCGGCTTTCAATATCCCGAACCCAGTCGGATTTGAGAATGAAACCAAGGACATGGGCGCCGGCAAGGCCCACAACCACGCCGATCAGCGCCTTGAACAGCAGGGTCTGGGCAATCATCCATGGCGGCATATCATTGGCGGAGAGCACAAACTGCAGCATGACGATGGCCAGAATGGCTCCGAACACATCAATGAGCATGGCTTCGCCGGTGAGAATATGGCTGACGGTGCGTCCCAGACGCATTTGCCTCACGATCGGCAGAATCACGGTCGGCCCGCCAACGGAGACCAGGGCGCCGAACAGCATGGCCATGCCCGGCTCCATGCCGGCCAGATAATAGGCCGCACCACCGGCAAACAGCATGGTGAATATCGGCCCGAAAATAACCAGTCTGCCGACCACCCAGCCATTTTCCTTCAGTGCCTTCAGGTTCAGGTTCAGGCCGCCTTCGAACAGGATAATGGCCAAGCCCAGTTCGACCAGCGTATGCAGGGCAGGCTGGATGCTTTCCACATGCAACCAGTGGGTGCCGAAGGGGCCCAGCGACATGCCGGCCACCAGCCACAGCAGGATGGGCGGGAACTTCAGCCTGGCGGCCAGCACCTGCGCAGTGATGGCGACCAGTACGGCAATCACAAAGGCCGAGGTCGGATTGGAAAGGTCTTCAAACATCAGGCGCAAGCTGCCTTTGAAGCATGGGCGCAGCAAGAATATTTCGAGACATGAATCCTCTACCTGACAGTGCTATCATGCGCAACCTTTTGACAAGGAGGCGGTAGTGTTCAATCCGGAAGAAAAACGCGGTGTGTTTTCAATTGCAGGCATCTATGGCCTGCGCATGATGGGCCTGTTCCTGATTTTGCCTGTATTCGCGATGTATGCCGAATCACTGCAGGACGTGACGCCCGTGCTCGTTGGCCTGGCCCTGGGTGCCTATGGTCTGACAATGGCCGTGTTCCAGATTCCGTTCGGCTGGCTATCCGATCGGATTGGTCGCAAACCGGTGATTGCGGCAGGCCTGCTGATTTTTGCGCTCGGCAGTGTGGTGGCTGCCATGTCCGATTCGATCTGGGGCGTTATTGCCGGCCGCGCACTGCAGGGTGCCGGCGCCATTGCGGCGGCACTGACGGCACTGCTGGCGGATCTGACGCGCGAGGAAGTACGTTTGCGATCGATGGCCGTGATCGGCATGACGATTGGCTTTTCCTTTACGCTGGCACTGGTGCTGGCGCCCTGGATAGATGCGCTGATCGGCGTGCCGGGGATTTTCTGGGCAACTGCCGTGCTGGCGGTGCTTTCAATTGTTGTGCTGTATCGTGTCGTACCGACACCAAAGCGCACGATTCGTCATCGTGATGCCGAGGCCGTACCGACTGAATTTAAACGAATTTTGCGCGATCCCCAGTTGTTGCGGCTGGATTTCGGCATCATGGCCCTGCATGGTGTGATGACGGCCATGTTTGTGGCGCTGCCGTTTGTGCTGCGCGACCAGTTGCAGATTGAACCGATTCATCATGCCTGGGTATACCTGCCGATCCTGCTGCTGGCCATGGGGCTGATGGTGCCGATGATCATCATGGCTGAGAAAAAAGGAAAAATGCGGCCGGTTTTTCTTGCCTCAATCAGCGGTGTATTGCTGTCAGGGCTGTTGCTGGGTACGTTCCATAATGGCCTGGTCGCTGTGTTGATCGGCCTGTTTGTGTTTTTCGTTTCCTATAATGTACTGGAAGCGACGCTGCCATCGCTGATTTCGCGTATGGCACCGATTGATGCCAAGGGTACGGCGATGGGGGTGTATTCCTCCTCGCAATTTCTGGGCGCTTTTTTCGGCGGTTCACTGGGAGGATGGGCCTTGGGCTCGCTGGGAACATCGGGCGTCTTCTATGGTTGTTCGCTGGCAATGCTGCTGTGGCTGTTGCTGGCGCTGGGGCAGCGTATGCCATCGATGAAGTCGGCCTATATGACCCATGTTGATGGCCGTCATGTGCAGTCGGCAAGTGCCCTGGAAGCACAGCTGCTGGACATGGAGGGCGTTTACGAGGCGCGTGTGGTGCCGGAGGAAGATGCCGTGTTCCTGCGCATTGATAAACAGACATTTGATGAAGAGGCGGTCAGGGAATTACTGGCCGGAGCGACAGAGTAAGAGGGTACTATGGCAGTCAAGGATCATTTTACGAAAGGGAAGCCCGTCCTGCTGGTCATCATGGATGGCTGGGGGCTGGGGCAGGGCGGTGAGGAAGATGCCGTGGCCCGGGCCAATACGCCGGTGTTTGATCGGCTGTGGGCGCAATATGCGCATACGGCGCTGCAGACGCACGGGCATTTTGTCGGCCTGCCGGCAGCGAAAGACCTGGGAGGCTCGGAAGTCGGACATCTGACCATGGGTGCGGGCAAGGTGCTTGATCAGGGGCCGACGCGTATCAAGAAAGCCATTGAGGATGGCTCATTCTACGAATCCGATGCCCTGCATCAGGTGATCGAGGCGGGGAAGCGGGGGGGCACCGTACATCTGCTGGGATTGCTGTCGGACGGCAATATCCATTCCCATATCTCGCATTTTCGGGCGCTGATCGATTATGCATTTGAACAGGGCGTCCGCTCATTGCGCGTACATGCCCTGCTGGATGGTCGCGATGTCGGCATTCAGACGGCCCAGAAATATATTTGCGAACTGGAAGAGGCCTTTGTCTACGTCAACGGGCATGAAGGCTTTTGCTACAGCTTTGCCTCCGGTGGCGGACGCGAACGTATTATCATGGATCGGGACCGGGACTGGCGCAAGGTAGCGCAGGGCTGGGATGCCATGGTGCATGGCCGGGCAGAATTTCGCTTCCCGTCCATGATGGCGGCACTGGAACATTTTCGTCGCGAAACGCCGGATATTGTCGATCAGGATCTGCCCGGATTCGTGCTGGTGGATGATCGGGACCAGCCATTGGGCACGATCCGTGATGGCGATGCCGTGGTCATGGTGAATTTCCGGGGCGACCGGGCCATTGAAATCACCGAAGCCTTTGAGCTGGATGATTTTGACGGTTTTGATCGCGGCCGACGCCCGCAGGTTTTGTATGCCGGCATGATGGTCTATGATGAGGATCGCAACCTGCCGCATTTGCAACTGATGGGGCCGACAAAGGTGGCCTCTCCGTTCGGCAAGCGTATTCTGGATCTGGGCATTCGTCAGTTTCGTCTGACCGAAACGCAGAAATATCCGCATGTCACGTTTTTCTTCAATGGCGGTTATCGGGAACCGCTGGACCCGACGATGGAAGATTATATTCTGATTCCTTCGGACAAAGGCGTTTCTTTTGCCGATCACCCGCAAATGAAAGCGCCTGAGATTGCCGACAAGGCCGTGGAGCTGATTGCTTCCGGACGTTATGGCTTTGGCCTGATTAATTTTGCCAATGCCGATATGGTCGGCCATTGCGGTCAGATTGAATCGACGATCAGGGCGATTGAAGCGGTGGATCAGGCTGTCGGCCGCATTGTCGAGGCGCTGGAGGATGCCGGAGGGTATGCTCTGATCACGGCCGACCACGGCAATGCCGAACAGATGCGGGTGGCCACGCGTGACGGGGCCAGTGAACCCTCGACCAAACACTCGATCAATCCGGTGCCGTGTATCCTGTTTGATCCGCATTACGATGCTTCGTATGTGCTGCGTCAGGCAGCCGACAGCGATGATATACGCACGACCCCCGGACTGGCCCATATCGCGGCAACCCTGTTTGAAATCATGGGGTATGATGCGCCGGAAGATCTGTTTCCCTCGCTGATCGAGCCTGCCTGACTGTCGGAGCAGGTTGCCTGAAATCTCAGGGGGTGCCTTGTGCTATCAGGCAGGCTAAACTGATGTTATGAGATGGCCAGGGCGAGCAGGTGAATTGTTGAAGTCGCTGCCTGCAGGTGATCTGTGGGGAGGGATTTCTGCGGCGGCACTGGTTTTGCCGCAGTCAATGGCTTTTGGCATGGCCCTGTGGCTGCCGTTTACCTCCGATGCCTCGGCCGCGGCCCTGTCCGGGCTGATCGCTGCCGGCATCCTGTCCATTGCCTCTGCCCTCAGTCGTGGTACCGCAGGGCTGGTTGCCGCGCCGACCGGGCCGACACTGGTATTGCTGTCCGGGATTGCGGCAACCCTGGCCAT
>WFNX01000032.1 GCA_015488375.1 Mariprofundaceae bacterium | reverse complement strand
GAGCTTTGTACCAGTTTAATCAGTTTACGTATTTGGGCGATATCCACATCAGCCTCCTGTGTTCTTTAAATGATGAATCAGGCCGCGTAACGCCAGTTCATAGGAACAGGCGCCGAAGCCGGCAATCACACCAACGGCGGTATCGGCAAGCATGGAGCGATGCCGAAATTGTTCCCGCTGGTGAATATTGGATAAATGGACCTCGATAAATGGTTTGCCGCCGGCCAGAACGGCATCGCGCAAGGCAATGCTGGTATGCGTATAGGCGGCCGGGTTCATAATAATGCCATCGATATGGCCCAGTTCGCTGCGTGCAAGCGATGCCTGCTGGATTTTGTCCACCAGTTCGCCTTCATGATTGCTCTGAAAGGTAATGATTTCGGCGCCGAGCCGGTCGCCGAGTTCGATCAGAGCCTGGTTGATATCGGCCAGGCTTGTCGTGCCGTAATGACCCGGTTCACGCGAGCCGAGCAGATTCAGGTTCGGGCCATGCAGGACCAGGATGCGCAACAGGCTCATTGGGCGAGCTCCTGTTCCCACTGTGTTTTCAGCGCCAGCAATTGCGGTTGTTGTGGCTGCCGGGTCAGCAGTTCATGCAACATGCCAAGCGCGCTGTGATGGTCGCCCTGCTGCCAGCACATCTGCGCCAGCCTCAGCGATACCGGTGCCGGCGGCTGTTGGTTCAGTTCCTGCTTCAGCCTGAGCGCAATGGTGGCACTTTTTATGCCCGCCTCGATTTTGCCCATATCACGCTGCAGACGAGCCAGCATTTTCCAGCCGCGCAATTCGCGCGGTGCAAACTCGAGCAATTCCTGCAGAATCTGTTCGGCCTGTTCGAATTGCCGGGCATCCATGGCGGCTTTTGCCTGCGCAAGGCTTTCGCTCACACCGCACCAGTTTGCCGGTTTGGGAAGTGCGGTGTTGGGTGAAACATCAGATGCTGTTAGCATAGCCGTCACGCTACGCGGCCGGCCTTGGCGGGTCAACAAGCGGGCTGGGCAAATGTTCGCAAAAACAGCCGGATATCGCCGGTTTTTCGTTGCTTTTGCAATAAAAATGGCATGAAAATCTTGTTTCGGGGTGATTATGGAGAAGCAAATCACGATTCATCTGAATGGTGAAAAGCGGTGCGTACAGGCCGGCACGCTGGCCGACCTCGTGCGGGAACTGGGGCTGGAAAAACGCATGATCGCCATTGAACGTAATCTCGAAGTGGTACCCAGGAGCGCCTATGCCAGCACCCGCCTGCAGCAGGGGGATCGAATCGAACTGGTGCATATGATTGGCGGCGGCTGACGGGACAGCGTAACAATGACGGAGGATTTATGTCTGATATATTGAAAATAGGCAGCTATACATTCCATTCACGGCTGATTGTCGGTTCCGGCAAGTATCGGGACTTCCAGACAACCAAAGAAGCCACGGAAGCCGCGGAGGCGGAAATGATTACCGTGGCCATTCGACGCGTGAATATTACGGACCCGGGCAAGGAAAATCTTCTGGACTATATCGATCCGAAGCAATACACCATTCTTCCCAATACGGCGGGTTGCTTTAATGCCGAGGATGCGGTGCGCACGCTTCGCCTGGCGCGCGAGGCCGGTGGCTGGGATCTGGTCAAGCTGGAGGTGCTGGGCGATACCGAAACCCTGTATCCGAATGTGGTGGAAACGATCAAGGCCGCCGAAATTCTTGTGGACGAGGGCTTTCAGGTGATGGTTTATACCAATGATGACCCGATTGTGGCCACCCGTCTGGAAGAGATCGGTTGCGTGGCCGTGATGCCGCTGGGTAATCCGATCGGTTCGGGACGCGGGCTGGCCAATCCGTTCAATATTCGTGTGATTAAGGAACGGGCCAGTGTGCCGATTATTGTGGATGCGGGGATCGGCACGGCCAGCGATGCGGCCAGGGCGATGGAACTGGGCGCGGATGCGGTGCTGGTCAATACGGCCATTGCCGAGGCGCGGAATGAATGCATGATGGCCCGCGCCATGCGCGATGCCGTGCGTGCCGGACGCATGGCCTATCTGGCCGGGCGGATGCCCAGGCGCGCATTTGCTTCGGCTTCGTCCCCGACCGAAGGCTATATCTGGGATTAAAACAAGGCGGGCGGGGATGCCTGTAATGAAAAGGAATCGACATGACTGAACTGAAAAATGATTTATTTTTGCGTGCCTGTTTGCGGCAGGATGTGGAGCGCACACCGGTATGGATGATGCGTCAGGCCGGTCGCTATTTGCCGGAATATCGTGCGACACGCGAGCGCGCCGGCGGTTTCCTCGAGCTTTGCCGGTCGCCGGAATTATGCTCCGAAGTGACCCTGCAGCCGATCGATATTCTTGGCGCCGATGCCGCGATTTTGTTTTCCGATATTCTTGTTGTGCCCGAGGCCATGGGCATGCATCTGAGCTTCGGTGCCGGCGAAGGCCCGAAGTTCTCCGATCCGCTGCGTTCCCGGACCGATGTCGAAAAACTTCCGGTGCTGGATGACCCGACGCGCGAGCTGGATTATGTGATGCAGGCGGTACGCACGATTCGACGCGATTTGCAGGGCCGTGTTCCGCTGATCGGCTTTAGCGGCAGTCCCTGGACACTGGCTACCTATATGGTTGAGGGCGGTGGTTCCAAAAACTTTTCGAAGGTCAAGGCCATGATGTTCAATGAACCGGACACCATGCATTTGCTGCTTGCCAAGCTGGCCGATTCGGTGGCGGCATACCTGAACGGCCAGATCGCCCATGGCGCGCAGGCGGTACAGATTTTTGATACCTGGGGCGGAATTCTGACGACACGCGACTACCGGGAGTTTTCGCTGGCTTATATGCAGCGTATTATCGAACAGCTGACGCGGGAGAATGAGGGACGAAAGGTTCCGGTGATTGTCTACACCAAGGGGGGCATGGGCTGGCTGGAAGCGATTGCGGACAGCGGTTGTGACGTGGTGGGGCTGGACTGGTCGATTGATATCGATGTGGCCAGGGCTCGCATTGGTGATCGTGTGGCGCTGCAGGGCAATATGGATCCGACCATGCTGTATGCCAAACCTGAGCGCATTCGCGAGGAAGTTAAGGATATTCTGGCCCGCTTTGGCCATGGCAATGGCCATGTATTCAATCTGGGGCATGGTATTACGCCGGATGTGCCCAGAGAGCATGCGATTGAATTCTTCCGTGCGGTGCGTGAGGAGTCGGTACAGTATCATCGCTGATGCAGCGGAAGACATGAAAAAAGCCGCCCGAGTCAGGCGGCTTTTTTCATGTGCGGGTTAGGGCCTGTTAACACTAATTTCATTGTTGGCGCTGCTGCTGCAAATGGGGCCAATCAAGGCGCGAGGAATGAAGTTTGGTGTCTCCAAACGAATTTCGAGTAACGCTGAGTGGTCCCATTTGCAGCGCAGCCCTTCGGGATTGGCCATTTTTCCGTCCTGCTGCGTTACCGCAAGCTTACGTGCAGTAAGCACGCTATGCTTGCGAAGCCTTGCAGGACCAAAAAAATGGCCGAATCGACGCCATCGAAATTAGTGTTAACAGGCCCTAAATCAGGAAGAGCTGCCGGCTTGCGCTGACGAATTGGCAGCCTCCATTTTCAGGTTGCGCAGGTAGGCGACAACATCTCTGGCATCCTGCCCGCAGGTATGTTGCGGTGGCATCTTTGTTGTGGCGCTGTTGTCGGCCGTCAGCGCCTTGATGGCCTTGCCGGAATGGCAGATGAATGCCATCAGCTGTTCCTCGTTCCAGGTAAAATCGGCCCTGGCCAGGGCATGGCTGTAACGAAAGCCGGGAGCCTTGCCGGCCGGCTGACCGATAATGGCGTAAAGATTGGGGCCGAAACGTCCCTTTTTACCCGGTTCGAAGGCGTGACATAACTGGCATTTCTGCGCCAGTTTCTGGCCATGCTCCGCATTGCCGAGGCTTGCCGATGGCCTGCTTTCGGCAGCGACTTGCGTGACTGTGGTGCTGGCGGATGACGGGGCAGGCCGTACCTTTGCCTTGTGCGATGGTTCGGTCTTGGCCGGACGTGTCCGCTGTGCGGGCTCGGTAACCGTGTTTTCGGCAAGTTGTACGGCCTGATGTTCGGCCTCCGGCAGGCCGATGGTCAGTGCGGCCATGTGTTGCGCCGAGCGAACTTCCGCCAGCAGTTTTTGGGCCTTCAGGTTTTCCAGCATGGCATCCCTGGCGATCTGCTGACGCCGGTCGGCCTGTTGCCGGGCCCTGGCTACGATGGTTTCCTGTTCTGCCAGCAGGCGGGCCAGACGAGTGCGCTCCAGTGCTGCCTGCAGCAATGCTTTCCGTGCCTGTTCGGCTTCCTTTTGCATCATGTTCGCCCAACGTTGCTTTTTGTCGGCATGATCCAGCAGCAGGGCGAACTCCTTGTCGGTTTTATTAATGACCGCTTTACTGTGGGCCACTACGCTTTGCCGTGTTGCTGCATCGGCATGCTGGGCCTGCATGGCCTGATCGACAGCATTTTTGATCGCTGCCACCTTGCGGGCGGCAATCGATTCGGGGGCCATGTTATGCGATGAATCGCTGTTGCCGCAGCCGCTTAAGCTGGCGCCAATCGCCACAAGACAGATCCATAGGGTTTTGTTCATGATGTGCTCCTGCATTCAATTTACAGTCCGCATGCTAGACTTGCGGCATCGCTTGCCTGTGACGGAGGTTACATCAGTATGCGAAAGTCCGGTTGTGGCCGAAGATGAAGGAGTGAGCGATGCACGATACACATAATATGGCCCTGTTCTGTGATTTTGAGAACGTGGCACTGGGCGTACGCGATGCCAGGCTGGCGGCTTTTGATATTGGCAAGGTGCTGGAGCGCCTGTTGCTCAAGGGCAATATCGTTGTGAAGAAGGCCTATTGCGACTGGGCGCGTTATCGGGATTTCAAGGTGCCGATGCATGAGGCGGCGTTTGAGCTGATTGATATTCCGCATGTGCGCCAGAGCGGCAAGAATTCGGCGGATATCCGTATGGTCGTGGATGCGCTGGATCTGTGTTACACCAAATCACATGTTGATACCTTTGTGATTATTTCCGGTGATTCCGATTTTTCACCACTGGTATCCAAGTTGCGTGAAAATAACAAGATCGTGATCGGGGTTGGCGTCAAGCAATCCACTTCGGATCTGCTGACGGCCAATTGCGATGAATTTATCTATTATAATGATCTGGTGCGTGATTCGGAGAAACAGCACAAGACAAGGCGGCGCGCCGGCAAGGGGAAAGTCAAACCGGCAGCCGGCGATGAAGCGGCACTGAAGCAGGAGGCGATCGATCTGGTGCTGGCAACCGTGGAGGATCTGTTCAAGGAACGGGGTGAGGAAGACAAGGTCTGGGGTTCGATGGTGAAACAGACATTAAAACGGCGGCAGCCGGGCTTTTCCGAAGGCTATCATGGTTATCGCAGTTTTGGGCAGTTGCTGGAGGATGCGCAGTCGCGCGGCCTGCTGACGCTGAAGCACGATGAAAAGTCCGGCGGCTATATTATTGAGAGTTTTTCACACGAGGAATAATCATGGTTTGCCCAGCCGGGTCAGCAGACGATCGAGCTGATCGGCAAAGGCCTTGCGGTTGGCGGCAGTAAAGGCAGCAGGGCCGCCGGTCGTGTTGCCGCTGGCGCGCAGGGTGTCCAGCATATCACGCATTTGCAGCCGGCTGGCAATATTATCGGTGGTGAAAAGTTCGCCGCGCGGACTCATTGCCTGGCCGCCTGAGGCAATTACGTCTGCTGCCAGCGGGATATCACTGGTGATAACAAGGTCACCGGCCTGCATATATTGCACAATGGCTTTGTCCGCCATGTCGAATCCGGATGCTACCTGCATGAAATCGATCAGGGGCGATGAGGGAATGCGCAGCGGCTGATTGGCCACGAGTGTGAGACGTATGCCGGTGCGCCGGGAGGCGCGGAACAGGATATCCCTGACCGGAACCGGGCAGGCGTCGGCATCAACCCAGATGCGCATGATTTATGTCGCAGTATCGTCCGTGCCACCCAGTGCATCGGTGGCATCATCAATCAGGCAGCGAATTTCTTCCAGCGCATCGAGATTTTCCTTCTCGATCAGCCCGATGATGAAGTTTTCAATCAGCCGCGGCAGTAGAGCAGGTTCATCCAGCGTGCCGCGTGAATAGATGATCAGGCCATTGAGAAAGCCTTCGAGATGTTCGTCAGACAGTTTCTCGTAATTCTTGTTTTTGGCACCGGCCATGAATGCCTTGATCTGGCTGCTGCTGAAGGCAAAGCCGCCCAGTTCGAAGATTTCCTTAATCTCGAAGTGGCGCAGGTTGTTGGCAATGGCGATTTTCTTGAGGACATTGTTATTGGTCATGGCCGCACTGTAGCAGGAATGTCCAGTCAGGCACGTTTCTGCTGTTTGTTCATGTTGTCTTCATGTGTTTCGGGCCACACTGCATGCTGAACAGACGCAGGGAGGTTCGGCATGAAAGGTTTTGCAAAAGGCATTGAAGGTTCTCGTACCACATTGGGAGGCAAATATCTTGAAACCGTGTTGTGCAGTGGTTTGTATCGGGATGATCCCGATATGGAGCGACTGGGCATGTTACGGATTGATGAAAACGAACGGCTGGCATTTTACCGCACGGAGAATGGTATTGCCATTGACCTGAAAGACAGCAATCAGCATCTGATTCTTGGTACCAGCAATTTTGGCGACCCGATCAAAAAAATCGTCTGGTATTGCATTGCACACGAGATTGCCGCCGTGCTTGGCGGCGAGTTTATGCCGGATGCATTCGTGCCGGGCGCAGCGTTGCGGAAAAAGAGCCATGAGCTGGTGGCTTCCTTTGTGCGTCATGTGCGGCATCTGATGGCAGCGCGCGAATAACGGGTGTTGAGGGCGTAGCCGTTCATCTCAGGGGGAATGGCGGCGGCCCGGTCAGGGTGTGTGGGCTTTTCTTGCGTCGTCGCATATGCCCGGTCGTGCAACCGATTTCCATCGGGGATGTGTGAGTGTCAGGAGGCCATGTGGATCTTTCATGGTATCTTCATGTATTTGCAGGCACGCTTCGCGCCTGACAGGCGGGGGTACGCTCTTTTCCTGATTTCCTGAAGGTGATTTTCCATGACGACAAATGAACAACATCAGCCGAGCTTTGCTGATCTGAAACTGATTCCCCCGCTATTGCAGGCGCTTGAGGAGGTGGGTTACGAATATCCCTCTCCGATTCAGGCGCAGACCATTCCGCTGTTGCTCGAAGGGCGCGATGTGCTCGGCCAGGCGCAGACCGGCACCGGCAAAACGGCCGCGTTTGCCCTGCCGTTGTTGTCACGTATTGATTTACAGCAGTCCTCGCCGCAGGTGCTGGTGCTGGCGCCGACACGCGAGCTGGCCATTCAGGTGGCCGAGGCATTCCAGGAGTACGCCCATCATTTGCCGGGTTTCCATGTGTTGCCGATTTACGGTGGCCAGAGTTATGACATCCAGTTACGTCAGCTCAAACGCGGCGCGCATGTCGTGGTCGGTACACCCGGGCGGGTGATGGATCATATGCGTCGCGGTACGCTGAAACTGGATGGCCTGCGCGCGCTGGTGCTGGATGAGGCCGATGAAATGCTGCGCATGGGCTTTATTGACGATGTGCAGTGGATTCTCGAACAGACACCGGATGAACGACAGATTGCGCTGTTTTCGGCGACCATGCCGGCTGTGATTCGCAAAATCGCCAATCAGCATTTGCGCAATCCCGAACATGTGACCGTAAAGGTTAAACAGGCCACGGCGGAAACGATTCGCCAGCGCTACTGGATGGTCAGCGGGCGCCACAAGCTTGATGCGTTGACGCGGATTCTGGAAGCGGAGCCGTTCGATGCCGTGCTGATTTTCGTGCGCACGAAGGTGGCTACCGAAGAACTGGCCGAACGACTGGAGGCGCGTGGCTATGCGGCCACGGCGCTGAACGGGGATATTGCGCAGAAACAGCGCGAGTCCATCGTCAACCGGCTGAAGAAGGGACAGCTGGATATTCTGGTAGCAACCGATGTTGTGGCGCGCGGACTCGATGTGGAGCGCATTTCCCATGTGATCAATTATGATATTCCGCATGACACCGAATCCTATATCCATCGTATCGGGCGTACCGGCCGTGCGGGGCGCACAGGCGATGCGATCCTGTTTGTAGCGCCGCGCGAAAAGCGCATGCTTTATGCGATTGAGCGGGCAACCCGCAAGCCGATCGACAAGTTTGAAATGCCGACGACCGAGGCTATCAATGATCGGCGCATTGCGGCATTCAAGCAGCGTATTACCGATACCCTGGAACGGGATGAGGGACTGGAGTTGTTTGCGGACATCGTCGAGCAATATCGGCAGGAACATAATGTGCCAGCCAATGAAATTGCTGCGGCCCTGGCCTGCATGGTGCAGGGCGAACAGCCCCTGTTGCTGAAGGATGAGCCGAAGCTACGTGCCGAACGGCAGCGCAGTGACAGGAATCCGCGTTTTGATGCGCCGGAGGACCGGCGCCGGCCCGTGCGCAGCATGGATAGGGCAGCCGATGCGGACAGGAAGCGCCCTGCACGTACGGCCCGGCATGAGCGGCCGGAACGTGGCATGGAGCGCTACCGGCTGGAGGTCGGTGCGGCGCATGGCGTCAAACCGGGCTATATTGTCGGTGCGATTGCCAATGAAATTGGTCTGGAAAGCGAGTTCATCGGCAAGGTGCAGGTGATGGATGATCATAGCACCGTGGATCTGCCGGAAGGCATGCCGAAGAGCGTGTTCAAGGAACTGAAGCAGGTGCATATCTGCGGACAGCGTTTGAATGCATCCCTGCTTGCCCCGGCTGCAGAGGAGTCCTCGCCTGCAGCAGGAAACAGACGTCATGGCGGTAAAAGGCCGCCTCGTCAAAAGGCAGGTGTGCGCCACACAAAGGGCGGTAGACGTTCGCCACAGCGGAAAAAACGCTGATGCCGCATCTGTAATAGTATCGCGACTTTGCTATACTATGCATACAAGGCTTGGCCATGCAGGAGGTTGTGATGCGATCAGGCAGAGTATGGATATTGATCATGGCGGTATTGATGATGCCGGCTGCCGCCATGGCGACAGATAAAGGCGTGATTGGCGCCCTGATCGGTGCCGGCGCCGGCGCGGCGATTGGTCATGCGGTTGATCCGACGGGAGGCTCGGGTAAAGGCGCCATCATAGGTGGTATTGGCGGTTATCTGATTGGTTCGCAGATGAATGATTCCGCAACAGCCGTGCCACCGCCGGAGCGGCGTACGGTGCATGAAATACCGGAGAACTGCGATCATGCCTATGATCTTCTGGAAAGTGCAAACAATACATCGGATCGCGAACGTAAGGTGTATCTGTTGCAGCAGGCCGTGCGCTGGTGCCCCGGTAGTCCTCGCTTGCATAACGATCTGGGGGTCGCCTATTATCATCGCGGCAAACACTTTGATCGTAAACGTGCCCGGGAAGAACTGAAATATGCCCTTAAACTCGATCCCGACTACACAACGGCTAAAAAGAATCTGAAGCAAATCAAGTAATGCGGTTTCCGGACGGGGCGCGTTGAAGCAGCGGCAGATGATTCGCATATACACGGAACCGGTGTATATGCCGGAGCATTCCGAGCCTGCCCGCGGGCGCTATGTCTTCGCCTATTTTATTACCCTGTATAATCCCGGCCCGCTGGCCGTTCAGTTATTACGACGCTACTGGTCGATTTGTGATGCCAATGGCAAAACGGAAGAAGTGGCGGGTGAAGGCGTGGTAGGCGAGCAGCCGGTCATTGCGGCGGGTACGGAATATGCCTATAACAGTTTTTGTGTTCTGGAAACGCCGGTCGGCTGCATGGAGGGGCATTATCATATGATTGATGAGGATGGTGATGAATTCGATGCCGCAATTCCCCGTTTCACACTGGCTGTGCCGGGCGTATTGAATTAGGCGGGAAAACGTTTGATTCTGTACAGCTTTCGCCGTTGCCCCTATGCCATGCGGGCACGCATGGCGCTTCTTGATGCCGGCGTATGCTGTGAGCTTCGCGAGGTGCTGTTATCCGCCAAGCCGCAGGCCATGCTGGATGCTTCCCCCAAGGGCACGGTTCCGGTGCTGTGTCTGCCCGACGGGCGCGTGCTGGATGAGAGCCTTGATATCATGTGCCGGGTCGCACAAGAGCATCGGGAGTCATTGTGGTGGCCAGGGGACTTGCAGATGCGTAAGGCCATGCTGGCATTGATCGGGCACAATGATCATCTGTTCAAATATCACCTGGACCGTTACAAATATCCGCAGCGTTTCGGCATTGAAGACACCCGGGAGTACTGGCTACAGGGCGGTGGTTTTCTCGCCGGACTGGAAGCCCGCCTGCAGCGGTCGCCGTTTCTGTTCGGTCCGGAAGCCTCGCTGGCCGATGTGGCCATTTTCCCGTTTGTACGCCAGTTTGCCGCCGTGGACCGGGCGGCCTTTGACGCATTGCCGTATCCGCATCTCCATCGCTGGCTGCGAGACTGGCTGGACAGTTCATTGTTTGCCTCATGCATGCAGCGGCATGTACCCTGGCAGCCGGGCGATGCGCCGGTTTATTTGTGCTGACGGCGTGGTGGCCTGCGGCGGGAGACCGGGCGCGGTGGCCTGCGTTCATGTCGGGTGCCGGCAGGCGGAACCAGTGCCTCCGGCCCGTGGCCGATCAGGTCGCGGCGGCCCATGGCCTGCAAGGCCTTGCGCAATAAGGGCCAGTTGGCCGGATCGTGATAACGCAGCAGCGCCTTATGCAGATCGCGTTGCTTTTTGCGTTTCGGCGTGAAGACGCGTTCGCTGTCGGGACGGATTTTTTTCAGCGGATTGCGGCCGGAATAATACATGGCCGAGGCCGTGGCCATGGGCGATGGCAGAAAGGCCTGCACCTGATCCGGTCGGAAGCGGTTGGCCTTCAGCCACTGGGCCAGGCGAACCATGTCTTCATCGGTGGTGCCCGGATGCGCGGCGATGAAATAGGGGATCAGATACTGTTTCTTGCCGGCCTTGCGCGAATAGTGTTCGAACAGTGTGCGAAAGGCCTCGAAGCTGCCGATGCCCGGTTTCATCATTTTGCTCAATGGTCCGCTTTCGGTGTGCTCCGGGGCAATCTTCAGATAGCCGCTGACATGATGCGTGACCAGTTCACGAATATAGGCCGGGGAACGCACGGCTAGGTCATAGCGCAGGCCGGAGGCGATAAACACCTTGCGGATGCCGCGGATGGCCCGCGCCCGGCGATACAGGCGAATCAGCGGAGTATGATCGGTGTTCAGGTTTTTGCAGATATCCGGATAGACGCAGGAAGGCTTGCGGCAGGCAGCCTCGATCGCGCGTGATGCGCAGGCCAGGCGATACATATTGGCCGTTGGCCCGCCCAGATCGGAGATGATGCCGGCAAAACGGGGCGTCTTGTCGCGGATGTGTTCGATTTCACGCAGGATGGAGTCTTCCGAGCGGCTCTGGATGATGCGCCCTTCGTGCTCGGTGATCGAGCAGAAGGTACAACCACCAAAGCAGCCGCGCATGATATTGACGCTGGTCTTGATCATCTCATAGGCCGGAATGCGCGCATCGCCATAGCTGCGATGGGGAATACGCGAGTACGGCCGGTCAAAGACCCAGTCCATTTCCTCCGTGGATAGCGGGATCGGTGGCGGATTCAGCCAGACATCGCGCTGTCCATGACGCTGCACCAGGGCGCGGGCATTGCCGGGATTGGTTTCCAGGTGCAGCAGCCGCGAGGCATGGGCATAGAGTGCGGCATCGTCTTTCACCTGCTCGTAGGAGGGCAGGCGAATGACCGTATGCTGCTGATTCAGGCGGCCGGAAAAAATGCGTGCCGCCGTCTGCTGTGGCACTGCCTCATCGCAGGCGGGTTCCATTGCATAGGGATCGACATGGCGGATCAGTTCGCCGGGTGTGTCAATGTCGGTGGAGCGCAGTTCCGTCCACCCGGCCGGCACCTCGCGGCGCATGAAGGCCGTGCCGCGGATATCGGTGATCTGGCGGATGGACTCGCCCTGCTGCATGCGTCGGGCGATCTCGATGATCTGACGCTCGGCATTGCCGTAAACGAGCATGTCCGCCTTGGAGTCCGGCAATACGGAGCGACGCACGGTATCCGACCAGTAATCGTAATGGGCAATGCGGCGCAGCGAGGCCTCGATGCTGCCGATAATGACCGCCACCCCCTTGAACGCCTCGCGGCAACGCTGGGCATAGACGGTGACGGCGCGGTCCGGCCGTTTGCCGGCAGCGCCGTGCGGCGTATAGGCATCATCGGAACGGATGCGGCGCTCGGAGGTATAGCGATTGACCATCGAGTCCATATTGCCGGCCGTGACACCGTAAAACAGGCGCGGCCTGCCCAGGGCGCGGAAATCCTCGGCTGATCGCCAGTCCGGCTGGGCGATGATGCCGACGCGAAAGCCATGGCTTTCCAGCACGCGGCCGATGACGGCCATGCCAAAGCTGGGATGATCGATATAGGCATCGCCGGTGACGATAATGATATCGCAGGCATCCCATCCCAGTTCGTCCATCTCCCGCCGGCTCATCGGCAGTTGCGGGGCGGGCGTCGTCAGCCGCCAGGGCGGAATGATGCTGCTCAGGGATTGGCTGTACACCGGCGCAGCCTAGCAGATATGTGCTTTGTGTGCTTAACTGGGAGTATTGTTATCGTGCAGGTGGCCGGGAGGGCGTATGGATCAGTATTCAGTCAGCTTACATCATCTGTTTGTCGGGATGGGGTGGCTGGCTGGCATCGTGATGCTGATGCTGCTGGCGATGTTTATTCAGGATATGTTTTTTTCCAGCAGCGCCATTCGCCGCAATTATCCGGTAATCGGTCGCATGCGTCGCTTTCTGGAACATCAGGGCGAGTATTTCCGCCAGTATTTTTTCGCCCATGACCGGCAGGAACTGCCGTTTAACCGGGCCACCCGCAGTTATGTTTATCGCGCGGCCAAGGGCCTGAAGCCACTGATAGGGTTTGGCTCGACCAATGATTTAAGGGAGCCGGGCGGCGTGATTTTCGTGCCCTCGCTCTATGCCCGGCTGGAGCAGGATCTGCAAACAACGCCGCCCAAGGTGATCGGCGAAATTCGTAAAAAACCGTTTTTTGCCAAACGTATTTTCAACCTCTCCGGTATGAGTTACGGCGCGCTTTCCGCACCGGCCGTAGAAGCGCTTTCCCGCGGCACGGCCGCGGCAGGGGTATGGATGAATACCGGCGAGGGTGGCCTCTCCCCCTATCATCTGGAGGGCGGCGGCGATCTGATCTTTCAGATCGGCACGGCCCGCTATGGCGTGCGTGATGCCGAAGGCCGGCTGGATGATGACAAACTGCGTGCGGTGGCGGAGCGAGTCGTGGCCTTTGAGATCAAACTGGGCCAGGGAGCGAAACCGGGCAAGGGCGGCATGTTGCCGGGCGGCAAGGTGACAGAGGAGATTGCCGCGATTCGCGGCATTCCGGCAGGGCAGGATTCCATCAGTCCGAATCGCAATCCGGATATCGGGAATGTTGAGCAACTGCTGGACTATCTGGCACATGTTCAGGAAGTGACCGAACGGCCGGTGGGCATCAAAATTGTAATGGGTTCCGGGCAATACATCCG
>WFNX01000031.1 GCA_015488375.1 Mariprofundaceae bacterium | reverse complement strand
TCAATGAGCTTCAACAATGCCTGCTGCACGCCCTCACCGGAAACATCGCGTGTAATCGATGGCGATTCGGACTTGCGTGAAAGCTTGTCCACCTCATCGATATAGACGATGCCGCGCTGGGCCTTCTCCACATCATAATCGGCTGCCTGCAACAATTTGAGAATAATATTCTCGACATCCTCACCGACGTAGCCGGCCTCGGTCAGCGTCGTCGCATCGGCCATCACAAACGGTACCTTGAAAATACGGGCCAACGTCTGTGCCAGCAGCGTCTTGCCGCTGCCGGTAGGCCCGAGCAACAGCACATTGCTCTTGGAAATTTCCACTTCATGCTTTTCATTATGCGCAATGCGCTTGTAATGGTTATAGACGGCCACAGACAGCAGTCGCTTGGCCGATTCCTGGCCAATCACATACTCATCGAGAAAATTCTTGATTTCCGCCGGCTTGGGCAGCCCGTCCTTTTCCTTGTCGCTGTCTGCCTTTTTGTCCGACAACTCTTCCTGAATGATCTCATTACACAATTCGATGCATTCATCGCAAATAAATACCGTCGGCCCGGCAATCAGTTTTTTTACATCATGCTGTGATTTGCCACAGAAAGAGCAATACAGCGTATTATCGCTACCGTTATTTTGTGTCGCCATCGGCACCTCCGGCTGCATCCGTTTGCACACGCGATGTCAGCACCTGATCAACGATACCGTAATCGCAGGCCTCGTCGGCGGTCAAGAAATAATCACGCTCGACATCATCACTGACTTTCTTCAGCGGCTGGCCGGTATGCTCTGCCAGCATTTCATTCAGTCGTTCCTTCAGCTTGAGTATTTCACGCGCATGAATCTCGATATCCGTGGCCTGCCCCTGAAAACCACCCAGAGGCTGGTGGATCATGATGCGTGCATTGGGCAGGGCATAACGCTTGCCTGCCGCACCGGCGGCCAGCAGATGTGCGCCCATACTGGCGGCCTGGCCGATGCATAATGTTGAAACATCGCTGCGGATGTATTGCATGGTGTCATAAATAGCCAACCCGGCCGTCACCAGACCGCCGGGACTGTTGATGTACAGATAGATATCCTTTTCCGGTGCTTCCGACTCCAGAAACAGCAGCTGGGCAATCACCAGGTTGGCCACATGGTCATCGACCGGCCCGTTCAGGAAAATAATCCTTTCCTTCAATAACCGGGAATAGATATCAAACGAACGTTCGCCCCGGGCGGTCTGCTCCACAACAACCGGTACCAGATTCATACTATCTCCTTGCCCATCAACAGGCTCATGCCTGCTGCTCATGCTCTTCCTGCCAGGCCGAAAGGGTTTTCCTGACGCTGTTGGTATTGGCCTGCGAGACAATATAGTCAACACACTTGCCTTCAAGCAAGCGTTCGCGAATGGATTCACGCTGCTCCTGCTGACTGCTGACCCACTGTTTGAACTGCTGTTGCTGTTCCTCCGGATAACGTGCGGCCTGACGTTCGATATCGGCATCAATCTCCGCATCGCTGACCTTGATATCGCCCTGTTCACGCACCGTCTGCAGCAAAATCGACAGTTTCAGACCGCGCTCTGAACGGCGGCGCACTTCATCCCTGAAGCCCTCATCCTCGATCATTTCGCGGGTGACTTCCACGCCCTGCTGCTTCATATTCTGCAGCACACGCTGCATCGTTTCACGCATATCCTGTGCCACGAGCATTTCGGGCAACTCGACCGGATTGGCCACCAGCAATGCATCCAGCGCCGCATTGGCCGTGGCCTCGCGTGAAGCCTGCTCAGCTTCCCCTTCCAGCCGCTGCCGCACATCCTCGCGCAAGGCAGCGCCATCATCGAAGCCCAGCATCTTTGCCAGCGCATCTTCATCATCCGCATGAACCGGTGCCGCCACCGATTTGACGACCGTTTCAAAACGGGCGGCCTTGCCGGCCAGATGCACGGCCTGATAGTCGGCGGGGAAGGTTACTTCAATCACGCAGTCCTCACCGGCCTTTTTGCCCAGCAACTGATCCTCAAAGCCGGGAATAAAACGGCCTTCGCCCAGTACCAGCGCGACATTTTCACCACGACCGCCATCGAACGGCTCGCCGTCCACAAAGCCGACAAAGTCAATGTGCACCTGATCGCCCTGTTCCGCCGCGCGCTCTGCCTGTTCGTCATATGTAACCTGCGACTTCATCAAGCGCTCAATCACCGCATCGATATCCGCCGCCTCGACTTCGACCTCGGTCTTGTCGAAGCTCAGTTCGTTCAGTGCTCCGACATCCACTTTCGGCCAGGTGGCGATCTTCATGGAAAAGACCAGCCCCCTGCCTTCCTGCAAGTGCGGCATATCCAGTTCCGGCTGCACGGCCGGCAGCAGGCCCGACTGCTCGATGATCTCCGCATAATGCTTCTGCAGCAGTTCGGATACCGTTTCATCGTGAATCTTGTCGCCCAGTTGTTTTTTCAGCACCGCAGGCGGCACCTTGCCATGGCGAAATCCCGGCAGCTTGACCTGCTGCGACAGCTTTTTCATCTGCTCGGCATAAACGGCATCATACTCGCTCTGCGCAATCGTCACATCGATCTGATGCTCGCTGGAACCGAGTGCCTTGACTTCAGTTTGAATCATGAATGTTTCCTCCAGAAAACGGATCCGACTTTACGGATTCCCGGATATGGTACGAGGGGGGGGAGTCGAACCCCCACACCAAAGGTACTGGAACCTAAATCCAGCGCGTCTACCAGTTCCGCCACCCTCGCGCATTGCATGCTGCCATGCAAAAAAGGGAGCAAGGCTTGCCTTACTCCCCCGTGATATGGTGGGCCGTGTAGGTCTCGAACCTACGACCCGCTGATTAAGAGTCAGCTGCTCTACCAACTGAGCTAACGGCCCCGACGCGGCGAATCATAGGCATCGGCTGTGGCACATGCAACATTATCATCATGCCCTGTGGCAGACAGGGCGCAAGCGCATTATAGTCTACTGCCCGACAACCGTATCTTCCGGCCCGAGTTCTTCTTCCAGTTGCTGCAAATATTCTCGTGCCAGTGCGGCATTCGGGTTCGCCGGGTTGGATGCCAGACCGGCAAACAGATTACGCAATTGCGCCGGTTCATCATACAGCATCAACACATCCATTGCCTGCATCTGTAATTCATCATCAGTCGTGCCGTAGATAAACGAACGCAGGTATTCCAGTGTCAGGGGAGGCTCCACACCGAGCGAGGCAATGGCGTCCAGAGCCGCCAGTTGCAGTTCGCGCTTACCGGACTGCAGGGCATTAAGCAATCTGCCGAATACTTCAGCATATTGATCCTCGCTGATATCCGTATCGCCCAGCCGCCTGATCTTTTCCACCGCATCATCCTGAGCCGAGATATCCGGCACGCCCCGGTTCATCGACAGGACCAGGATGTTATGCGACACCTTTGCTCCCAGCGTGCGCTGCGCTCCGTGACCGCCGGCCAGAATCACCAGCCGCTCAACCTGCCCCGTATCGGAACGAATCACGGAAAAACTGACCGACTTTCCCAGCAACCGCCTTAGCGCCTTTTCAACCGGCAAGTCATCGAAATCATCCTGCACCTGCCGTTGATTCAGCGCATCACCCCCGTAAATAACAACCTCAAAGCCGGCCTTGCGGCCGATATCATTTAACAATGACTCCAGATTTCCGGACGCAACATGGACCGACAGCCGTCCCTGTTCAAACTGAACCGTCGCCATGGCTGAAGTAACAAACTGGAACGAGAAAACAAACAGGGCCAGGACATAGAGGGAGTGACGTAGCAGCATGCCGGCATGGTAGGCAGAAACACCCTTCCTGTCATCAGGGCCTGTAACAGGCCCCGGCGCAAAAAAGGCGCCCCCGACCGGAGACGCCTTGCAATAAATGGGGTGGATGATGGGACTCGAACCCACAACCACCGGTACCACAAACCGGGGCTCTACCATTGAGCTACATCCACCATCGTGGCGCGCCTGGCAGGGCTCGAACCTGCAACCTACGGCTTAGAAGGCCGTTGCTCTATCCAATTGAGCTACAGGCGCCTACCAGACGTTATCTCCCGTCGCTGGTCGGGGCGGAGGGATTCGAACCCCCGACCCTCTGGTCCCAAACCAGATGCGCTACCAGGCTGCGCTACGCCCCGTGTGACCGTTCGCGAGAAGAGGCGGCGGAACATAGGCATCTGAAAGCCGTACGTCAATCCCCGAATTTCCCGATCTTTCCATCCAACAACGGAATCTTTAGCTTTACGCCCCGTCGGACATCATGAAAATTCGGCCAGCAACGCCGTGGCAAACATCTTCCCTGGCGCAAAACCATTGATCGGAGTGTGAACGGCATGAAAAACATCAAAATGCGCGGAACCACCATCTGCTGCGTACGCAAGGGACATCAGGTGGCCATTGCCGGCGACGGCCAGGTCACGCTGGGTGATACCGTCGTCAAACATGGCGCCCGTAAGATCCGCGCCATTCGCGATGGCAGTATTATCACCGGCTTTGCCGGTTCCACGGCCGATGCCATGAACCTGTTCGAGCGCTTCGAGGCCAAGCTCGATGAACATGGCGGCAGCCTGCTAAGGGCCGCCGTAGCGCTGGCCAAGGACTGGCGCACCGATAAATTTCTGCGCCAGCTGGAAGCCATGATGATTGTGGCCGATGCAGAACACACCTTGCTGATCTCCGGCAACGGTGATGTGCTGGAACCGGATGATGGCGTTGCCGCGATCGGTTCCGGCGGCAATTATGCTAAGGCAGCAGCGGTGGCACTGGTACGCCATACGGACATGGAAGCCACCGATATTGTCAGGGAGGCCATGGCGGTGGCCGCCAACATCTGTGTTTATACCAATGACCATGTGCTGATCGAATCTATTACGGGAGAAGCGGCATGAGCCATACCATGACCCCCAGGGAAATCATTTCGGAACTGGATCGCTTCATTATCGGCCAGCATGAAGCCAAACGCGCCGTGGCCATCGCACTGCGCAACCGCTGGCGCAGGCAGCAGGTTCCATCGCCCATGCGTGAGGAAATCACCCCGAAAAACATCCTCATGATCGGCCCCACCGGTGTCGGCAAAACGGAAATCGCCCGTCGTCTGGCGCGCCTGGCCAATGCGCCGTTCGTCAAGGTCGAGGCAACCAAATATACCGAAGTCGGCTATGTCGGACGTGATGTGGAGACCATTATCCGCGACCTCGTGGACACGGCCGTTAAAATCGTCCGCGAAGAGCACCTGGCCAAAGTCAAAATCCGCGCCGAAAAGGCAGCCGAAGACCGTTTGCTGGATATTCTGCTGCCACGTCCGGTCGGCAGCGGTTCCGGCCCTGTCGCAACCGGCACCCACCAGGCCAGCCATGACAGTCGCGAAAAAATGCGGGCCAAACTTCGTCTGGGAGAACTCGATGATCGTCAGGTCGAAATTGAAATCGTCCCCCAGACCAGCGCCATGCCGGTAATGCAGATTCTTTCCGGCCAGCCGAACGAAGAGCTGGACCTGAAGGATATGTTCAGCTCGCTGATCGGCGGCGGCAAAAAAACCAAACGCATGACCGTTGCCGATGCCCTGAAAATTTTGCAACAGCAGGAGGCCGATCGCCTGCTGGACATGGATGCGGTCAAGGAAGATGCCATCAGGCGCGCCGAGAACGACGGCATCGTTTTTCTGGATGAAATGGATAAAATCACCCACCGCGAAGGGCAACACGGTGATGTTTCCCGTGAAGGCGTGCAACGCGATCTGTTGCCGCTGGTCGAAGGCACGACCGTCAACACGCGCTATGGCCACATTAAAACCGATCACATCCTGTTTATTGCCTCCGGCGCCTTTCACCTGGCACGCCCCAGCGATCTGATTCCGGAACTGCAGGGCCGGTTCCCCATCCGGGTCAATCTGCAGCCGCTGGGCGAGGAGGAATTCAGGCGCATTCTCGTGGAACCGGAATCGTCACTGACACGTCAGTATGCCGCCCTGCTGCAGGCGGAAAATGTCACGATTACATTCAGCGATGATGCCATCAGTGAAATCGCCCGCATCGCGGTAACCGTGAATGAAAAAACCGAAAATATCGGCGCCCGGCGTCTGCACACCCTGCTCGAACGCGTACTGGATCATATCAGTTTCGAGGCCTCGGACCGAAGTCACGAAAATATCGTGGTTGACGGCCAGTATGTGCGTCAGCAACTGGCGGATATCAGCATGGATGAGGATCTTTCCCGCTATATCCTGTAACGCCCCTGATTCGGCAAAGGCAGGTGGACAAATTACCCGTCGACAGGGAAAGAAAACGATTCGTACCTTGCCGGATAACTGCTAATATTGCTGCAGGTCATATTGAACCAAGACCGGAGGTTATCATGAGATATACGGCACTGATTCCACTGATCCTGCTGCTGTCCGCCTGTGCCACACAGCATCAGGAACGGACAACCACAACCGGCGCACTCATCGGTGCGACCGCCGGAGCCGTCATCGGCTCGCAAAGTGACCGCACGGCCGAAGGTGCTGTCATCGGCGGTGTTATTGGCGGCCTGGCCGGCGCAATAATTGGTGATAATCAACAGTCCTATGCGGCAGAACCGCGCTATCATCGGGGCTGCCCCGGTGGTGACAAGTTTTTCCAGCGCGCACGACGCCAGCACAATATGCATGAAAAGATCGAACTGATGCAGCAGGGCCTTCGCTATTGTCCCAACAATCCGGCAGCCCATAATGATCTGGGCGTGGCCTATATGCGCATCGGCAATCGCCAGCAGGCTGCACGCCATTTTAAGCGGGCGCTGCAAATCGATCCCGGCTATCAGCCGGCCCGTGCCAACCTGAACAGACTGAATCGCAGGCACAGGCATTCTGACGACCGCCTCGAACACCATCATGGCAAGCATGATCGGGGTGAGCGCATACACCATCAAAAGAATGATGGTGAGTACGACAAGGATCGCTTTGAGGGCGACTGACCCGACAGCGCCGGGCCTGTATTCAGGCCCGGCTATGCAGCAATGCCGTGCTCAATCCATGTCAGCAAGGTCGTTTCATCCACCACCCGGAACTCGCCTTCAGCCAGCGCCAATGCATCCAGCGTCAACGCACCGATAGCCCGGCGGTGCAATGCCTCCACATGATTGCCAACCGCGGCAAACATGCGCCGAATCTGATGGTACCGTCCTTCAAAGACCGTTATGTCCATCTCATATTCGCCCAGTCGCACCGCCTGCGCCGGAAGGCAGGGGGTCTGCTCCCCTTCCAGCAGCAGATGGCCACTGGCAAACAGTTCAATCTCATCGCCCCGCAACGGCCGCGCCAGACGGGCACGATAAGTCTTGCCGATACCATGTTTCGGACTTGTCAGCGCATGATTAAGCTGACCGTTATCCGTCACGATCAGCAGCCCCGATGTTTCCTTGTCCAGCCTGCCGACACTGCTGAACGGCGGCTTGCGCTGTGACCAGCGCAAGGGAAAGTCATCATAAATCAGCCTGCCCTGTTCACGATGCGAACAAACAGCGCCGACCGGCTTGTGATAGAGCACAGTCAGCCCGTACGGAAAGTCCAGCACTTCACCATTAACGCACACACATGCCGGGTCCACCTTTTGCGATGCGGCGACTGCCGGCTCGCCATTCACCTCGATCAATCCCTGTCGCACCCAGGCTGCCACCTGTTTGCGCGTGCCATAACCCAGACGACTGAGCAGACGATCAAGACGTTCACGGCATATATTACTCATCGGCCCACTCCATATAGTACCTTGAATCCATGCTGCTGCACCAGAATATCGCAATGTGCACAGTGTTCACGCAAAACCTGCTCATACGGCAACTGACGATTGGCGACAACCCACAGGCGGCCGTCGCGGCGCAGACTTCGGCAGGCCTGGACAAGAATCTGTTGCCCCAGCTCCGTCTGCCGGCGCAGCCCCCGATGAAACGGCGGATTACATACAATCCAGTCCATATTTGCCGGCAATGCTTCGCGGGCCGCATCCAGCCAGTGCAAACGAATACGATGCTGCCAGGCCGCAAGATTGCGTTCGGCCATAAGCAATGCCCGCCTGTCCGCATCCAGCCCGTGAAGTCGCGTAATCCCTGCCATTCGTGACAACAGAGACACCGCCAGCACGCCGTAACCGCAGCACAGATCCATGCCCTCCCCGCATAAATCATCGGGAAGCAGCTGTAACAGCAGAGCACTGCCCGCATCCATGCGCTCCCAGCTGAATAACCCCGGCTGTGTCCACAGACCATGTGATTCGGATCGTTGCGGTGCCGCCGCATCGCGCCATTGTTGCAAAATGGCCGGTTCGCCGTGTCGCCGTAAAACCATCAGGCGACATTTGGCGCGACTGAGATGATGCACCGCGCCCAGTTGCGCCAGTTGCTTATGCAGGCTTTTGGCGCCACCGCGATTGGCCGCCACAATGGCCAGCCATCCACCTTCACTGACATGCGCCCATGCCTCGGCCACGGTACCCAGCATCTGCTGCCGGTTTTTCAACGGTAACAACGCACACCAGTCGCACTGTTGCGGCCACTCATTCACACAAACCATGCCCGCCTGCTGCAATTCCAGCACATCGCTGCGAAAGTCCTGCATGCAATGCACATCATGCCGCTGCTGCACATCGATCAGCCGCGGATGCATGCAGGCCTGCAGAATTACCCCGCGAGAAGGGGCTTGCTGCAAGCAATAGTCATAGAGCAGCCCTGCCGCAGCCTGCATTACTGATGTCCCGAGCTGCCGAAACCTCCTGCACCGCGCTCCGTTTCCGTCAGCTCCTCGACCACATGCCAGGTGGCCTGTACGCAGGGAGCAATCACCATCTGGGCAATACGCTCACCACGTTGAATATGGAACGGCACATCACCCAGATTAATCAGAATCACGCCGACTTCACCCCGATAATCCGCATCAATCGTACCCGGTGAATTCAACACACTGATACCATGCTTTAACGCCAGCCCGGAACGGGGTCGCACCTGCGCCTCAAAGCCCTCCGGCAAAGCCATGGCAAAGCCGGTGGGAATCAGGCGCCGCTCGCCCGGCTGCAACACGATGGAATCCTCAATGGCTGCGCGCAGATCCATCCCGGCCGCCGCCGCACTGGCATAATGCGGCAACTGCAGCCCCTCGCCATGCGGCAATCGTTGTATGGCAATCACGGGTTCTTTCATGCTCTCCCCTCCATATGCTCAATCATCTCCACCAGTTGCCCGGCCAGTTGCCACTTGGGCATTTCCGGCAGCTCAACCACCTGTCCGGCCGTCAACCACCAGCCGCCGCCCAGCACACTTCCCATGCGTCCGGCATCATTGGCGATAATTGCATCCACACCCTTGGCCTGCAATTTCCGTCGCGCATGATCAAGATGCCTTTCCCGCTCGGCCGCGAAAGCAATCACTCGCCGGGGGCGGCGTGCCATATGTGCGACAGCGGCCACAATGTCAGGATTTTCTGTCAATTGCAGGGTGATTACCCCGCCCCCCTGCCGCTTGAGCTTGCCGCGCACCGGCTTCGCAATACGATAATCACTGACAGCGGCGGCGGCGACAAACACATCCGCATCGGCAGCCTGCGCCATGCAGACCTCATGCATTTGCTGCGCACTTTCCACATCAACACGCTGCATCGGCATGGCGCTCCGGGCAACGCCAGGGCCGGCGACCAGTGTCACCCTGGCCCCGGCAGCGGCGGCCGCCTCAGCAAGATGCAATCCCAGCATGCCGGAAGCCCGATTGCTCAGCAGGCGCACATCATCCCAGCGCTCCTGTGTCGGGCCGGTATTAATAATCCAGCGCTGCCCCTGTAACAACGACGTGGTGCAGGCACAGCGCACTGCCGCCAGCATGGTGTCCGGCTCACTCAAACGTCCGGGACCCTGCTCTCCGCAGGCCAGTTCGCCTGTGTCAGGCCCGATGATGCGCATGCCGCGGGCCTGTAACAGCGCAATATTTTGCTGTACAGCCTCTGCCTGCCACATAATGCTGTTCATCGCCGGCGCCAGCAGACAGGGAATATCCGCCGCCAGCCACATGGTCGTCAGCAGGTCATCGGCCATACCATGTGCAAAACGGGCAATCAGACCGGCGGTCGCCGGCGCCACCAGCAACACATCGGCTTCACGTACCAGCCGGATATGCCCCATTTCGCGTTCGCTGGTAAGATCAAACAGATCAGTATGTACCTGCTGCCCGGTCAGGGCCTCAAACGTCAGAGGCGAGACAAACTGCCGGGCTGCGGACGTCATGACACAACGCACCTCCGCCCGCTGGCGCAGCAGCAGACGCGCCAGTTCGGCAACGCGATAGACCGCAATACCGCCACCGATCCCCAGCAGAATCCGCTTGCCCTGCAGCATCAGTCGGCGCGCAATTCCTGTAACGCTTCCAGCACAGCCTGCACATGCCCCTTCACACGCACCTTGCGCCAGGCCCTGCGCACCATGCCTGCCGGATCAATGAGGAATGTCGATCGCTCTATGCCCCGCACCTGTTTGCCATACATGTTTTTCATCTGAATAACATCGAAGGCCTTGCACAAGGCTTCGTCGGAATCGGACAACAACCGAAACGGCAATTCCTGTTTTTCGGCGAAGCGCTGGTGCGAGGACAGCGAATCGCGACTGACGCCGATAATCTCTGCATCCAGCTGGCGGAAGTCCTCCAGTGCATCCCGAAATGCACAGGACTCCGTCGTACAACCCGGCGTCGAATCCTTGGGATAGAAGTACAGGACAACCCAGGATCCTTGCAGCTCGCGCAAATTAACCTCGCCTTCCGGCCATGCCGGCACGCTGAGATCGGGAACCCGATCACCCTCATTCAATGCATAATCCGCCATAATCAACTCCTTCCGCCCCGGTTACCATGACAACCGCTGCGGTTTTTCCTTTGCAGAGCCCGATGATAGTGTATGCGCATCATCCGTCGAGGAGAAAGCGAGTGAACGAAATTATTCTGGCCGAACCCCGCGGCTTCTGCGCAGGCGTGGACAGGGCCATCGAAATTGTCGAACGGGCACTGGAAGTGTATGGCGCCCCCGTTTATGTGCGTCATGAAATCGTTCATAATCATTTTGTTGTGAATGACCTGCGTGCCAAGGGTGCGATTTTTATTGATGAGGTGGACGATGCGCCGGATGGCGCGTTGCTGATTTTCTCCGCCCATGGCGTCAGTAAGGCCGTTCGCCGGCGCGCCCATGAACGTGGCCTGCATGTTATCGATGCCACCTGTCCGCTGGTCACCAAGGTCCATCTGGAACTGCTGCGCCATTATGCGCAGGGTAATCAGGTTATTCTGATCGGCCATGCCGGCCACCCGGAAGTGGAAGGAACCATGGGGCAGGCACCGGCAGATGCCGTCCTGCTTGTTTCCGAGGCGGAGGAAGTTGCCGACCTTCAGGTGCGCGATGCAAACAAGCTGGCCTATGTCACCCAGACCACGTTGTCCGTGGATGATACACGGGATGTCATTGCCGCCCTGAAACAGCGTTTCCCCAATATCAAGGGCCCCAAACGCGAAGATATCTGTTATGCCACCAGCAATCGGCAACTGGCCGTCAAGGAACTGGCGCAAAACTGCGATATCGTACTGGTCATCGGCTCGAAAAACTCATCCAACAGCAATCGCCTGCGTGAAGTTGCCGAACGCGCCGGCTGCCCGGCCTACCTGATTGACGGCGCCGAAGATATCGACAGCGGCTGGCTCACACAGGCCAGGCATATTGGTGTCACCGCCGGCGCCTCCGCTCCGGAAGTGCTGGTGCAAGGCGTCATCGACTGGCTCAAGGCCCATGGCGCGGAGACGGTCACTCCACTAACCGTACGCGAGGAAAACGTGCATTTCAGCCTGCCGGAAGAGTTGCGCCAATCGCAATAAAACATTCAGATATTACGCGCCTGCTCGGCAGCATTGCCGGTATAGCTGCCCGGCGTCATGGCCAGCAACTGTTCTTTGGCCTCCGGCGGAATATCCAGTTCGAGCACAAACTCGCGCAGGGCCTCCGGCGTAATTCCCTTACCACGCGTCAATGCCTTCATCTGCTCATACGGATTCGGCAAGCCGTACCGCCGCATCACTGTCTGCACGGCTTCGCCCAGAACTTCCCAGGTCGCATCGAGATCGGCATGCAAACGTTCCGGGCTGATTTCCAGCTTGCCCAGTCCCTTCATGGCCGAGGCATAGGCCAGCAATGAATAACCAAGGCCCACACCGAGATTGCGCAACACAGTTGAATCGGTCAAATCGCGCTGCCAGCGTGAAACCGGCAATTTTCCGGCCAGATGTTGCAGCACGGCATTGGCCAGCCCCAGATTGCCTTCGGCATTTTCAAAATCGATCGGGTTCACCTTGTGCGGCATGGTTGAGGAACCGACTTCACCGGCCACCACTTTCTGCCTGAAATACCCCAGTGAAATATAGCCCCATATATCACGACAAAAATCGATCAGGATCGTATTAAAGCGGGCTACGGCCTCATTGAATTCGGCAACATAATCATGCGGTTCAATCTGGGTCGTGTAGGGATTCCAGTCCAGACCCAGTGATTCAACAAAGTCTCTGGCCATGGTCGGCCAGTCCAGCTCCGGATAGGCGGCAAAATGTGCATTATAGTTGCCGACGGCGCCATTGATCTTGCCCAGAATTTCCACGTCCGCCAGTTGCCTGCGCTGACGGCGCATGCGATAGGCCACATTGGCCCATTCCTTACCCATGGTCGTCGGGCTGGCAGGTTGTCCATGCGTACGTGAGAGCAATGGCTGCTCCGCATACGCATGCGCACCGGCCACAACTGCCTCGATCAGCGCATCCATCTGTGCCAGCATCACCTCATCGCGCGCCTGTTTGAGCATTAATGCATAGGACAGGTTATTAATATCTTCCGATGTACAGGCGAAATGGAAAAACTCGGCCACTGCTGCCACTTCCGCGCAATCGGCCACCCGCTCTTTCAGGTAATATTCCACGGCCTTCACATCATGATTGGTCGTGGCCTCGATTTCCTTGACCCGTGCCGCCGCCGTTTCATCAAACTGCGCAACAATCGCATCAAGAAATGCCTGCGCCTGCCCGGAAAATGCCGGCACTTCAGCAATCCCCTCGTGCGCCGCCAGCATCTGCAACCAGCGCACCTCGACAGTGACGCGTGCGCGAATCAGGCCATATTCACTGAAAATCGGCCTTAATGCCGATACCTTGCCGGCATAGCGCCCGTCCAGCGGTGAAAGAGCTGTCAGTGTTGAAAGAGACATAATGGTTACCTCAAACGATTAATGGAGCGCGAATTTACACGATTTCCCCATGCCGCGCAGCAAACAACATCAGGGCGCCACCACCTCATGCCAGACCGGCCGCGGCCAGCGCCCCTCAACTTGCACCATGCGTTTGCCCCAGTGCAGCCGGCCAGTCAACAAATAATTGCTGTCCATGCTCACCACGCCGGTAAAATGATCTGTTTTCGTTTCCACAATCAATCGATTTGCCCGCAATATTCCCTGCTTTAACTGCAGACGCATGGCAAACTTGCGGAAAGGCCGCTGATGCTCTGCCTGCAGCCAAAGGCCATCATAGATTGCCAGGTCGCCATCGACATCCATATCCAGCAAGCGTCTGGCCGGCCAGTAGCCGGCCAGTGTCAGATTCGTCACCAGGCGCCCCTGAATGTCCACACCCAGCCATTGCTGCAAGGCAGGCAGCTTTTCCGTCGCCAGCCCGGCAATATGCACATCGCCGCTGAGTTTCAGCCGTTTATCCTCGCGTTGCAATCTCAGGCCATGCGATGTTACCTCGGCCTCTGCCAGCGTTGCCTGCCAGTCCTGCAACTGCAACACACCATGCTGCAGTCGATATCGACCCTGCAAGGCATGCCACGGAACCTGCCCCCATTGCACCTGCAAAGCGGCAATCGTGCCATGAAGCGCCAGTTTCTCATCCAGCTGCGGGATATCCCCGACATTGTCCCAGGCAAGATGCCCGCTCAGCACATGAATCGTCCCGCTTTCATGCAATACATGATACTCACCGGCCAGATTTACCTGACCCTTCTGCAACTTCATCAGCACATGTTCGGAAGACAAGATGCCATTGCAGGCACGCATATGGCCATCCAGTTGCCAGTTCTCCGTACCGAAGGCATGCAGATCAAGGTCGCCGGAAAGCTTGCCGAGCCAGTCGGAAAGCGAAGCATCGCCCTGACTCGATGCCGTAAAATCCCCCATGACACGGCCTCGAAAGGCAATCCCGTCAGTCTCCACCAGATGCAGTCCTGCCGCTTCAAGCTGGGCGAAATCCAGAGCCCCCTGCTGCACCTGAAGCCGTTGCCCCTGTGCATCGCGCTGCCACTGCAACGCCTGTACACCGGAACCGCCAAAACGACACGACTGCATACTCACCGCATCGCTGCCGGCCTGACGAGTCAGCGTCAGCGCGCACTGTGCCTGCATGCGCGCCGGCTTCCGCGTGATCGATGCATAATCGATACGCGCCTCCGTCGCATTGAAATTCATACCCAGAACGTACTGTTCACCACGCTGCTCCAGCGTCACCTTGCCCTTGACGCGACCGGAACCATCAAGCGCCGGCGCTTCACCGAGCGAGGCCAGCACCAGATTCGCCAGCGGCACCCAGTTCGCATCCATGCCATCCGTACTGGCCTCACCTTTCAGCCCCTGCTGCGGATCATATGTCGCCGACAGGATAAGACGATCCGTCATGGCCGAACTTTCCAGTTGCGCCTGTTTTATCTCCCAATGCATGCCATGACCATGGAAATCCGCAATATCCATCTGCATATCCGGCAGGGCAATCGTGTTGGCGGCAAAATGAAAGCGTGGCTTGCGCACCTGCACCTTCCCCCTGGCTGACCATTGTGCATGCTGCCAGCGGATTACCGAATCCACACGCATGGCACCGTCAATCTGCGTCGGCCTGACGGCCTGTTCTGCCCAGACCATTGTTAACGCATTCAGCGGAAGCTTTTTGCCTTGCAGGCGCGTTTCGCAGGCCTGCTGCTGACACCAGCCATCCACGGCAATCACCGCCCCGTCATCAAAATGCACAAATGCATCGCGCCAGATCAGCAGGGCTTCTTCCGGATGTTCGAGTTTGCCGCGGAATTTCACCAGTGTTTCGTCGCCACGCTGGATTCTTCCTTCGCCGAACAACGTCCATGCGTGTTTGCCTGTCAGATTAAAGGTTGCCGAACCACTGAACTGTTCACCACCGGACAGTTGCCCGGCGAATGTTGGCGGCAATAATTCGGCATATGGTGCCAGCAAAACCTGCTCAACCTTGAACTTGCCGAAACTTCTGACCACCTCGCCCTGACGAAAGGTCAAACGACCATAGGAACGCACCAGATGATTCTCCAGCATGGTCTGGAACTCCCATGAAGCATCCCGGTTTTTGCCGATATCCCGTATATCCAGCGTAAAATCATCCAGCCAGGTATGCGCATCCAGCACCAGCCTGCCGTGGCTGACCTCCACCCGCTGAAACGGGATATGCGCCAGTTGCGCCCATAATGCATCATTGCCCCGGGCCGCCGGCAGATGAAATGTCACCTCATTAAAATGAATGGAGCCCCATTCAAGCTTGCCAAACAGAAACGGCATCAGGCTTGCATGCACCAGTACATGTGCGGCTTCCACCTGCACGCTGCCACGCCGCATGCGTACCTCGTCCAGTCGCACGCCTGGTTCGGGGAACAATGTCAGGGTTACGGCCTTCGCCGTCAGCTCCACACCGATATTCTGCGCCGCCTGGTCCATCATGGCCTGCACATCCAGTTGCTGCAGCCGATAGTTCGCCACCATGAAAACCAGCCCGGCCAGCAACGCGGCAAGCAACGGGAAGCGCATGACGCGCATCAGCGGCCCGTTTGATCAGCGGAGATACAGCGCACAGGGCACGAACAAACACATTCATGCCATATGCGCATCATCTCAACCGTCCAGCAATGCTTTCAGTCGCTGATTCACCAGTGCCGGGTTGGCCTGTCCTTTCGAGGCCTTCATCACCTGACCGACAAAGAAACCGAACAGCTTCTCTCGTCCGGCCCGATACTGTTCCAGCTGTTGCGGATTGGCCTCGAAGACTTCGCGAATCATGGCATCAATGGCGCCCGTGTCGCTGACCTGCTTCAGCCCTTTGGCCTCAATAATGGCATCGGCATCACGACCGTCAGCCATCATGTCCGTCAGCACATCCTTGGCAATCTTGCCGGAGATCGTGCCATCCTCGATACGATCCAGCAGCCCGGCCAGTTGTCTGGCACTGATCGGCGAATCCTCGATATCGCGTCCGGCTTCCTTCAACCGCCCAAGCAGTTCATTGGCCAGCCAGTTGGCGCAACGTTTCGGATCTGACGGATGCGCCGCAACCAGCGCTTCATACCAGCCGGCCAGTTCGCGCGTCTGACTGAGAACATCGGCGTCATAAGGTGACAAACCGTATTCGCTCTCAAAGCGCTGCCGCAGCTGACCCGGCAATTCCGGCATGCCATCGCGAATCGCATCCACCTGCTGCTGCGAAAGGCGCAACGGCGGCAGATCGGGCTCCGGAAAATAGCGATAATCATGCGCTTCTTCCTTGCTGCGCATCGAACGGCTTTCGCCCCTGACCGAATCATACAGGCGCGTTTCCTGCACCACCGTGCCGCCATCCTCGATCAGTTCAATCTGGCGGTTGGCCTCATATTCGATGGCCTGTTTGATGAAACGGAACGAATTGAGATTTTTCAGTTCGGCACGCGTGCCCAGCGGCTCGCCACGACGACGCACGGACACATTGGCATCACAGCGAAACTGCCCCTTCTCCATATCCGCACCGGACACATCGAGAAAACGTACCAGTTGATGCAATTGTTTCAGATAGGCCACGGCCTCATCGGCGGAGCGCATGTCCGGCTCAGACACAATCTCCATCAGCGGAATGCCCGAACGGTTCAGGTCGATATGCGAAACCCCGTCCAGCCCTTCGTGCAACGATTTACCGGCATCCTCTTCCATATGAATGCGCGTAATGCCGATGCGCTTCTCACCCTCCGCGGTCGGAATATCCAGATAACCATGTTCAACCAGCGGCACGGCAAACTGGCTGATCTGATAGCCCTTGGGAAGATCAGGATAGAAATAGTTCTTGCGATCAAATTTCGATTCCAGATTAATCTGCGCATTGATGGCCAGACCGGTGAGCACCGTCTTATTCACGGCCTCGCTGTTCAGCACCGGCAACTGGCCGGGCATACCCAGACAAACCGGACAGGTCTGTGTGTTCGGCTCGGCACCGAATTCCGTGGAACAGCCACAGAAGGCCTTGGTTTTGGTGTTGATCTGAACATGAACTTCCAGACCGATAACAACTTCCCAGCTCATCAGTTTCCTCCCGTGGCCGGCGTCTGCGACAGCCAGTCAGTCGCCGCTTCATAGGCGCTGGCCGCAGCCAGGATACGATCTTCCTGCCAGGCCGGCGCAATCCACTGCAGGCCAACCGGCAACCCGTCGGCAAAACCGCAGGGTTGAGACAAGCCGGGCAGACCCGCCAGATTCAGCGCAATGGTAAACACATCGGCCAGATACATGGTCAGCGGGTCATCCGTTTTTTCGCCGATATGAAACGCTGTCACCGGCGAAGTCGGTGTCAGCAATACATCGACCTGAGCAAATGCCTGCAGAAAATCCTGCCGAATCAGGGTGCGAACTTTTTGCGCTTTCAGATAATAGGCATCGTAATAACCGGAGGAGAGCGCAAATGAACCGGTCAGAATACGTCGCTTCACTTCCGCTCCGAACCCTTCGTCGCGCGTACGCGTGTACATGTCCAGCAAGTCCTCCGGCGCCTCACAGCGATGACCGAAACGAACACCGTCATAACGGGATAAATTGGCCGAGGCTTCCGAAGGCGCAATCACATAATAGGCGGCAACGGCCGCCGGCGTATGCGGCAGCGACACATCGATAACTTCCGCGCCCAGTTCGCGGCAGGTTTCAATGGCTTCCTCCACCGCCTGCAGAACGCCTGCATCCATGCCATCGATAAAATATTCCCTGGGCCTGCCGATTTTCAGCCCTTTCATATCGCGCGCGGCACATGCGCCCAGCCAGTCCACTTCCGGCGCATCGGCCACGCTGGTTGCATCAGCGGAATCATGCCCGCACATGACCGAGGCCAGCAAAGCCGTATCTTCCACGCTACGCGTCATCGGCCCGGCCTGATCCAGCGAAGAGGCAAAGGCGATAATGCCGCGCCGCGATACGCGGCCGTAGGTCGGCTTCAGACCTGTAATGCCACATAATGCCGCCGGCTGCCGGATGGAACCGCCGGTGTCGGTGCCCAGCGCTGCCGGAGCCATGCCCGCGGCCACGGCGCAGGCCGAGCCGCCGGAAGAACCGCCGGGAATACGCGTTGTATCCCACGGATTGCGACAGGGCCCGAAGGCAGAGGTTTCATTGGACGACCCCATGGCAAATTCATCCATATTCGTTTTACCGAACAGGACAGCCCCGGCCTCCTTCAACCGCGTAATCACATGCGCATCATAGGGCGCGCGATAGCCCTTCAGAATATTCGAGCAGCATTGCGTGGGCCCGTCCTGCGTACAGAAAATATCCTTGATGGCGATTGGCAGGCCTTCCAGCGGGCGCGGGCCATGGCTCGCGCGATAGGTATCGGAGGCTGCGGCCTGTTCCAGCACCTCATCGGCATCAATATGCACAAAGGCATTCAGCTCCGCATTCAGTGCCTGAACGCGTTCGAGATAGGCTTCGGCCAGTGAACAGGCTGTCTGCGCGCCACTGTCCAGTTGCGCGCGAAGTTCGCTTAATGTCGCATATGTCATTATTCAATCACCTTGGGAACAATATAAAGACCGGCCTCGGTTGCCGGTGCCGGCTGCTGCAATATCTCTCGCCGGTTGCCGTTGCTGACAATATCGGCACGTAACGGCATGGCAATATCATGCGGATGCGCCGTCGGAGCGATATTGTCTGTCCCGATTCCAGACAACTGATCGATATAGCCAACGATCTGTTCAAGCTGCGGCCCGAGTTCGGCGGCCTCTTCATCCGTCAGACGGATGCGCGCCAGCATGGCGACTTTCTGCACATCAATATTCATGGATATCCACCTGTTGCGTCCGTCACAATTCACCCGTAACGGCGCCATTTTCGAATGGCGTGAAGGATAGCCCATCAGCTGCCATTGCTCCATATCTGCATCACCATACAAGACACCGGTGCCAGCCGAGTCCATAGCTTACGCTTTCCCGGTCACTATTGGTCTCACGCCTGCCAGTACTCTCTTTACTCCGGCCACATCTTCATAAAGAATCACTAGCTATGCATCTTATAGCTCGCATCAAGGCAGGGCTGGCCGCGCGCCAGTCACAGGATGAAATGTTGATCTCGTCACTGGGTGCCATCATCGGCATTACGCTGGTAACATGGGCCAGTTATCATCTCGTTGGAGGCTCAGGACTCCCCTATATCGTGGCCTCCATGGGGGCAGCTGCTGTGTTACTCTATGCTGCGCCCCACAGTCCACTGACCCGCCCCTGGTCATTTATCGGGGGACATCTGGTGTCCGCGGTTGTTGGCGTCAGCTGCGCCCTGTGGGTACCCGATCCGTTTATTGCCGCAGGACTTGCTGTCGGGCTGGCCATCTTTGCCATGCATCAGCTCAACTGTCTGCATCCGCCCGGTGGGGCAGCAGCGCTCGTCGCGGTCATTGGCGGCGAATCCATCCACTCCCTGGGTTATCTTTATGTACTCATGCCGGTGGGACTGAATGTGCTGATTCTGGGTGCAGCCGTCTGGCTGACCCGCCGGGTCATTGCACAACGAAAAAAAACGAAGCGCTTCATGCCTGTGGCGGACACTCATACAGGGCATGATCTGTCCAACCCGACACCATTCTCCGCAGAAGACCTGCGCAGTGCATTGCAGGAAATGGATACCTATATCGATGTGACGATTGAAGACCTGCAGGATATATACGTCCGTGCCACGGCCGTTGCACACCGGCGCAATCTGAAAGACATGAACTGCCGCGACATGATGACCCGTGCCGTCATCAGCGTGGAATTCGGAGATCATTTGCAGGATGCCTGGCAGCTGATGCAACAACACCATATCAAAAGCCTTCCTGTCGTTAACCGGGTACGTCGTATCATCGGCATTATTACTCTCAGCGATTTTACCCGGGCTGCCGACAACTTCCCTGGTGAAACACTGGAAGCGCGTCTGAAAACACTGATCAGACCCACTCCCGGCATCAGTTCGGACAAACCTGAGGTCGTCGGACAACTGATGACCACATCGGTCACCACACTTCCCGAAGATGCCCCGCTGGCCGATGCGCTGGATATTTTTGCCACACAGGGCTTCAGCCATATCCCGATCCTGAACGATGAACAGCGCCTCTGTGGCATGCTTTCCCGTAGCGATGTTGCTGCCTTTCTGCACAGCCCTTCTTCCCAGGCCTAAAAGACTGATAGCGGCCATACCTGCCCTGCCCTCTCTGAACAAGTAAGTAAGGGACATGAACCCGGCACCACCACTTGCAGAAGTGAAATCAGCAAACGAATATCGGGACATGTTTCAACTACATCCC
>WFNX01000030.1 GCA_015488375.1 Mariprofundaceae bacterium | reverse complement strand
GTACTGATGCAGGGGGTGACGAATGTCTGAAACGGTGCGCCTGTCCGTCTTTCGCTATGATCCCGAGCGGGATGAGAGGCCGTTCATGCAGGGTTATGAGGTGCCGCTGAACAGGCCGGGCATGAAATTGCTCGATGCATTGAATTATATCAAATGGGAATTGGACGGCAGCCTGACCTACCGGCGTTCCTGCGGCGAGGGCATATGCGGCTCGGACGGCATGAATATCAACGGCGTCAATGGCCTGGCCTGCATCACGCCGCTGGCGGGGCTGAAGCAGCCGGTGCATGTGCGCCCCCTGCCGGGCATGCCGGTGATACGGGATCTGGTCGTCGATATGGATCATTTCTTCGATCAGTATCGCCAGATTCAGCCCTGGCTGCAGACCACGACGCCGACGCCGGAGCATGAACGTCTGCAGTCGCCAGCAGAGCGCGCCGAGCTTGATGGTCAGTATGAATGTATTCTATGCGCCTGCTGTACGACCTCCTGTCCGTCATGGTGGTGGAACGGCGAGCGCTTTCTGGGGCCCGCCGTGCTGCTGCAGGCCAATCGCTGGATTGTCGATTCGCGTGATGAGGCTACCGGCAAGCGGCTGGATCAGCTTGAGGATGCGTTTCGCCTGTATCGCTGCCATCAGATCATGAATTGCATGGAGGCCTGCCCGAAAGAGCTGAATCCGACGGCGGCCATCGACAGTATCAAGCGCAAGATTCTGGCCAGAAAATCCTGAATCCGATGATGTCCGGCGAGCAGAAGGCATCCTGCGAATGGCGTGTGCGGCGTCTGCGCTATCGTTTGAACCGGCAGGGCATGCTGGAACTGGATGCCTGGCTGGCGCCGTTATTGCAGGCGGATTTCACGGATGTCGCCGTGGTGGAGGCTGTGGAGCGGTTGCTGGCCTGCGAGCCGCCGCAGCTGCAGGCCATGATGCAGGGGCAGTGTGCCGTACCTGCGCCATTGAACGGTATGCTGCGGCTGCAAGGATAGCGTATATGCTGCGTCTGATACTGTGCCTGTTGATGCTGTTGCCATCCGGCTGCGCCATGTCCGCAACAGAAGATGATCGTGCCTCATCCCTGATATTTGAGCCACAGCAACTGGATATGGGCGAGGTCACGGAAGGGGAAAAGGCGGTGTCATTCTTGCGCATCCGTAATACGGGCAGCACGATGGCCCAGATCGTGGATGTGCAGGCCTCCTGTGGCTGTACTGCGGTGGTGCCTGAGTCGCGTTTGCTGATGCCGGGGCAGTTTACGCGCGTGCGTGTCGAGATTGATACCTTCGCCAAAATGGATCAGGTGAAAAAGTGGGTTGAACTGACCGATGGTGAAGGGCGAAAAAGTCGTGCATGGCTGTTGCTCAGGGTGCGCGCCGACCCTCATTCCGATCGCACTTTACGCAGTTTGTTTGACGGGAAATGCCGGGCATGTCATTACGACCCGGCGCAAGGCAAGCATAGCGGCGTGGCGATTTATCAGGCGGTATGTGCCATGTGCCACGGAGAACGGGGACAGGGCGCGTATGCGCCGAAACTGGCCGGCCATCATGATGCGTCTGTCCTGCGGGCCCTGATTGCGCAGGGTACCGGCAGTCGGCATATGCCGGGATTTTCGCGCGCAGCGGGCGGCCCGCTGGATGAAAAACAGCTGCGCCTGCTGGTTGACTGGATACTGGCGCTGGACGATTGACGGCTCAGGCGCTATAAATCCGAACCCTGTCAGGAGGACTAGATTCAGATGAAAAAACAGATTGTCATTGCACCATCCATTCTTTCCGCGGATTTTGCGGACCTGGGAAATGAAGTTCGCGCCATTGATGAGGGCGGCTGCGACTGGATTCATTTTGATGTGATGGATGGTTCGTTTGTGCCGCCGATTACGATTGGCGATAATGTTTGCAAGGCCATTCGCAGTCATACGGACAAGCCGATTGATGTGCATCTGATGGTCAATCATCCTGATACCCAGGTAGAGGCATTCGCCAACGCCGGCGCGGATATTATTACCGTGCATCAGGAAGCATGTGTGCACCTGGAGCGCACCTTGCAGTATATTCGTTCGCTGGGCAAAAAGGCCGGCGTGAGCCTGAATCCGGCGACGCCCGTTTCGACCATCCGGCATGTCCTGCATTGTACGGATCTGGTGTTGCTGATGAGCGTGAATCCGGGTTATGGCGGTCAGAAGTATATTCATGCCGTGACCGACAAGATCCGGGAATGCCGCGCCATGCTTGATGAGGCCGGTTGCGATGCCTGGCTGGAAGTCGATGGCGGCGTCAATGTGGAGACCATCGAGGAGGTCGCGGCTGCCGGTGCGGATGCGATTGTGGCGGGTTCCGCCGTTTACAACAAGCCGGATTACGCAGCGGCGATTGCCGAGCTGAGGGCGCTGGCGAGCAAGGCTGGATAAAGCCTTAATAAAAATGTGGTTGCTAAAGAGGTGTTTGCTTGCTAGTCATGCACCTTTCGCAATCGGAATGATGACAGGGAGGGATAAGCTATGACAGATCAAGCCGATCAGTCGCGCCGCAATTTTCTTTATGTCGCTGCAGGCGGCATGGGGGCAGTTGCAGCCGGTGCGACTATTGTACCGTTTATCGGCAGTATGATGCCGGCGGCGGACACACTGGCGGCAGCCAAAACAGAATTCGATGTGGCAACCGTGGAACCCGGTCAGCTGGTGGTGATCCAGTGGCAGGGTAAGCCGGTGTTCGTGGTCCATCGCACGGAGGAGCTGCTGAAGCAGGTTGACGGGCATGACGAAATGCTCAAGGACCCGAATTCGGAAGCCATTGAAGCAGTAAGTGCGGAATGGATGACGCCGGAAAACAGGAAATACCGCGCCATCAAGCCGGAATATCTGATTGTGGTGGCCAGTTGCACGCATCTGCGCTGGATTCCATTGTTCAAACAGACGGCCGGACGCAAGGGCTGGGGTGACTCGGTGCCGGAAGACTGGCCCGGCGGCTGGCACTGCCCGTGCCATGGCTCGCTGTATGATATCTCGGCGCGCGTGATCAATGGTTCGCCGGCGCCGCATAATCTGCATCTGATGCCGTACAAGTACATGACCGACACCAAAGTTGTGATCGGATAATTCGGGGGGAGGGGAAAGTGTTAGAAAAAATGATGAAAACACGGCTGTTCGCCTGGATTGACGAACGCACAGGCGCTGAGGCCATTATCAAGTCTCAGCTGACGGAATATCAGGTGCCGAAGAACCTGAACTATATGTGGAACTTCGGTTCGCTGGCGCTGCTGGTGCTGACATTGCAGATCCTGACCGGGATTTTTCTTGCCATGTACTACAAACCGAGTGCGGCGCTGACCTATGGTGGTTATACGGTCGCCTTTGATTCCGTCGAACGCATCATGCGTGATGTGAATTTCGGCTGGCTGATTCGCTATATGCATGCCGTTGGTGCTTCGGCCTTCTTCGTGGTGGTCTATATGCATATCGCCCGCGGTATGTATTACGGTTCCTACAAGGGGCCGCGTGAGCTGTTGTGGATTATCGGTGTGGTGATTCTGCTGATCATGCAGGGTGCGGCCTTCTTCGGTTATCTGCTGCCCTGGGGTCAGATGTCATTCTGGGGTGCGACGGTGATCACCAACCTGTTCGGCGCACTGCCGGTGCTGGGTGAATATCTGCAGCAATTGTTGCGTGGTGGTTTCGCTGTCGGTGATCCGACGCTGAACCGCTTCTTCTCGCTGCATTATCTGTTCCCGCTGCTCTTGGCGGCCATTGTGGGTGGGCATATCCATGCGCTGCATGTCGTCCATTCCAATAACCCGGAAGGCATCGATGTGCATGAGGGCCAGGGTACGATTCCGTTCCATCCCTATTACACGATCAAGGATGCCTTTGGCGTGGCGGTGTTCCTGCTGTTCTACTGCTATGTGGTATTCTTTAATCCGCAGATGGGCGGGTACTTTATCGAAGTGGATAACTACGTGCCGGCCAACAACCTGCAGACGCCGGCGCATATTGCTCCGGTATGGTATCTGACGCCGTGGTACACGATTCTGCGTTCATTCGAGAGCAAGCTGCTGGGCGTGCTGGCCATGGGTGCCTCGCTGGCCATTCTGTTCCTGCTGCCGTTCCTGGATCGCTCCAAGGTGCGTTCATCGCGCTATCGTCCGGTCTACCGTCAGATGGTGATTCTGTTCTTCATCACGGTGATTGTGCTCGGTTACTGCGGTCATTCCGCTCCGACACCGACGCTGAAACTGGTCGGCCAGATTGCAACAACCTACTACTTTGCCTTCTTCCTGCTTCTGCCATTCCTGCCGAAGTTTGAGAAGACAAAGAACGTACCGGACCATATTTGAGGGGGAGAGCGAATATGAAACTGAAAAATATTCTGATGGCCGTGGTGGCCATGACCTCGCTGATGGTCGCCTCCGGTGCGGTGCAGGCCAATGAGCATGGCGTCGCGCTGAAACATGCCGAGATCGATGTTACCGATCAGGAGCAGTTGCGGCGCGGTCTGACCGTGTTTACCGACGTTTGCATGGGTTGCCATTCAGCCAAGTACATCACGTACAAAGGCCTGATGGATTATCCGGAACTCAGCCTGAGCCGTGAGGCGGTGGATGAGCTGCGAGGCGAACATCCGCTGACGGCCGGTCTGATTACCGACCTCTCACCGGAAGATGCCAAGGTCTCCTATGGTAAAGTGCCGCCGGATCTGTCGGTTATCGCCAATGCCCGTCGTGGTGGCCCCGACTATATCTACTCGGTGCTGACCGGTTTTGAACATGATCCTGCAGGCAAGGTGCCCGATGGTAACTTCAATGAGTACTTCCCGGGCAATCGTATTGCCATGCCGGACCCGCTGGGCTGGCTGGATCATGACGAGGCCGATACGGCGGAACTGGAAGCTCAGGCGCAGGATGTCGCTGCATTCCTGGCCTTCATTGCCGACCCGCACCAGAATGAACGTCGCATCATTGGTTGCTGGGTACTGGGCTTCCTGGTTGTGCTGACGCTGGTACTGTATCTGCTGAAGAAATCCGTCTGGTCTGATGTAAAACATTAAACCGGCGCAATCGCAAACGATGCAAAAGGCTCGCCTGGTTTCAGGCGGGCCTTTTGCTTTCTTGACCCGGACAGGGGCGCTTCGTACACTCGCTTCGACCCTGTCGGGTGATCTGCGTCGGGAGAAAAGCCTCATACATGCGCGAATTTGATAAAATCAAGCGGCTGCCACCGTATGTGTTTGCCGTAGTCAATCAGCTTAAAATGCAATTGCGTCACGAAGGGCGTGATATTATTGATTTCGGCATGGGGAATCCCGATCAGCCGACACCGCAGCATATTGTCGATAAACTTTGTGAGGCGGCGCAGGCCGGCCGCAATCATCGTTATTCGGTTTCACGCGGAATTCCGGGACTCCGGCGGGCGCTGTGTGCCTGGTACAAGCGTAAATTCGATGTCGATCTTGACCCGGAAAGCGAAGCCATTGTGACCATCGGTTCCAAGGAAGGGTTGGCGCATCTGGCCGTGGCGATTACCTCGCCCGGGGATCTGGTGCTCAGCCCCAATCCGGCCTATCCGATTCATCCCTATGGGTTCATTATTGCCGGCGCGGATATCCGCCATGTGCCGATGGGGCCGGGGCGCGATTATTTTGAGGATGTGCAGAAAGCGGTCAAGGATTCCTGGCCCAGGCCGAAGATTCTGATCGTGAATTTTCCGTCCAATCCGACAGCGCAGGTGGTGGATCTCGATTTTTACGTGCAACTGGTTGATTTCGCGCGTGAAAATGATCTGATTGTGATTTCGGATATTGCCTATGCCGAAATTACATTTGATGATTATCAATGCCCGTCCATTATGCAGGTGCCCGGCGCGAAGGATGTCGCCGTGGAATTCTATTCGCTGTCCAAGACCTACAATATGCCCGGTTGGCGCATCGGCTTTATGGTAGGCAACAGGGATATTGTGGCCGCGCTGGCCAAGATCAAGTCCTACCTGGATTACGGCACCTTCCAGCCGTTGCAGATTGCCGCCTGTGCGGCGCTGAACGGCCCGCAGGATTGTGTTGAGGATATCCGCCTGATGTATCAGTCGCGTCGTGATGTGCTGGTGCATGGCCTGCACCAGATGGGCTGGATGGTGGAGTCCCCGAAGGCATCGATGTTTGTCTGGGCCGAGATCCCCGACGAATTCAAGCATCTGGGATCACTGGAGTTCTCCAAGCGCATGCTGACCGAAGCGGGCGTGGCGGTATCACCCGGTATCGGTTTTGGCGATTACGGTGATCAGTATGTGCGTATTGCACTGATTGAGAATGAACATCGAACCCGGCAGGCTTTGCGCGGGATGCGCCAGTTTTTATCGCAGGGAGCGTGAATATGAGTGAAGTAAGGGTTGGTTTGCTGGGGCTGGGCACGATCGGTACCGGCGTGGCCCGTATCCTGATCGAACAACAGGCATTGATCAGCCGCAGGCTGGGCCGCAAGGTGGTGCTGGTGGCGGCGGCGGACCGCGATCTGGCGCGCGATCGCGGACTTGATTTATCCGCCGTGCGTCTGAGTGATGATGCCAATGATATTGTTCGTGCCGATGATATCGACCTGGTCGTTGAACTGATTGGTGGTTATGAACCGGCTCGAACCTTTGTGGCGACGGCGCTGGAACATGGCAAACATGTGGTCACGGCCAACAAGGCGTTGATCGCCAAACATGGTGAAGAGCTGTTCCCGCTGGCGGCTGAAAAAGGGCTGGCGGTCGGCTTTGAAGCGGCCGTGGGCGGTGGAATTCCCTGCCTGAAGGCGCTGCGCGAGGGCTGTGCGGCCAATGCGATTGAATCGGTGTATGGCATTCTCAACGGTACCTGCAATTTCATTCTGACCAAGATGGAGAATGAGGGCGCGGATTATGCCGAGGTGCTGAAAGAGGCACAGGCACTGGGCTATGCCGAGGCTGATCCGACGTTTGATGTGGAAGGCATTGATACGGCGCACAAGCTTTCCATTCTGGCGGCCATGGCGTTCGGGGCAAAAATCCGCTTTGATGAGGTGTTCACCGAAGGCATCAGCCGTATCACGCCGTCGGATATCGCCTCGGCGCGGGAACTGGGCTATCGCATCAAGCTGCTGGGCATTGCCAAGCCGCATGGCGATCAGGTGGAAATGCGCGTGCATCCGACGCTGGTGCCGCACAGCTCGCAGATGGCCAATGTCTCCGACTCCTATAATGCAGTGATGGTCTCCGGCGATTTTGTCGAGCATACGCTGTATTTCGGACGCGGGGCCGGCGAACGGCCGACCGCTTCCGCCGTGGTGGCGGATATCATGGATATTGCCCGTGTGCATCCGCATGGTGTGGAGCATTTGCCGGCGCCGATGGGCTTTGTTGAAAGCGAGCGGCGGGAAATGGCGACGATGCCGGTGGCGGATATCAGCTGCGAATACTATGTGCGCCTGATGGTGCGCGATGAGCCGGGCGTGATTGCGGCCGTGACCTCGATTCTGGCTGATCAGCGTATCAGTCTGGAAGCGATCATCCAGAAGGAGCGGCATGCGACGAACAGCGTGCCGGTTGTCATGCTGACGCATGAAACCCGAGAGGGAAATTTGCAGGCGGCAATCGCGCGTATTACGGCGCTGGAATCCGTTGAGGACAATGCACTGATTTTGCGCAAAGAGCAATTTGCGGCCTAGGGGAAACGTCATGCCACGCTACGAAGGAATTATTAATCGCTATCGCGCGTTTTTGCCCATCGGCAAGGATGATGCGGTGATTACCCTGTATGAGGGAAACACGCCATTGCATGAATCGATGAATTTGCGCAATGCGATTAATCCCGAGTTGAATATTTATCTCAAGTTTGAAGGGCTGAACCCGACGGGTTCATTCAAGGATCGCGGCATGACCATGGCGGTGACTCAGGCCTATAATGCCGGCTCCCGCAAGGTGATTTGTGCCTCAACCGGGAATACCTCGGCCTCAGCGGCGGCCTATGCGGCCAATTGCGGCATGCAGGCCTATGTGTTGATTCCCGATGGCAAGATTGCGCTGGGCAAGCTGTCGCAGGGCATGCGTTATGGCGCGAAGGTGATTCAGATTCGCGGCAATTTTGATGATGCGCTGGAACTGGTGCGCGAAATTTCGGCCGATGGCTCCATTTCACTGGTCAATTCAGTGAATCCGTATCGCCTGCAGGGACAGAAGACCGGCGCTTTCGAGATCGTCGATGAGCTGGGTTTTGCCCCGGACTATCATGCGCTGCCGGTCGGCAATGCGGGCAATATCACGGCTTACTGGATGGGCTATAAGGAATATTTCGACAAGCGCATCAGCAAGAATCTGCCGAAGATGCTCGGCTTTCAGGCCGCCGGCGCGGCCCCCATTGTCAACGGCGCGCCGGTGGAAAATCCGGAAACCGTGGCCACGGCCATTCGTATCGGCAAGCCGGCTTCCTGGCAGCAGGCCGAAGTCGCCCGCGATGAATCGGGAGGGCGCATCGATGCGGTGAGCGATGAGGAAATCCTGCAGGCCTACGATATGCTGGCTTCACTGGAAGGCGTATTTTGCGAGCCGGCCAGTGCGGCCTCGGTGGCGGGCGTGATCAAGCTGAACAAGGCCGGTTATTTCAAACCCGGCGATAAAATTGTCTGCACCCTGACCGGAAATGGCCTGAAGGATCCGGATACGGCCATGCTGAATGTGCCGACGCCGGTCACCATTGATGCCAGTGAGTCCGCCGTGCGCCGGGCGCTGGAGGGCTGATTCATCCAGTGAAGCCTAGCGTGCTGTTAATCAGCCAGGCATTGTTTGAATATCAGGACGGTCTTCAGCTGCATCCTGATCTTGTTTCGTGGCAGGCCCGGTTTGCGCGCATGCGCCGACACTGGTTTCATTGTACGCCGCTTTCACCGCTATCCTGCTATGCCAGGCTGCATGGTTGTACGAGTGCACAATTGCTGGCTGCGGCGGCGGATATTCCGCCGGGTACGCAGCAGTTATGGGTGGCCTCGCCTTATTTCGCGGCACTGGGGCGGGATACGCTGACGGTGATGCCGGAAGGTGCATTCTCCTGGTCGGCGGATGATGCGCGCTGGCTCTGTGCCCGGCTCAACCCTTTGCTGCAGGAAGACGGCATGCAGCTCTGCCATGCCGGTGCCGCATTGCTGCTGTGTTGTCGCACAGCACTGGATGCCGCGCCGGTGGATTTTGCCAGTTTGTCCGGGGGGCTGTTGCCCAATCGCCATCCTGCCGGTGCCGATGGCGGGCGAATGATGCGGCTGATGTCCGAAATCCAGATGCTGTTGCATCAGCAGCCGGCAGAGCATCGGCGCCTGCGTGGCGAGGCGGATGTGCATGGCCTGTGGTTCTGGGGCGGGAGCGAGGGCGAGCCTGTCATGCCCCGTCTGCCGGTGGCCACGCGCAATCCGTTTCTGGCATCGGTTGCCGAGGCGCGTGATGCCGTGTGTACCATATGCGAGGCGGAGCGGGTGGCGGAACTTATGCCGCGCGTCTTGCCGAAGCATATCGTGCTGACGGGGGCGGGATATGCCGTATGGCTGACGCCGACATTGCTGCCTCTGCGGCGTGCGACATGGCAGCCGAAATCCTGCCGCAGCGAAGCCGAACTGTTTGCCCGCCTGCAGCGGTTGCTGTCATGACGCCTGCTGCCGCAGGGCTGCCGGAACAACGTACCATCAGGGGCATGCGGCTGGTCTGGCGGCATGCGCCGCTGTGTACCGATGATCCGGCGGTGGCCTGGCAGGAGATCCTGCGGGTGCGCGGCTTGCAGGAAAGCGATGCGTTCTTTTCACCGCGCCTGAGCGAACTGCCTGATCCCGATGATATGCAGGATATGGACCGTGCCGCATCACGTCTGGTCAGGGCCCTGCAGGCGCATGAAAAAATCCATGTCTTTGGCGATTTCGATGCCGACGGGGTTAATGGCACGGCGATTCTGCTGGAGGCCTTGCGCGCTGCCGGCGCGGAAGTTTCGTTTTCCATTCCCCATCGTGCCGGGGATGGTCATGGCATCGGTGTTGAGGCCGTGGAGCAGGCGCAGCGGGCCGGCATTACGCTGGGGCTCAGCGTGGATACCGGCAGCACGTGTTTTGCGGCCAGCCGTCGCGCCGCCGAACTGGGCCTGGATCTGATTATTACCGACCATCATCTGCCCGAGTCCACCTTGCCGGAGGCCTTTGCCGTGCTCAATCCCGCACGTGCGGATTGTGGCTTTGCCGATCGCCGGCTGTGCGGGACCGGGGTGGCCTTTTTTCTGCTGATGGCCGTCTGGAAGCGTCTGGCCCGGGCGGGCGAGAAACCGGCGTTCGATTTGCGGCGGTTGCTGGACCGCGTGGCCGTGGCGACGGTGGCCGATGTCATGGATCTGGTCGGTGTGAATCGCATTCTGGTGTATCATGGTTTGCAGCGTCTGAATCATGCGCCATCCGTCGGCATGCAGGCATTGCTTGAGGTGGCGCGTATCAGCAAAAGCGTGGATGCGGAAACGATCGGTTTCCATCTGGCGCCGCGCATCAATGCGGCCGGTCGCATGCAACACGGTGAGGCGGCAATGCGCCTGCTGGCAACAGAGGATGCGGATGAGGCGCGCAGGCTGGCCATGGAACTGGATGCAGCCAACAAACTGCGCCGGCAGGTTGAGGCGGATGTTTTTCGTCAGGCGGAGGCGCGATTGCAGCAGGCACAGGTACTGGCCGTGTTCGATGCGGACTGGCATGCCGGCGTCGTTGGCCTGGCGGCGGGCCGGCTGGCGCGAAAATACGGTCGCCCGGCAGCCGTGGGATTTGTGACACCGGATGGTGATATCCGGGTGTCGCTGCGCGGAAGGCCGGGGTTTCATGTCGGCGATATTCTCAATGCGTGTGCATCGTATCTGGAAGGATTCGGTGGCCATGCCGGTGCCGGAGGCGGCACGGTGCGCCGGCAGCAATGGGATGGGTTTTGCGCGGCATTCGGAGCTGCGGTTGAGCAGCAGGCAGCTCGTGTACACGATCATCTTTGTCTGGCCATTGACGGCGAGCTGGGGCTGAGCGCATTGCATGGCGGTCTGGCAGAGCGGCTGGGACGCTTCGAGCCATGGGGGCAGGGAAACCGTCCGTTCAGCTGGCTGCTGCGCGATGTGTATATCGCCGAACACAGGGCATTGCGTGGCGGTGTGCTGCGCCTGAAGCTTGGCGACGGCCGGCGGAGCTGTAATGCCGTCGTGTTTCAGGGTAACGGGCTGAACAGGCATCTGCAGCAGGGATTACGGGTTTCGGTGATCGGCAGGTTGCAGGTCGATCACTGGCAGGGGAACGGAGCCGTACAGTTTATTGTCGAGGATGCCGTACTGGCCGGGACGTGATTGCGTTTTCTTCCGGAAATGGTTAAGCTGATTGCAGGAGCGGGGTGTGGAGCAACAAAGGCAGCATGCAGTGGTTTGTCCGATTCTGATCGGGCTGATGGGTTCGGGTAAAAGCAGCATCGGCCGTCGCCTGGCGACCGTCCTGCAGCGCCCGTTGATTGATCTGGATGAATGGATTGTCCGGCAACAGGGGCGAAGCATTCCCGAGATTTTTGCGGATTGCGGCGAGGAAGGCTTTCGCGATATTGAAACCGAGGCCTTGAAACAGGTACTGCCGCAGCAGGCCGTGATTGCAACCGGCGGCGGCATTGTCATGCGCGAGGAAAACCGTCGCCTGTTGCGGGCGCATCCGCCGGTGATCTGGTTGCGTGCGGCGCCCGAATTTCTGGCCCGACGCATTGACGGTGACAGCAACCGGCCCTTGATTGCGCAGGGCGATACGTTAAAAAAATTGCAGGAGCTGGCAGCAGTGCGTTATCCGCTTTATGCCGAATGTGCCGATTATGTCCTGCCGCGGGACGATATGAAAAAATCGCAGGCTTTGCAGTGTATTCTGGCTTTTTTGTCGGGATGGGCGGCGCAGCATCGGGGCTGAAGCCGCAAGGGAGGAGAGATGAATCAGGCCGGGGTTGCCGATATCGGACATGCGGTGGAGATTGCCGAGCGGGTCTGGTGGGTCGGGCATTACCTTGAGGGTGATCCGTTTCAGTGCCATGCCTACCTGATTGAACATGGCGACCAGTCGATGCTGATCGATCCCGGTTCCGCGCTGACGTTTCCCGGCACGCTGGCCAAGATCGAGGAGGTTGTACCTTTCTCCTCCATTCGCGATTTTATTTGTCATCATCAGGACCCGGACATTACGGCCAGCCTGCCGCAGATCGATGCGATGGTTGAACGCGAGGATGCCCGGCTGATTACGGACTGGCGTGCGGCGGCATTGCTGAAACATTACAATTTGCAGAAGCTGCATTTCTGGGAGGTGGAGAAACACCACTGGTCGATGGAGATGGCGGGCAGAAAACTGTCGTTTATTTTTACGCCCTATATGCATTTCCCCGGTGCGTTCTGCACCTTTGACCATCAGTCAGGCATCCTGTTTTCCAGTGATATTTTTGGCGGTTTCACGGAGCAGTGGGAACTGTTTGCCAGCGATGAAAGTTATTTTGCGGCGATGCGTCCTTTCCATGAGCATTATATGCCCAGTCAGGAGATTGTGACGCATGGCATGCAGATGATCGAGGCCTTTCCCGTGCGCATGATTGCGCCGCAGCATGGCTCAATTATTCCCGAACATCTGGTCTCATTCATGGTCAGCAAACTGAAAACGCTGGAATGCGGCCTGTATCTGATCAGCAAGCAGGATATCGACGTGCGGCGTTTAATGAAACTTAACCGCTTTGCACGCAAAATGACGCAGAGCATTTTATCCTACCGCGATTTCAAGCAACTGGCCGAGCATTTTCTGCAATCGGCGCGCGAGGTGTTGCCGGTAACGTCCCTGAGTTTTTATCTGCGCGAAAAACAGCACATGATCTATCTGGGTGAGGAAAACCTCTATCATGGCGAAAGCATCGAACCGGATGCCTTGCATATGAGTTTTTTCGCTATGGATCGTGACAGCGATACGTTCTATCAGTACCGGCAACTGGATGACGGAACGTCATTGTTGATTCTGTTGCTGGAAAGCCACGGCTCGGCCGTCGAGCAGGCCGTGGCGGTGTTTGCCCTGCAGGACAGTGAACTGCGGGTGGATGATGAGTTCGTGGCTATCCTGCGGCGCCTGATCTCGCCATTATCGGTGGCCGTTGAACGGGAGGCCATGTTTCGGCAGATGGAGCGGGATCGGAACAAATTCTTTGAACGTTCCATTCGCGATGCACTGACAGGCCTGTACACACGCCATTACATGCATGATGTGGTCGGGCGTATGCTGGCTGCGCATGCGCGCAATGCCAGGGATTGCGTGGGGCTGGTCATGTTCGATGTGGATTATTTCAAAAAGGTCAATGATCGTTACGGACACCAGACCGGCGATGAAGTCTTGCAGGCCGTGGGCCATGCCATCAGGGAGGAATCGCGCAGCGTGGATGTGCCGGTGCGCTTTGGCGG
>WFNX01000029.1 GCA_015488375.1 Mariprofundaceae bacterium | reverse complement strand
GAAAAACTGCGAGCTGGTGTTCGGCATGGCGCGCGATATTGAGGAGAATTATGCGGGGGTTCGCTGCGATATCATCGATTTCGGCGGCGGTTTCGGCGTGGACTATCTGGGGACGGGCCGGGATTTCGATCCCGCAGCCTATGCCGAGGGCTTGCGGGCTTTAACCGGGCGCTTCGGCTTTGCCGGGCGCACGTTTTTCCTGGAGCTGGGGCGCTATCTGGCGGCGGATTCCGGCTGGTTTTGTACGGAAATCCTCGATATCAAGGAATCGCGCGGCAAGAAGCAGGTGATCTGCGCCGGCGGCATCAATCATTTCCGCCGTCCGGCGGCACTGTCGATCAATCATCCGATGTGCATCCTGCGCCTGGGGCGGGCGCCCGTATTCGCCGCGCAGGAGCGGGTGCGCGAGGAGTCGGTCTATTTCGGTGGCCCGTTGTGTACCGGCGCGGACAAGCTGGCCAATGATGTGTATATCGAGGCCGCGGATGTCGGCGATATCGCCGTGTTCGGCCTGGCCGGTGCCTATGGCCTGACCATGTCGAATATCGAGTTTTTATCCCATGCCCGGCCCGAGGAAGTCGTACTGGCTTGAAAAGCCGCCCGCTTTGCATGAGCTTTCCGTCATCGCAAGGGAACAGAAGATAAAGGAGATTGTATGAACCACCTGAAGGACGTCATCGAACAAGCCTGGGACACACGCGATCACTGGGATATGCGCAGCGTAAGCCAGGAAGTGCGCGATGCCGTTGAGCATTCCATTCAGCTGCTGGATGACGGTGGCGTGCGCGTGGCCGAGAAGAATGAGTCCGGCGAATGGGTGACCAACGAGTGGCTGAAAAAGGCCGTGCTGCTGTTTTTCAAGCTGCATGATAACCGGCTCATTAACGGCGGCGTATCCAATTATTACGACAAGGTGCCGTTGAAGTTCGCCACCTGGGGTGAGCAGATGTTCCATAAGGCCGGCATTCGGGTCGTGCCGCCGGCCACCGTGCGCAAGGGCTCCTATATCGCCCCGCGCTGCGTGCTGATGCCGTCCTATGTCAATATCGGCGCCTTTGTCGATGAAGGTACGATGGTGGATACTTGGGCGACCGTGGGCTCATGCGCGCAGATCGGTCGCAATGTGCATCTCTCCGGCGGTGTCGGCATTGGCGGTGTGCTGGAGCCGTTGCAGGCCAGCCCGACGATTATCGAGGACAACTGCTTTATCGGCGCGCGTTCGGAGATTGTCGAAGGCGTGATCGTGCGCGAAGGCTCGGTGATTTCGATGGGCGTCTATATCGGCCAGTCCACGCGCATCATTGATCGCGAGACCGGCGAGACCTATTTCGGGGAAGTTCCGCCGTATTCCGTTGTGGTTTCCGGCTCCATGCCGGGCAAGTCCGGTGGTCCGAACCTGTACTGTGCGGTGATCGTCAAGAAGGTGGATGAAAAGACGCGCGCCAAGACAGGCATCACCGAACTGCTGCGGGAGTTCTGAATGCGGCGCCGGCTGGCGGCGCTGTTGATGTTTGCCGCCCTGGCCTTGTGCGGGCAGCCGGCGGCGGCTGAACTGCAATTGTTTTCGCCTGCCTTTGCGGACGGAGAGATGATTCCCGTGAGCTATACCTGTGAGGGTGCGGATCAGCCGTTGCCGCTGCACTGGCAGGGTGCGCCGGCCGGGACGCGAAGTCTGGTGCTGATGATGGAAGATCCGGATGCGCCAGACCCTGCCGCTCCGCGCATGATCTGGGTGCACTGGATCGTGTACAACCTTCCGGCAGACAGTGCAGGCATGGTAGATGGCCGCTTGCCATCGGGTGCTGCTGCGGGTGTGAACAGTTGGGGAGAGCGCGGTTATGGCGGTCCGTGCCCGCCGATCGGCGAACATCGTTACTTTTTCCGTTTGTATGCCCTGGATCGTATTCTGCCGCAGCACACCTACGCGCGGCAGTCGCTGCTGGCCGCCATGCAGGGGCATATTCTTGCCAGCACCGAATTGATGGGGCGATACCACAAACAGCACTGACAAAAGCGCATGGCTTTTGCTATGATAGCAGGCATGCGGAACTACAGGAGGGTGAGATGCCGTTAAGCAAACTGGAAACCAGCGTTGAAATCAAACGACCCCTGGCGGAAGTGATCGCTTTTGTTGATAACTGTGACAACGATCCCCTGTGGCAGGCATCGGTCTGGGAAACGATCAAGGTCACCGACGGACCGCCGGCCAGGGGCACGATTTATCGCGCCAAGGAGAAGTTTCTGGGCAGAATCATTGAGCAGGAATGGGAAGTGACCGACAGGAACGAGGATGGCAGCTACTGGGAGGCGAAAACGATTTCCGGCCCGTTCTCCATGGAAACCTCGATGCGCTTTGAAGCCATTGATGGCGGTACGCGTGTTACGCGCACGCTGAGTATCGATGTCGGTCGTTTCTTCAAGGTGGCTTCACCGGTTGTGGCGCATATTGCGGAACGGGAGATGAAGGCCGATTTTGAAAATCTGAAGGAGTTGCTGGAAGCCGGCGTATAGGCGGCTTATCCCTGCGTCAGCGCATCCCAGGCCTGAAGATACTCTCCCAGCCAGGGGCGCTGTTCGCTTTCGGCCTGCAGGTAATTGCGGAAACCGAGCAGGGCGCGGGCATAGGCGGAGGGCGTCAGTGCGCCGGAGAATAATTGCCAGCGCAGTAACAACAGCAGCGTTGTGCATACATCGGTTTCGCAATAATGACGGATGGCCCCGATGTCGCCATCCTCGAACATGGCGCGCACATCGCTGCCTGCCGTTTCCAGTTTGCCGGGAATGCCAAAGCTGGCGGCTACCTCATCCATGGAGCAGCGGGCCGAGGCTCCGTAATCAGAGAAAATCTCCAGCATATCCAGATGATAGGTGCCGGCATAGCGGGCATCGTAATTGTTCCATTTGTCGCCCTCATTGAACCAGCGCGGGCAACTGAGCCCGTGCACCATGGCCCGGTATTTCAGCACCGGGATGTCAAAACCACGCCCGTTGAAGGTGACCAGTTGCGGCGCACGCTGTTCGATAATGGCGAAAAAGCCCTGCAGTATTTCCGCTTCATGGCTGCTTTCCGTACCGCCGGTAGCCAGACGACGAACAACGATTTCCGTGCCTTCCTCTCCCGGTTCGCGTACCAGATGCGCATAGGAAATGGCGACAACCTGATGAAAGGGATGGCGGGGAAAATCATTGCGCCCGTCAGTTTTGTCGAGGAAGTAGTCAGCCAGGGCATCGCGTGCCTGTGCATCATTCAGCTCCGGCAGGCGTAACAGTCGCCGCGCCGCATCGGCATCGGCCACGGTTTCAATATCAAAAACGAGAATATCCCGGCGCATTCATTCCTCCCGTTTGCGTGACTCTAGCGCATCAGCCGGACTTTGCATCGTCTGGCATATGCATTGCTGCATGAGTGAGGGCACATGTGCGGACAGGTCTTCTTTCTTCTTCCTTACAGGCCATTTATAGGGCTTTCACCAGCAAAAGCCGTTTGTTTATGTGCGGCGCATGCTTTTGTTTTCCGTGGATTTTCATTGAGTATTTTCGGGCACGATGTTTGACGTGCTCGTATAATGAAGCAATATCCATCGACAAGCAGAGTATCTGATGGTATGGTAACTTAAATAAATCGTTTCGATAAAGTTTGTCCAGCAGCCTCCCGATATGGGGATAAGGGTATTGGATGGAAAAGATACACGCCGCGCTGTTTTGGCATGGCAGCGATTCATGAAGATCGCATGAGGATAAAAAAACAGGGAAGTGTATGCCTTAAATGATCGGTAAAATTATTCCGCTTACGGGGAATTCTTCAATGTCTGGTATGTCCCATCATGATGTCCCCTTACGGCGGGCATTGCCCATGTTCCTGTTACTGTATGTTCCGTTGGTGTTACTGGTGGTGGCGTTGGGATTCTGGTTTGTGCATGAGTGGCGCGAAATCACACTCGCACACTATCGCGCCGAGGCGCAGCATCATGTGGAAGGGCAGGTGGATCGTATTCGTCGCTTCTACCGGCAAGGACAGTTGATGGTGCGCGGCTTTGCGCGGGACAGCGCAGTGCTGCCTGCCTTGCAAGGTGATGGTGTAGCGCGAACCGAGATAGGCAGGGTATTCGAGAATATTCTTGTTTCATTGAATGCTCTTGATCAATTGCGCCTGCTCGATGCGCGCGGGCGGGAAGTGGTGCGGGTAGAGCGCCGGGATGGAGCCGTCATTCGTGTGTCTGAATCCCGTCTACAGGACAAGGCCCATCGTGATTATGTGCGCCGGGCTCTGAAGCTTCCACCGGGTGATATCTATGTGTCGCCACTGGATGTAAACGTGGAGCATGGGCAAATCGAACGCCCCTACAAGGCCGTTATCCGATTTGTGGTGGTGGTGGGCGACGGGAAGCATCATGTGATCGGGATGCTGGTTGCCAATTTTCTGGGCCTGGAATTGATGCAGCAGGAATTGGCTGAAACCAGGCCGCCCGGTGAACACCTGATGATCAATGCCGGTTCGGCGTGGTGGTTTGATCGTCATGGTGCCCGACTTGATGCCCTGAATGACGAGGCGGCGGTTATAGCCAGGCATCGTCTGGATGCGGGCATCTGGAGACGCCTGATGCGTAAAAAGGCAGGACAATTGACGGATGGCGATTCACTTCTGACATTCGCCCGCTACAGGCCCGATGTTGTGAATGATCCGAAGGATGTTTCGGAGTATCCATTCCCCGAACAGACGGAATGGCGTATTATTTCTTACGTGCCTTTGCACAGGGAATGGACGGATGTTAGTACTTTTGGTCCTGCGTTAGCCGTGTTGGTGCTGCTGGTGCTGGCTGGTGCAGCCCTGTTGCTATGGGTGCAACATCATCTGTGGTTGCGAGAGGCCGCGCGTCAGCGCGAGGCCATGATGCGGGCCAATCGGCGTCTGTTGCGACGTTTGTTTCGTCTTCGAGAGGAGGAGCGGGCGCATCTGGCACGTTTGATGCATGATGAAATCGGCCAGCGCCTGACGGGCATTCAGATGCAGGCAGCGGCTGCGAGTCGTTTGTGTTCGGCAAAGCGAACGGATGACGCTGCGGTGCGCAAATGCCTGGCCCGTGTACAGTGCGAGATTGATGAATTCGTGAAGCTGATGCGCGATCAGCTTCGCTCGTTTCGTCCGCCGCCTGTCCGCGAGTTGGGGCTGGTTGGAGCCATTGAAGGTTACTGTGAGCAATGGTCCCGTGAAACAGGAATTCGTTGTGAGATACAGGTGGACCCGGCGGTAAATGGTATGCCGCATGACAGTCAGATTCAGATTTATCGGATTGTGCAGGAGTCGCTGACCAACGTGGTTCGGCATGCCCATGCCTCCTGCGTGAGGTTGAGCCTGGCTGTGGAGCGGGATGAGCTGCTGATGACAATCGAGGATAATGGAAAGGGTTTTGAATCGACACGCGCTGCCGAGGGGTTGGGGCTGGCCGGCATGCGGGAACGGGCGCAACTGCTGCATGGACAGCTGCATCTGGAGCGGATACCAGAGGGTGGTGCAAGGGTTGTCTTGCGAGCACCGTATGCCTGCCAAGGTTGAGCCCTCTCTGTTGTGTTTATGATTTGTCCTGTCCCCTTGCCGCGATATAGGAATGCCTGCGTTCTGCCATAAGAGGAATGGAACGGACCACCCCATTTAGCAGCGTTGGGGGTTGATCTTTGTCAGGAAAATCCCGACTCATGATGGAGGGTCTTGCTGATAACGGGTTGGCCCATCGTCATATATAACTTCGCTCCCTTTTCGAGCCACTGGAGGTGACTGGAACGTGATACGGGTCTTGCTGGTGGATGATCATGGCGTGGTGCGTGAAGGCTTTCGCGCTATCCTGGAGTGTGATCCGGACGTGTGCGTGGTGGCTGAGGCTGCTTCAGGCGAGGATGGTTATGGTCTGTATTTTAGGCATAGACCGGATGTAGTGGTGCTGGATATTGCCCTGAAAGGGGAAAACGGACTGGCTACGCTGCGACGCCTGCTGAAACGCGATCCCGATGCCAAGGTGCTGATGTTCAGCATGTATGATGATGATCTTTTGGCTATCAAGGCGTTGGAAACGGGGGCGAGGGGCTATCTGACCAAGAGTAGCCATCCGGAAATACTGGGGCGGGCCATTCGGGCCATTGCGGGCGGCGAGAGTTTTCTGGAAGAAAGACTGGCCAAACGTATGGCGCTGCGCAGAGTGGAATCACCTCGTGGGCTGAATGCATTGACAGCGCGAGAGTTTGAGGTGTTTCAGATGTTAGCTGAAGGAAAGACCGTGAACGAAATCGCCGACACGTTGCACCTGAGTGAAAAGACGGTGGGTTCGCATCGAACCCGGGTAATGGACAAACTGGATTGCCGCAACGTGGCGGAGCTGGCGCGGCTGGCCATTCGGCACGGTTTGGTTTCGCCCTGATCTGCCCGGAGGCAAGGAAAATCCTGAGAATATTGGCGGTGTTTTGCGCGTAGAGTGGCATCTGCAAATACCGATAGTTCAGATATGGATATTATCGAAGACTTAGCTCAGGCCGCGACATGGCGCATTGGTCTTAAGCTGCTCGTGGCCATCGTGGGTATTGAGCTTCTTATTATGGTTGCGCTGGCGGCTTTGCGGTTAGATGCGGACTCCTGGTGGGTGGGCGTGGGAGATGCGCTGGTGCTGGGCTTGTGTTCTTCGGCGCTGATTTATTTCTGGGTTGTGCGGCCTCTCAAGCAGGCCAAGCAGCAAAATGATTTGTTTCAGACTGTGGTTAATACACTGCCAGCAGGTGTTGTGGTGACTGATTACACGCGTGACGAGCACGCCATCATCTCTGTGAACCCCGCCTTTACGCACATTACAGGCTATCGCGAGGAGGAAGTGTTGGGGCGGCATCCGCGCCTGTTGCAGGGCGAGGATGCGGACAAGACGGCGCTGGAGCGTACGCGCAAGGCCATGCAGGAGCAGCGGCCTGTCCATGTGCTGCAGCGCAACCGGCGAAAGGACGGCTCTTTGTTCTGGAACGAACTCTACCTTTCACCCATTATGGATGCGCATGGTCGTGCCACACGCTGGGTCGGGCTGGTGCATGATGTGACGCAACGTAAGGAACTGGAAGATGAGGTTCGGCGCCTGGCCCATGCGGTGGAGCAGGCCGAGGAAGCTGTCTGCACCTTTGATGTCGAAGGTCGGATAGATTTTTGTAACCCTGCTTTTTGTCGCAATGTGGGGCTGGAGATGGAAGATGTGCGCGGGCAGGTCGTGTGGATGTTCTGGCCGGAAAATGATGAGATCACCGAAACTGCGAGGCAGGCAGTGGCGGATGAGCGTGTCTGGAGCGGGCGGCATCGTCGCCTGCGGGCGGATGGCAGTGAATATGAGGCTCTCACCAGCCTGTCGCCAGTACGCGATGAGCATGGTGTGCTGATTCGTTATTCAGCACTGCACCGCGACATTTCGGATATGGTGGAATTCGAGCGAGAAATGATGCGTGCCCAGCGGATGGAAGCCATGGGTACGCTGACCGGCGGCATCGCGCACGATTTCAACAATATGCTCGCGGGCATGCTGGGACATCTGTATCTGATGAAGAAGGCTGTGCAGGACAAGCCCCGGGTGCTGGATCGGATTCAGACTATTGAGGAGCAGGGACACCGCGCTGCCGATTTGGTGCGTCAGTTGCTGACCTTTGCGCGCAAGAGCGATGTAGAAAGAAAGCCCTTCGACATGCGCCCCTTTGCGAAGGAAATCGTCAGGTTTATCGAGCCGGTTGTACCGGAGAACATCCGACTGATGCTGGAGATCGCTGATGCCCCCATGCCCGTTGAGGGCGATGCCGGCCAGATTCAGCAATGTATTTTGAACTTGGTAGTCAATGCCAGGCATGCGATTGAAGACCGGGCCAAAGAGGAAGGGAGAGGCTTCCGGGGGGAAATTCGTTTGATGATTCGGCTCGGAATTCCCAAGGGGGGATGCGATGCTGCCAATCGTTTCTGCGAGCCTTCGAAGATATGTCCGGAATCATGCGTTGAAGTCAGAGTTGAAGATAATGGCTGTGGGATATCTCCTGCGCTGCGCGAGCGAATTTTCGAGCCCTATTTTACTACCAAGCAGGCCAACCGCGGCACGGGGCTGGGGTTGTCGATGGTTCAGGGTTGCGTGGAGATGCACCATGGTTGTATTCAGGTGGAGAGTGAACCTGGTCGTGGCAGCGTCTTTTCGCTGTTCTTTCCCGTAATGTCCCATGAGGAAGAGGGTGTCGGCGTTGAGGAGGCGGCTGACACGAAGCTGCCGCCGGGCCGGGGATGCACCGTGCTGGTGGCTGATGATGATCATTCCATGCGCGACGTGTTGAAGGAAGTGTTGGAAGAGGCGGATTATCGGGTGCTGGTGGCGGACAGCGGCGAAGAGGCCGTTGATATTTTTCAGAAACACCGGGATGTGATTTGTATGGCATTTGTGGACAAGGTAATGCCGGGGCGTGACGGGTTGGAGGTCGTGCGTCATATCCATATGTCCCGGCCAGACGTAGGATTGGTATTGATGAGTGGCTATGAAATGGCGGATACGCTATTGCAAGATCCGTTGGTGCTTGCCGGCGTGATGCATCTGATGCGCAAGCCGTGGCGGATGGATGAATTGGCCCGATTGCTGGGGAGTATGGCGGAGAATTCCGATAGACAAGGTCCGGAGGCGGCTGAAGTGAGACTCTAGCTTGTGACTCTGCGGTATGGCGTGGAAAATACAAGGAAGTGGACGTGGCCCTGTATTTCTCCGGCCGGGCATTAAGCCTCGTCATTCGTCATCGGCTCCGGAGCGGAAATGTTTGCCGAACAGGTGGCGGTATTCACCGGCCAGCATTGTGAAGGCGAAGAAAACGCCGGCTCCGGCGATGACTGAGGTCAGCATCCAGAAAGCCTGCAGGCCCTTGCCCTGATCCGGGAACGGCCACAACATGATCAATGTGTTCAGTGCAATCATCATCAGCAGGCAGCCGATGAGGGCCTTGCCGATGCGCAATAATTCGGTGGCATTCAGCAGCGGGCCATGGCGCCTGGCCAGGTGTCGCCACAGCATGGCTGCATTGATGATGGCTGCGGCGGAAGTCGCCAGCGCCAGCCCCACGTAGCTGAAAAACTGCATCAGGATGACAGCCAGCACGATATTCACGGCGACACTGATGGCGGCGAAGCGCATCGGTGCTTTGGCATCCTTTTCGGCATAGCAGGCCGTGGCCAGCAGTTTGACCCAGCAAAAGGCGATGAGCCCGATGGCATAGGCCTGCAGGGTATGTGCCGTGGCGATGGTGGCCTCATGCGTGAAGGCGCCATGCTCGAACAGGGTTCCGATAATCGGTTCGGCCAGCAGCAACAGTCCGCCGACGGCTGGCAGCGTGATCCAGCTTAGCCAGACCAGACCGGAGGTCAGGTCCTGCCTGGCGTGTTGCGTATCGCCTTTGGCCAGGTGCGCACTCAGCGTGGGCAACAGTGCCGTGCTCATGGCAATGCCGAACAGGCCCAGTGGCAATTGCACGATACGATCGGAGTAATACAGATAGGAAACCGCACCCGGTTCCAGCAGCGTGGCCAGAATGGTGCCGACCAGGATGTTGATCTGTACGGCGGCGACGGCCAAGAGTGCCGGGCCGAACAGCTTCAGCGTTTGCCCGATGGCCGGATGATGAAAGCGGAAGGAAAGACGCGGTCGCCAGCCGATCTGTTTCAGTGCCGGCCACTGAATGCCCAGTTGCAGCAGGCCGCCGAGCAGGACGCCTGCAGCCATGCCATAGGCTGGGTTATCAAAGCGAGGCGCGATTACAATGGCGGCAAAAATAATGGCCAGATTGAGCAGGGCCGGGCTGGCGGCGGCCAGTGAAAAGCGCTTGTAGGTGTTTAACACGCCCCAGGCCATGGCCGTCAGCGAGATCAGCAGCAGATAGGGGAACATCCAGCGCGCCAGCGAAACGGACAGGTTCCAGCGTTCCGGTTCATCCATGAAACCGGGCGCAAACAGCATCAGCAGCCATGGCATGAACAGGATGCCGAGCGCGGTGGCCAGGGTCAGCACGATGAGCAGCAGTGTGGCCAGGGCATTGAGATAGCGATGCGCGGCATCCTCGCCCTGTTCCCGTTCATCGCTGAGTACCGGTACCAGAGCGACGGTCAGCGTGCCTTCGGCAAACATGCGGCGGAAGAAATTCGGCAGCTTGAAGGCGACGAAAAAGGCATCGGCCAGGATGCCGGCGCCGAGAATGCGGGCCAGGAAAATATCACGCACAAAACCCAGTATGCGCGAGAGCAATGTCCAGCTACCCACTCTGGAGGCCGCTGCCAGCAGCCCGCTGCGCGCCTTGCCATGATTTGACTTGTTTTTTTCAATGGTCATAATCCGCCGCCCTTCGCCGTTTTGCAGGCTAGCGTGTTGCTGCGAAAGCGGAAGAAGAATTTGCGGATGTGTCCAAAGGCGGTGATGAAATAATGCCAGGTATCAAGGTAAGTCCTGACGAACCCTTCGAGTTGGCCCTGAAGCGTTTTCGCAAGCAGGTGGAAAAGGGTGGCGTAATCAGTGAATGCCGTCGCCGTGAAGTGTATGAAAAGCCTTCGATTGCGCGTAAACGCAAGGAAGCGGCTGCTCGCAAACGGTTGATGAAACGTCTGCGCCGGGTTCGCATGCGTGAGAACAGAAACTACTGATTGATCGCAGAATGCCGGGCAGCAATGTCCGGCATTTTTTATGGGAGTCGATGATGTTGATCAAACAAATTACCGAAGATATGAAGCAGGCCATGAAGGCCGGCGAGAAAGCGCGGCTGGGCACGATTCGCATGCTGCGTGCGGCGATCAAGGATCGTGAAATCGAGCTGGGTCATGCGTTATCAGACGAAGAGGTGCAGGCAGTATTGACGCGCCTGCTCAAGCAGCGCAGGGATGCCGCAGCACAGTATGCCGAGGCGGGCCGTGCGGATCTTGAGGCCGGTGAACTTGCCGAGGCAGCACTGATACAATCCTATCTGCCCGAGCCGCTGTCCGATAGCGAGCTGCAGCAACTGATTGACGAAGCGATTCGTGAAACAGGGGCACAAAGCATGCGCCATATGGGCAAGGTGATGGGCCTCGTCAAGGCAAAGGCAGGCAGCCGGGCGGATATGGGCAAGGTCTCGGCGCAGGTCAAGAAGGCGCTGAGCTGACCGGACAGGCTTGCATCTGCGGCGCATAAGCGCTACACACAGCCTATGACGCATTTTCCGGAATCCTTTCTGAACGAGGTGCAGGCGCGCAGCGATCTGGTGGAAATTATCGGCCGGCATGTGGAACTGAAGAAATCCGGCTCCCGGCTGACCGGCCTGTGTCCGTTTCATCATGAAAAAACGCCGTCGTTTTCCGTTTCGCCCGACAAGCAGCTCTATTACTGCTTCGGTTGCGGCAAGGGTGGCGGCGTGTTTCAGTTTCTTATGGAGCATGATGGCTACTCCTTTCCGGAAGCCGTTGAATATCTGGCGCGCAAGGCCGGTCTTGAAGTGCCGCAGGGCAAGCCCCGCGACGCGGCGGAACAATCGCTGAACAAGGCAGCGTATGCCTTGCTGGAGAAAGTTGCGGAGGTGTTTGCCAGGATGCTGGCCGCGGAGGCCGGCAAACCCGCGCGCGAATATCTGCAACAGCGCGGTCTGCCGGAGTCTGTTGGGCGCGATTACGGCCTGGGCTTTGCTCCTGATGGCTATGGGTTTATGGAGAAATGCTTCGGTTCCGATGCCAGGCGTCTGTCGCTGCTGGAGAAGACAGGGCTGCTGTTCCGCTCTGAGCGCGGCTTTGGTGATCGTTTCCGCGCCCGGCTGATGTTCCCGATTCGCAACCGGCGCGGTCAGGTCGTCGGCTTCGGCGGGCGAATTCTGGGAGCAGGGGAACCGAAATACCTCAATTCACCGGAAACACCATGGTTTCATAAATCCGCGTTGCTTTACGGCTTTGCCGAACATCGGGACGAAATTCGCCGGCGCCGGCAGTTGCTGGTCGTGGAAGGGTATATGGATGTGCTGGCGCTGGCGGCGCACGATCTGCCGATCGGCCTGGCGCCGCTGGGCACGGCCATTGGCGAGGCGCAGATTCGGGAAATTCTGCGCCTGCACGATGCGCCGGTTTTCTGTTTCGATGGCGATCGGGCCGGCCGGCAAGCCGCATGGCGGGCGCTGGAACGCATGCTGCCGTTGCTGACTACCGATTACGCCCCGCGGTTTCTCTATTTGCCGGAAGGAGAAGACCCGGATTCACTGCTGCAGAAGGAGGGCCGGGAGGCCTTTGTGCGGCGCATGGAAGAACAGGCGCAATCGGTTTTGCAAACCTGGCTGAGTGGTCTGAAGCTGCTTGCCGGACAGGGCGCGGAAGGTCGCGCGCGGATGGCGCGCAAGGCCGATGCGATGCTGGCGACGATGCAGGATGCGTATCTGCGCCAGGCATGGCGGCAGGAAATCGAGCAGGAAACGGGCATCCGCCTGCAGGCCGCACGCCAGGCAGCCAGGTCCGCACCGGTGCAGGAGAGCGTGCAGGATGTGCCGTTGAGCGAGTTGCAGGAGCGCTTTCTCGCCGGGCTGATGCAGAAGCCGCAGCGTTTCCATTTGTTGCCGGAGGTCGCAAAACAGTTTTTTGTTGACTATGATGGGGTTCAGCAGGTATACATTCGCGCTTTTTCGATCATGGCTGCTGCCGAAGAACAGAATTTGGATATCGCGGGCAAACTGCTGCAAGAATTTCCTCAGCAATCTGCAATCGCCCGGTGGGTAAATCAGGCGCCTGTCCATGACCAAGAGTTTGAGAGTCTGTGTCTGGCCATGGAGGCCAATGCTATCCGTACGCGTCAGCGACGCATGCGGGGGCGTCTGTCGATTGAAGAATCGCGGGCAATGCAGATGCGTTTGCGGGCGATCCACGACGAGTTGCGCAGACTGAATGAGAATTTGGAAGGTACCGGAGCATAAGCATGTCGAAGAAGAGTCAGGAAAATATTCGTATTCGTGAACTTGCCAGTCTGATGTCCAAGGGCAAACAGGCCGGCTATATCACCTATGACGAGTTGAACAAGCATCTGCCGCCGGAACTGGTGTCGGCGGATCGTGTGGAACAGATCATCAATGTGTTCACCGAGATGGGCATTGAGGTTGTTGATCCGGAACGCGCGCCGACCGGTGCCTATGCCATGCGCAAGGATACGCTGCGCAAGGAAGATTCGGCGCTGCGCGCTGATACGACGACGCTGGGTACGGTGATCCGTATTGATGATCCGGTGCGTATGTATCTGCGTGAAATGGGTACGGTCGAGTTGCTGACGCGCGAGGGCGAGATTGAGATTGCCCGTCGTATCGAAGAAGGACGCATGCAGATCCATGAGGCCATTTGCCTTTGTCCGGCGACATTCCGCGAAATCATGCTGCTTGGCGAGCGCATTATCCAGATTCGCGATGAAGCGCTGGAGAATGAGGAAGAGCCGAATTTCCGTGATATCCTTGATATCGATGACAAGGTGGTCAATGCCGCGGCCATTCAGGAATACCAGAATCGTATGAACCGTTCGGAAGAGGACGAGGACGATCTGGAAGAGGAAGAGGTCAAGATGGATCCGGAGGAATTGTCCGAAGCCATCAAGGCCCGCACGGCGACGCCGGACGGTACGCCGATGCAGGAAACGGTCATCACCAAGGAAGAGCAGCTGGAAGAGGCGCTGAACCATTTTGATCAGGCCAAGCAGTTGCATGATGAGTTCATCGCCATCAAGAAGAAGCTGGAAAAGAATCCCTCGGATACCAAGCTGTGGGAGCGCAGTCAGGAAGTGCTCAATGCGATGTTGCTGGAGCTGGTCAGTATTCCGTTCTCACCGCGTCAGCTGGATATGCTGGTGCAGCGTTTCAAGAATGCGATTGAGCGTGTGCGCAAGTATGAGCGGGCGATTCGCGACCTTGCCCTGAAGGCAAAAATGCCGCGCAAGCTGTTTATTGAAACGTTTACGCCGCGTGAAAGCGATGAGCGCTGGCTGGATGATGTGATCCGGGAGCATGCCGGTGCGCCGTGGACCGAGGCCATTGAACAGTATGCCGGCAAGATTCGTGAGAATCAGCGCAGGCTCAAGCGCGTGGAGCAGGAAACGGAGATGCACATCGGGGAGCTGAAGGATGTAGCGCGTCGCCTGACCATGGGTGAAGCGAAAATGCGTCAGGCCAAGCGCGAGATGATTGAGGCCAATCTGCGTCTGGTGATCTCCATTGCCAAGAAATATACCAACCGCGGTCTGGGTTTCCTCGACCTGATTCAGGAAGGCAATATCGGCCTGATGAAAGCCGTGGATAAATTTGAATGGCGGCGCGGCTATAAATTCTCGACCTATGCCACCTGGTGGATACGTCAGGCCATCACCCGTTCGATTGCCGATCAGGCGCGCACCATTCGTATTCCGGTGCATATGATCGAAACGATTAACAAGATGATGCGAGTGTCGCGTCAGATTGCGCAGGAAGTCGGGCGTGAACCGACGCCGGAGGAACTGGCCGAATATCTGGAAATGCCGGTGGAAAAGGTGGAACAGATTCTTGAAGTGGCCAAGGAGCCGGTGAGTCTGGAAACACCGATTGGCGATGATGAGGATTCCCAGCTGGGCGATTTTGTCGAGGATGAAAATGCCGAGAATCCGCTGGATCTGGCCGTCAACAAGGCGCTGGCCGAAGCCATGCTGGAGGTTCTGGATAACCTGACCGACCGGGAACAGAAGGTGTTGCGCATGCGTTTTGGTATCGGCATGAATACCGACCATACGCTGGAAGAGGTGGGCAAGCAGTTCGGTGTGACGCGTGAACGTATCCGTCAGATCGAGGCCAAGGCCCTGCGCAAGCTGCGTCATCCGTCACGTGCGCAGAAACTGAAAACATTTGCCGACTCGCCTGAAGGAAGCCAGCTCGACGCCCTGCGTTAAGCCGGCGCGGCAGCATCAGCCGGGAAGGATGCGAATGCGCTCGATATGTACGGCTTTGCGCGTCGCGCTATCGACCTGGACTTTCGTGGCGAAGATGGTGGCGCCGCGTTCCACGGCCTCGAAACGGCGCGGCAGTTTATCGACCATGCGTGCCAGCGCACTTTCCACTTTCATGCCGATGATGGACTGATAGGAGCCGGTCATGCCGATATCCGTCTGATAGGCGGTGCCGCTGGCATGAATAATTTCATCGCAGGTGGGCACATGGGTGTGTGTGCCGTAGACAAAGGATGCCTGCCCGTCGAGATGCCAGGACATGCCCATTTTCTCGCTGGTCGCTTCGGCATGCATATCGACGAGGATGGCGCTGACATCATCGGGGATTTCCTGCATGGCCCGACTGGCGGCGGCAAAGGGACAGTCCCATGCCCCCATAAATACCTGACCGATAAGATTGAGAACGGCAATGCGGTGGCCTGATGGCGTTTCGCGTACCGTCCAGCCCTGCCCCGGCGCCCGGGCGGAGAAATTCATGGGGCGCGTGAAACGCTCGTCCTTGTCGATCAGTTGCAGAAATTCGCGCTGATCCCAGCAGTGATTGCCATTGGTCAGCACATCAACCCCGAGGGAAAACATTTCATCAGCGGTTTTTTCGGTCAGGCCGAACCCTGCCGCAAGGTTTTCGCCGTTGGCTACCGTAAAATCGATATGATGCTGATCGATGAGGCGGGGCAGATGCTCGGTCAGCGCGCGCCTGCCGGCTTTGCCGATGACATCGCCGATGACAAGGATATTGATTAGCTGCGGCATGTAATGGTCTCCTTTTCGGTGATCACAAACTGCATGGGAATATCATGGGGTTCAACCGGAATCTGCGCTGCTTCCTGGCAGGAAAAGGCCAGTCCGATGATGGCTTCCAGATGCTGACGATGCCGCGCCAGCCACATATCGAAACACCCCTTGCCCATGCCCAGGCGGCTGCCTGTCCGATCGAAGGCGGTCAGCGGGCAGAGCAGAATGCCGCCCTGCGATGCCTGCCAGGGTGGCCCGTCGCAGGGTTCTTGCACACCCCATGCGCTGAGTTGCCAGCACGTTTTTTCATCAATCTGCAGCCAGTGCATACGGGTATGCTCATGGACGCGGGGTACAAAGCGGCGATATTCCGGCCAGGCGAGTATGCGTCGGGTGTCGACTTCGGATGGCATGGAGACATAGCACAGCAATGTTGAGCTGTCAGGGAAACGGGCTTGCAGTAATTGATACAGGCGCTGGCAGATGCGTCGGGAAAAGTCGTCGCGTTGTTGTTCAGAGAGCGACTGGCGCCGTTCCATGATCTGTTGGCGCAGGGATTGTTTGGAGGAGGCTGACGCGTTCAAAAAGCGGGAATCCTTTTGACGGCAGGCATGAAAAGGGCGCCCCCGCACTGACGTTTTGGCTTGCAGTTGTCGAACCCTCCAACAAGAGGTGGGCGCCGCACGATAACGTTAGGTATTCCCGTACGGGAACGCACACGGTTAACGTAGCCAAGCTCCCTTTCGACAAGTATCGGCTCAGGCAACTTGAATGCCGTTCGTTCAGCGCAGGGGCGCTTTCGCCAAACCTTCTGCTTGTGATACTACCTGATCCAGCGAAGATATCAAGCCCTCAATGCCCTCAATGGCGGTGTGTTTTTTCTGCAAAAGTTCACCGGCCAGATTCATGGCCACGAGCACAAGCAGACGATCCGAGGCGACAGCGGCACCGGCCTTGCGCAGTTCGTCCACATGTTCCTGAATCATGGCCGCAGCCTGCAGCACATGTTCCGGATCATCGTCGGTGCGGATCGTGTAATGGTGCCCCATCAGGTCGATATCAACGCTGTGTGTCATGATGTTGTTCCGTTGTTGCTGATCAGCTCATCCAGCTTTTCAATGGCATGCTCGACCCGGGCCCTGGCTTCCAGTTTGCCGTTTTGCAGGGATTGCAGCTCAGCTTCAAGGTTTTGGACCTGATCGCGACGTTTGCGCAATTCGCTTTCCGCCAGTCGAACCACCTCGCGCAGGCGGTGATTATCAGCCATCAGCGTTTCCATATTGCGGCGAATCCCGCTGATATATTCAGCAAGCTGCCGGATACGACTCTCCAGAGCCTGTTTGGGATCAGTGTCGTGCATGTGAGGTATTGAAGCACTGTGTCAGGGCAGGGTCAACTGTTTCCCCTGGCCGCGTTGTGATGCGGCTCGCAAATACCCATCGAAGATAAGGGAGTATATTGCTCCGTTTTGCAAACAGGAGTAGAATGCTCCGCATTGATGATGGTGCCGATATGTTACGATTAACCAAACTGACCGATTACGGGATTCTGCTAATGACGCACATGGCCGGTCCTGCGGGCGGGCTGATTTCCTCGCAGGAGCTGTCCGAGGCGACGCGCGTGCCGGCAACGACGGTGAGCAAGCTGCTGCAATCGCTGCTGGCGGCCGGCCTGCTGGAGAGCGTGCGCGGCGCGCATGGCGGTTATCGTCTGGCGCGGGCACCGGAGGCGATCAGTATCTGCGATATCATCGATTGCTTTGAGGGGCATATCGCGCTGACCGAATGCAATCTGGAGAATGCGCATTGTGATCAGTCGGCCGTGTGCTCGACGAGCAATAACTGGAAGAAGATCAACCGTGCCGTGCGCCAGGCCCTGCAGTCGATTTCGCTGGCGGACATGAGCCGGCAGGATTTCATGCCGGTATTTCAGTTGCAGCGGGCATTACCCCTGATGGAGGTGCATCATGACGGTGCTTAAACCGGAACAGGCGGCAAGCCGCGAATATCAGGCCGGATTTGTCACCGATATCGAGTCCGATACCCTGCCGCCGGGGCTGAACGAGGACGTGATTCGTCATATTTCAGCGAAAAAGGATGAGCCGGAATGGCTGCTGGAATGGCGTCTGGAGGCCTTTCGCCATTGGCAGACGATGAGTGAGCCGCGCTGGGCGGCCGTGGACTATCCGCCCATCGATTATCAGGCCATTTCCTATTATTCGGCGCCGAAGTCGAAGGAGGACGGGCCGAAAAGCCTCGATGAGGTGGATCCGAAGCTGCTGGAAACCTACGAAAAGCTCGGCATTCCGCTGCGCGAGCAGGAGATGCTGGCCGGCGTGGCCGTGGATGCGGTGTTCGATTCGGTGTCCGTGGCCACGACGTTCCGCGAGAAGCTGGCCGAGGCTGGCGTGATTTTCTGCCCGATTTCGGAAGCCGTGCGCGAATATCCTGAGCTGGTACGGCAGTACCTGGGCAGCGTGGTGCCGACCGGCGACAATTTCTTTGCGGCGCTGAATTCGGCCGTGTTTACCGACGGTTCGTTTGTCTATATCCCGAAGGGTGTGCGCTGTCCGATGGAGCTGTCCACCTATTTCCGCATTAATGCGAGTAATACCGGCCAGTTCGAGCGCACGCTGATTATTGCCGATGAGGGGGCCTATGTCTCCTATCTGGAGGGGTGCACGGCGCCGCAGCGCGACGAAAACCAGTTGCATGCGGCCGTGGTCGAGCTGGTGGCGCTGGATGATGCGCAGATCAAGTATTCGACGGTGCAGAACTGGTATCCGGGCGATGAGAACGGCGTTGGCGGCATCTACAATTTTGTTACCAAGCGCGCCGACTGCCGCGGCAAACGCTCGAAGGTGTCGTGGACGCAGGTGGAGACCGGTTCTGCCATCACCTGGAAATATCCGTCCTGCATTCTGCGCGGCGATGATTCGGTCGGTGAATTCTATTCGGTGGCGCTGACCAAGATGCACCAGCAGGCCGATACCGGCACGAAGATGATCCATCTCGGCAGAAACACGCGCAGCACCATCGTTTCCAAGGGCATTGCGGCCGGATATGGGCAGCAGTCCTATCGCGGGCTGGTGCGCATCGGCAAGGACGCGCATGGCGCGCGCAATTATACGCAATGCGATTCCCTGCTCATTGGCGATCGCTGCGGGGCGCATACGTTCCCCTATGTCGAGGTGAAGAATCCGTCCGCCGTCGTCGAGCATGAGGCGACGACCTCGAAAATTGGCGAGGATCAGCTGTTTTACTGCCGGGCACGAGGTGTACCCGAGGAGGATGCGGTCAACCTGATCGTCAACGGCTTTTGCAAGGATGTGTTCAACGAGTTGCCGATGGAATTCGCCGTGGAGGCCAACCGGCTGATGGAAGTCTCGCTTGAAGGCGCGGTGGGATAGGCTGACAAGGAAAGGAAAGAATTATGCTGAAGATTGAAAATCTGCATGTCCGCGTGGACGGCAAGGCCATCCTCAAGGGGATCAACCTGCATGTGCGGGCGGGCGAAGTGCATGCCATCATGGGGCCGAACGGCTCGGGCAAGAGCACGCTGTCGAACGTGATTGCCGGTCGCGATGGCTATGAGGTGAGCGAAGGAAGCATCCGCTTCAAGGGCAAGGACCTGCTGGGCATGGCGCCGGAGGAGCGCGCCTGGGAAGGCGTGTTTCTGGCCTTCCAGTATCCGGTCGAGATTCCGGGGGTGAACAATACCTACCTGCTCAAGGCGGGCGTGAATGCCAGGCGCAGGCATCTGGGGCTGCCCGAACTCGATGCAATGGACTTTATGCAGCGGGTCAAGGAGAAGGCGAAGCTCGTGGAGCTTGATCCCTCATTCCTGTCGCGCGGCGTTAACGAGGGCTTTTCGGGCGGTGAGAAGAAACGCAACGAGATTTTTCAGATGGCCGTGCTCGAGCCCGAGCTGGCCTTGCTGGATGAAACGGATTCGGGTCTGGACATCGATGCGCTGCGCGTTGTGGCCGGCGGCGTAAACCGTCTGCGTTCGCCCGAGCGGGCCATCGTCATGGTGACGCATTACCAGCGCCTGCTGGATTATATCCAGCCGGATATCGTGCATGTGCTGGTGGACGGGCGCATTCTCAAGAGCGGAGACAAGGCGCTGGCGCTGGAGCTTGAGGCGCGTGGCTATGACTGGGTGCGTGAAGAGGCGGGCGCATGAGCCTGAGCATCGAGCAGCTGCGTGCACAGGCGCGTGATGCCTTTGCGCGGCACGGCGTGCCGACGAGGCGGCTGGAACACTGGAAATACACCGATGTGAAGCGGGCTCTGGCGCCGCTGGCGGATAATCTGCTGGAACTGCCATCCGATCCCATGCCCGTGGATGCCCTGGGTGATGAGCTGAGTATTGCCGGGCTGGATGCCTGGCGCATCGTGATCGCGGATGGCGTGGTGCTCTCGCTGCCGGACGATCCGCCGCAGGGGGTGCATGTAGCGTCGCTGGCCGGGCAGTTGCATGCGCAGCCGGAACAGGGCGTGGCGGCTCTGCATTTTGATGAGCAGGCGCCGCTGTTTAACGGCCTTGTGGCATTGAATGCGGCCCTGGCCGGCGATGGTATTGTCATCCGGCTGGAGGACGGCGTCCGTCTGGACAAGCCGTTGTATCTGCTGCATCTCAGCCGCGGCAAGGCGGTGCATATCCGCCATCGCATCCAGCTGGGGCGGCATGCAGAGGCCACGGTTATCGAGCATTATGCGGGTATGGATGCGGGGCTGAGCAACGTCATCAGCCGCTTGCATCTGGCCGAAGGCGCAAGGCTGCATCATGTTCGTGTGCAGCAGGAGGCGGTTGGGCGCACGCATATCGGTCGCGTTGAGGCGGAGCTTGAGCGGCACAGTCAGTTCGTTTCACATTCGGTCGCTCTGGGGGCATCGCTGTCTCGCGTCGATATTGTGGCGGAGTTGCGCGGTCCCGGCGCGGACTGCCGGCTGGATGGCCTGTATCTGACCAACGGGCGGCAACATGCCGATCACCATACGGTGATTGCGCATCGGGCGCCGCATTGCCGCAGTCGCGAGATGTACCGCGGCGTGCTGGACGGACGTTCGCGCGCCGTGTTCAATGGTCGCGTGGTGGTGCATGAAGGGGCGGTGAAGACCGATTCGGCGCAGTCCAATGCCAATCTGCTGCTCTCCGGCAGGGCGGAAGTCGATACCAAGCCCGAACTGGAAATCTATAACGATGATGTGAAATGTGCGCACGGTGCCACGATCGGCCAGCTGGATGAAAACCAGTTGTTTTATCTCAAGTCGCGCGGCCTGGCGCACGAGGAAGCGCGTCAGTTGCTGACCTTTGCCTTTGCCGATGAGGTGCTGACCGGCATTGCCGTGCCGGCCCTGCGCCGTCATATCGAGCATGCGGCGTTCAGCAAGCTGCCGCATGGCGAGGATATCGAGGGCATGCTGGCCGGGCATGACGGCACGGGGGAGATGGCATGAGTTTCGATGTTGCAGCGATTCGCCGCGAGTTTCCTGTCCTGCATCAGCAGGTGCATGGCCGGGATCTGGTCTATCTGGACAATGCGGCGACCACCCAGAAGCCGAAGGCCGTGATCGATGCGGTCTCCGGCTATTATGCGCATGACAATGCCAATGTACATCGCGGCGTGCATGCGCTCTCCGAGCGCGCCACGGCGGCCTATGAGGGTGCGCGCGAAACCCTGCGTGCTTTGCTCAATGCCGCCTCGACGCGCGAGATTGTGTTTGTGCGCGGGGCCACCGAGGCCATCAATCTTGTCGCCGCCAGCTGGGGTGGCGCCAATATCCGGGCCGGCGATGAGGTGCTGGTAACTGAAATGGAGCACCATTCCGATATCGTGCCCTGGCAGATGCTGTGCGAGCGGGTCGGGGCGGTGCTGAAGGTGCTGCCGATCGATGCGCGTGGCGAGCTGTGCATGGAGCAACTGGATGCGTTGCTGACGGAGCGGACGAAGCTGGTCGGCGTGGTGCATCTGTCCAATGCATTGGGCACGATCAATCCGGTGGCCGAGATCATTGCCCGGGCCCATGCCGTGGGTGCGAAGGTGCTGGTTGATGGCGCGCAGGCCGTGGCGCATATGCGCATCGATGTGCAGGCGCTGGATTGCGATTTCTATGTGACCAGCGCGCACAAGATGTACGGGCCAACCGGCATTGGCATCCTGTATGCGAAGGAAGCCTTGTTTGAGGCCATGCCGCCGTATCAGGGCGGCGGCGATATGATCCGAATGGTCACGTTTGAGAAGACGCAGTATAACGAGCTGCCCTACAAGTTCGAGGCGGGCACGCCCAATATTGCCGGCGCCATCGGTTTTGCCGCTGCGGCCGACTGGCTGAGTGCCCGGGATGTGGATGTGCTGGCGGATCACGAGCAGGCGCTGCTTTCTTACGCAACGGAGCGGGCCAGCGCATTCGGCGGACTTAGGCTGATCGGCACGGCGGCCAAGCGGGCCACGGTATTGTCGTTTACGATGGACGGCGTGCACCCGCACGATCTGGGCACGATTCTGGATCGCGAGGGCGTGGCCATTCGCGCCGGCCATCATTGCGCCATGCCGGTGATGCAGCATTTCGGCGTGCCGGCTACGGCGCGGGCATCGTTTGCAGCCTATAACACGCGAGATGAGGTTGATGCGCTGTTTGCGGCGCTGGCCGTGGCGCGGGATATGTTTGCATGAGAAGACAAAAGCGCCCGGCGCTGCGGGGCATAAGGGTGATGTATGTTTGATTTGAGAGACCTGTACCAGCAGGTGATTGTCGATCACAACAAGAGTCCGCGTAATTTCGGCAAGCTGGAACACTATAACCATGAGGCCGACGGCTATAATCCGTTATGTGGCGACAAGCTGCATATCTATCTTGATCTCGATGAGCAGGGACGCATTGCCGATGTATCCTTCGAGGGCGAGGGCTGTGCGATTTCCGTGGCCAGCGCCTCATTGATGACCGAGGCGATGAAGGGGCGGAGCATGCAGGAGATGCAGGCCATGTTTGAGGCCTTTCAGCAGATGGTGACGGCGGATATCGCCGAGGCGCCGGATGACGACACGCTGGGCAAGCTGGCCGTGCTGGCAGGGGTGCGCGAGTTTCCGAGCCGGATCAAATGCGCGACCCTGTGCTGGCATACCCTGAAGGCGGCAACGGAAGATTCCGGCAAGGTGGTAAAGACCGAATGAACACGCAGCAAACCATCACGACAACGCGGGATGTCGATGCGGTACTGATTCCGCTGGGCACGCCCGTGGTGATTCCTGCCGGCGCGGAGGTGCGCATCACGCAGGAACTGGGCGGCTCCTACACCGTGGCCGTGGGCGGCAACCTGGCGCGCATCGAGGGTAAGGACGCCGATGCACTGGGTCTTGAAGGGGCCGGTGCGGAGCAGGAGAGGGCAACGACGAACAAGCCGCAGCCGGCCGGCGGGCCGGTCGATGAGGACGAGCTCTGGCGGGTGTTGCGCACCTGTTATGATCCCGAGATTCCGGTCAATATCGTGGACCTTGGCCTGGTCTATGACTGCCATGTCGTGGATACCGATGATGGCGGCAATCATGTCGAAATCGTGATGACGCTGACCGCGCCCGGTTGCGGCATGGGGCCGTTCATCGTCGAGGATGTGCGGCAAAAGGTGCTGTCGGTCGCCAATGTGACGGATGTACATGTCGAACTGGTGTTCGATCCGCCGTGGGATCGCTCGATGATGACCGATGAGGCTAGGCTGCAGCTGGGCATGTTCTGAGGGGGGGCGAAATGGCGGAGTGGATCGATGTATGTGCGCAGGCGGATTTGGCGGCAGGCGCCCGCAAGGTGGTGGCGACGGCGATCGGCGATATCGCCGTGTTCAATCTGGATGGCGAGCTTTATGCCATCGAGGATGTATGCACGCATGATGGCGGTGAGCTGGCCAGCGGCTGCGTGGACGGCGATGTGATTATCTGCCCGCGCCACGGCGCGCGCTTCTGCATCCGCGATGGCCGTGCTCTGACGCCGCCGGCCTATGAGGATATCGAATGCTTTCCCGTGCGTATTGAGCAGGGCATGGTGCAGGTGGATATCGACGCTTAACCGGACTGCTGTTTGCGTACCAGTTCGGCCATTTCGTCCGCAGTCATGGGTTGAGTGAACAGGAACCCCTGCGCTTCGTCACATCCCTCGCCCTTGAGAAACTGTAGCTGGGCCTCGGTTTCCACGCCTTCGGCAATTACCTTCATGCCCAGTGCATGGGCCATGGCAATGGTGGAGCGCACAATGGCGCAATCTTCCGCATCGTCGGGAAGGTCCTTGATGAATTCCCGGTCGATTTTCAGCGTATTGGCCGGGAAGCGCTTGAGATAGGACAGCGATGAATAACCTGTACCAAAATCATCGATGGAAATGGCAGCGCCGGCATCGGCAAGTTGCTGCATGATGCAGGTGGCGATGGCCGGATCGTGCATGGCGGCGGTTTCGGTGATCTCGATTTCCATCCATTCCGGCTTGGCGCCGGCTTTTTTGATAATGCCGATGATTTCTTTTGCCAGCGTTTCATTCATCAGTTGCACGGCGGAAATGTTCACGGCAATGCGCCCGGCACGGAGTCCCTGCTCTTCCCAGGCGCGGGCCTGCAGGCAGGATTTGAACATGATCCAGTCCGATATCGGGCGGATATAGCCGGTTTCCTCGGCCAGATGAATGAATTCGCTGGGTTGCACCATGCCGAGGACCGGATGATTCCAGCGCACCAGGCTTTCAAAGCCGTTGATGCGATTATCGGACAGGCAGTGTTTGGACTGGTAATAGACCGGGAACACCGCATCGCTGTCATCATGCGTCATGGCCCCGGCCTTGGCCAGGTAATGCAGTTTCAGGGCGCCTTTATCGACGATCTGGCTGAGATCCTGTTCCAGGGCCAGAATGCGGCGCGCCTCTTCCTCGATTTCTCCCGAGAAATAGTGAATGTCCGAATGGTTCTTTTTGGCATGGTACATGGCGGCATCGGCGTGCTTGAGCAGCGTATCGGCATCCTCGCCGTCGTCCGGATAACTGGCGATGCCGATGCTGGTGCCGATGGTCACATCCTGTTGCGGCAGGTGAATCGGTTCCTGCAGCGAAAACAGGATTTTCTTGGCTACACTAAGTGCCGTATCGCCGCTGGCCTTCGGCAGCAGTACGGCAAATTCATCACCGCCGAGGCGCGCAGCCGTATCCGATTCGCGCAGGAAACGACGGAATCGTTGCGCGGTCTGTTTCAGTACTTCATCACCGGCCTCGTGCCCGAGGGTGTCATTGACCAGCTTGAAGCGGTTCAGATCCATAAACAGTACGGCCAGATGGTCTTTTTCGCGTTTGGCCATGGCGATGGCATGATGCAGGCGATCGAGAAACAGACGTCGGTTGGGCAGGTCGGTCAAGGCATCGTAATAAGATAACTGGGTCAGGTTTTCTTCGGCGCGATAACTGGTGATCATCAGCGCAAAGACTTCCTCCAGATGTGACATCAGATCAATAAATTCCGCCGGAGGCTCAACGTTCGGTCGAAGCTGCAAATGCATGACGGCCAGCCGTTCACCCTGGTGCACGACCTGAAGACAGAAGAATTGTCCGAGGGATGCATCCAGATTATTGGGGCACATGCCTGCCTGCTTGTTGAGCATTGGTTTGCAGTGAATGCATGTGCCATTGACCAGCATATGGCGGTTTTCCCGTTCCTCGGCATTCCAGCCATGGGAGGCGATGAGGGTGAAATGGTCGCCGTCGTGGATATACAGCCCGCCACTGCCGGCAAGCACATGCCAGGGTTCATCGAACAGCAGTTCCAGCATTTCCTGCATGCGCTCTGGCAGAGGGGCAGGTTGCTGGCTGATTTTACGCAGTTGCAGCAGGGTCTGTGCGGACCATTCGCGAACCAGATGCTCGGAAATATCGCGCAGGGTGATGGAAAAGCGCTGTTGTTCTCCGGCCAGAAAGCTTTCAATATGGCATTCACACGGGATAAGCTCACCATGTTGTGTTCGAATGGAAAACTGTTGCGTATGGCTGACAAGGGTGGCTTTCGTGCTGTCTTCATGGCCGTTAAACAGGGGCTGAAACTGGCGCCAGGCCTGTTCCGGCAGCAGGTCGTGCATACTCAGTTCGGGCCAGGCATCTGCTGCATAGCCGAACAGGGCATGGGCGGCCGGGTTGGCGCGCAAAATCATTCCCTGATGATCGGTGATCAGCACAGCATCGGTCGAATGATCGATCACGGAGGCCAGCTCCCGGTGCTGTAATTCGAGCGTACGCGTTTGTTCATGAACCTTCCGGTTCAACATGTCGATATTCCGGTTGCGGTTCAGCAGAAACAGTGTAAACATCAGTGTGACCAGCATGCCAAGCAACAACACCAGTCGGGACATTTTGCTGATATTTTGTTCCACCCATGATTTTAACGGAATCGTGCGCACATGGCAGCGCACTGAGCTGATATCAAAATCATGCTGTACAACCCATGGCGAACTGAGCATGGGCTCTCCCTGATTGCGGGATTCATAGAGCAGGATGGATTGCCCGTTTTGTCTGGCGGAAATTTCGATATTGAAACCATTGATCTGAGTTTGGGTAAGTGCGAGATAAATCAGTCGGGTGATATTCCAGTCCGAGATAACAAGATGATGGCGGCTGGTATCGAGTGTGTGAATATGGCGGATGACCCAGCTGTTGCGGGAGTTTTTCAGTAATCGCAATGTAATATCGTGTTTGATTGCCTTTTGCAGATCAGCCCTGGTTACGGCAGGATCAAAACTGCCTGCATCGGCCTGGATGTTCCGGGTGTTGCGCGGGATGGCATCGAGGCTGAAAATGCCGATGCCCAGCAGCTCCTCGGGGTGGAGTTTCCTGATGGACTGGGCCAGGGCACGCTGATGTGCAGGTTTGAAGCTTGTTTCGATATTGAGTTCGGCTTCGGCCAGGGCGGCAATTTCCCGAGTCGAGATTACATGATCTTCGAGAATAGAACGAATGAGTGTGGTTTGCAGAGCCGCACGCTGTTCAATGGATTGTTGCAGAAACCGCTGTTCTGTCCGGTCTACATGCTGGTAACCGAACCAGGTGATGGCGGTGCCAGCAATCAGTGGCAGAATCCACAGCATGCGGTTTATGATGGACACCCGGCGGACAGGCAGTGCTGATGACGCTTCGTTCATGGTCGCCGTGTTGGCATTAACATGGTTTTAGTCTGCTTCATCCAGTATCCCCTGTTGGGCATTCTAGCAGGTGGGTCGGCGTACGGAAAGTTCAATGACAATTCCGATTGGACAGCCTGACGATCCTGCGCATACTTTGGCAATGTCAGATCACAAGCGACTGGTTTATTCAACCGCAGAGGGTTCATTGCGCAAGCGCGGCAAGCCGGCGAAATCGCCTCCTGCCGCGGCGACGATCCGCAAGGCGGGCAAAGAGGGCGTGCGCATCCGCCGGGAGCACAAGGGGCGCGGCGGCAAGACGGTGTCGGTGATTGACGGGCTGGCGTTAAGCGAGGCGGAGGCCAGGGCATTGCTGAAGCGGTTGAAAGGGCGACTGGGTACGGGCGGCACTTTCAGGGGCGGCGTGCTGGAGATACAGGGCGATCATCGCGAAGCCCTGCGCAGCCTGCTGGAGGCGGAAGGACATGCGGTCAAGCTGGCCGGCGGCTGAACACGGGAGGGAACGATGAAACAGACAACGTCCGAACTGGAGATGGATGCCGACCAGCTCTATCGGGAAGAAGTGATTACGGATCTGAGAATCGGCACCATTCGTTGCCTGATTCCGGTCACGGTTGATGGCCGCAGGGACGAGGCGCGGGAGGTTCGTTATTCTGGGCAGACGCAGGTGATGACGCCGGCCGGCCCGATGCCGATCAGCTTTGATATTGATGCATCGAATCTGGCGCAGGCCGTACAGGGCTTTGCCGCCGCAGCGGAAACAGCGCTGGAGGAGACGGCACGTGAGCTGGAGGAATACCGCAGAAAGGCAGCCTCCGGCATCGTTGTGCCCGGCGCGGAGGATGTGTCTCGCCTGGGTGGTTCCGGCCTGATCAAGCCGTAATTCCGACTGACACTCTCCGGCGCAGAGTGCCAATTAGGGGGTTGACAGCCGGTTGGCTCCTGCCAATGATTAGCACTCCCGCCGGGTGAGTGCTAACTTTTCCGCGGGGTGGGGCTTGAATCCCGATTCGGGAACCCTATATAACAGTTTCATTACAACATAACAGGAGTGAAAACGATGGCAACAAAGGTTCGTCCTTTACATGATCGTGTAATCGTCCGTCGTCTGGACGAAGAACAGAAATCGGCCGGCGGCATCATTATCCCTGACTCGGCCAAGGAAAAGCCGTTGCAGGGTGAAGTGCTTGCCGTTGGTAACGGAAAAATTCTTGAGAATGGCGAGGTTCGCCCGCTTGATGTCAAGGCCGGTGATCGCGTGATTTTTTCCAAGTATGCCGGCACGGAAATCAAGCTGGACAGCGAGGAAGTCCTGATGATGCGTGAGGACGATATCCTCGGCGTCATCGAATCCTGAACCTGCGCGCAGGTCAGGGGCTGACGGCTCTGTAACGATAACAGTATGACTGCCGCCTGCGGTGGTCCCGAAAGAAAACATTAAACGATAGATAGGAGAAGAAGAATGGCTGCAAAAGACATTCGTTTTGGAGAAGACGCTCGCGCCAAGATGATGAGTGGCGTGAACAAGCTCGCTGATGCTGTGAAGGTGACATTGGGTCCGAAAGGCCGCAATGTCGTACTCGACAAGTCCTGGGGCGCCCCGAATATCACCAAGGATGGTGTATCGGTGGCCAAGGAAATCGAACTGGAAGACAAGTTCGAGAATATGGGTGCACAGATGGTCAAGGAAGTGGCTTCCAAGACCGCCGATATTGCCGGTGACGGCACGACGACGGCGACCGTGCTGGCGCAGGCCATTGCCCGCGAAGGCGTGAAGGCCGTGGCTGCCGGCATGAACCCGATGGATCTGAAG
>WFNX01000028.1 GCA_015488375.1 Mariprofundaceae bacterium | reverse complement strand
TACCACGCTGCACCTGTCCGATTACCGCATGAAAAAAGCCGGCATGCTGGGATCGGTCGCCGAAAATGTGGATATTTTCCTGTCCATCGAAGGCATACGCACCGCGCTGTTGTAAGCGCATCAAATGATCATATCCAAGGGAGGATCAAATGACTGAACCCGTCATTGCCGCAAAGGAACCGAAAGTATTGCAGCTTGAGCCCGGCACCTATTACTGGTGCGCCTGCGGGCGCTCGAAAAACCCACCGTTTTGCGACGGCTCGCACGAAGGCACGGGCATCACGCCACAGGCCTTCGAAATCCGGAAGGCGCAAACCGTGGCATTGTGCCAGTGCAAGCATACGAAAAATCCGCCATTCTGCGATGGCACACACGCGGAGCTGTAATGGCCCGGCAACGCATGAATGTGCAGGCGCCGGTTGAGCGCCTGTTTGCCGAACGATGGAGCACGCGCGCCTTCGCTGCCGGAACCCCCGTCACGGCAGCGCAGCTTGCCTCCTGCCTGGAGGCGGCGCGCTGGACGCCTTCCTGCTTCGGTGAGGCGCCATGGCGTTTCGTTATCGCCGATCGCTTTGCCGATGAAAACGCATGGCGCGGCATACTGAACGCACTGGCGGAGAAAAATCGGCTCTGGGCGCAAAACGCGCCGGTTCTGATTGCCACGGCCTGCACCCCGACATTTGCGCATAACGGGCAGCCCAATCGCTGGTGCGAATACGATGCAGGTCAGGCGGCCATGTCGCTCTGCCTGCAGGCCACAGCGCTGGGGCTGGCCGCGCATCAGATGGGCGGCTTTGATATCGAGGCCGTACGCAAGACCGCAGGACTGCCCGCCGACTGGCAGGTGATGAGCGTGACCGCGCTCGGCCACCCGGCCGCGCCCGAGGCAGCACCCGAGCCGTTCCGCGACATGGAAACCGCTCCGCGCACACGCACGCCCATCGAGGAGATCGCTCATGCCGGGCACCGGGACAATCCATGGCGACCACCGGCCGCCTGCGGCTGGGAGGCGCGCTATCAGGAAAGCGAACCGGAACAATTGCCATGGTTCCATGATGGCCTGGATGCGGACATCGGGCAGGCGCTGGACGAGCTGGGCCTCACATCGGGCAGACTGCTCGATCTCGGTTGCGGCCCCGGCACGCAGGCTGTGGCGCTGGCCGCACGCGGCTTTACGGTGACCGCCAGCGACATTTCGCCATCGGCCGTGGCCGTCGCCCGGGCGCGCGCCGAAACAGCCGGCGCGCAGATGCATTTTGCCGTGGACGATGTGCTGGACAGCCGGCTGGATGGCCCGTTCGACATCATCATCGATCGCGGCGTATTCCATTGCTTTGCTGAGCCTGACGCACAGGCGGCCTGCCTGGCCACGCTGCGGCGGCTGCTCGCAGCAGGCGGCTATCTGTTGCTGAAGTGCTTCCACAAGGATGAAACCAGCGAGATGGGGCCGCCGGGCCGCTATGGTGCGGAAGACATCCGCCGCCTGTTTGCCGATGGATTCAGCCTGCTCGCCGCGCATGAAAGCCGGTTTGTCGGGCCGGGAAATGACACCAGACCCAAAGCCCTGTTCTGCATCCTGCAGCGAAATCCCGATTGAAATGCATGAGGAATCACGATGACTGACCTTTTCACACCGATTTAACTGGGCTCGCTTGAACTTCCCAATCGCATCGTCATGGCGCCGATGACGCGCAACCGCTGCCCGGAAAACATCCCAACCGATCTGACCGCCGCGTATTACCGCCAGCGGGCCACGGCAGGCCTCATCATCACCGAGGGCGCACAGATCTCCGAACAGGGCATCGGCTATCCGGCCACACCGGGCATCCATGCCCCCGGGCAGATCAAAGGATGGCGCAGGGTGACCGATGCCGTGCATGAAGCCGGCGGACGCATCTTCGTGCAACCGTGGCACTGCGGCCGCATCTCGCATCCGGACTTTCATGCAGGCCAGGCGCCTGTGGCGCCCAGTGCGATCCGGCCCGCGGGCCAGGCCTTCACGTTCAAAGGCATGCAGGACTTTGTCACGCCACGTGCGCTGGAGACAGATGAAATCCCCGGCATCGTCGAACAATACCGGCATGCGGCCACTTGTGCCGTGGACGCAGGCTTCGACGGTGTGGAGATCCATGCCGCCAACGGCTACCTGATCGATCAGTTCCTGCGCGATCGTACGAACCATCGCACCGATGCCTACGGCGGGCCGATCGAGAACCGCATCCGTTTCCTCGCCGAGGTGGCCGAGGCCATCTGCAGCGAGATCGGGGCGGAGCGCGTCGGCGTGCGCATCTCGCCGGTCAATCAGTTCAACGACATCGACGACTCCAGTCCGCAGGAACTGTTCAACTGCGTGGCTGAAACGCTGGGCGGGATCGGCATTGCCTGTCTGCACGTCGTCGAGGTCTCGATGAGCGGCAAGCCGGACACGTCAGTGGATTTCACGGAGATTCGTCATCGCTTCCCCGGCCGCTACATGGCCAACGGCGGCTATACGAAACAGCGCGCCAATGAGGCCATTGCCGGGGGACATGCGGATCTGGTCAGTTTCGGCGTGCCATTCCTCGCCAACCCCGACCTCGTGCGCCGCTTCCGGCTTAACACAGCACTCAACGAAGCGAATCCGGATACCTTCTACGGCGGCGGTGCGGAAGGATATACCGACTATCCCTGCCTCGAAGATGCATGAACACCGTCCTGCCCGCCTGGTTTCTCGCGCACGGCGCACCGATCCACGCTCTGGACAATGGTCCGGTGGCCGCGTTCTGGCAGTCCCTGCCGTCACGGCTTGCGCAAACACCCGACGCCATACTGGTAATCTCCGCCCACTGGCAGACTGCAACACTTACGCTGTCGGGCTGCACACGGCACCCTGCCATTCAGTATGACTTCAGCGGCTTTGCCGAGGAACTGTATCGGATTCGCTGGCCGCTGCCGGACGGGCGCGACACAGGCACGCGAGTGCTGGAATTGCTTGCCGATTGCGGGCTCACACCTGTCGGGGAGGCGGACAGGGCATTCGACCATGGCCTCTGGGTTCCGTTATGCCGGGCCTGGCCTGAGATGAACATTCCGGTATTTCAGCTTTCACTGGTGGACGGCTGGCAGGGGGACGACTATCTTCAGCTTGGCAAGAAGCTTGCGCAACTGCGACACAAGAACATTCTGCTC
>WFNX01000027.1 GCA_015488375.1 Mariprofundaceae bacterium | reverse complement strand
GTGGGCGTACTGGTACGTGGTCTGAAGCGTGAGGACGTTGAGCGTGGTCAGGTACTGGCCAAGCCGGGATCGATTACGCCGCACACGAACTTCAAGGCTGAGGCGTACATTCTGACGAAGGAAGAAGGTGGTCGTCATACGCCGTTTTTCAACGGCTATCGTCCGCAGTTTTACTTCCGTACGACGGACGTAACGGGTTCGGTGACGTTGCCGGAAGGCACGGAGATGGTGATGCCTGGCGATAACATCTCGATGGAAGTCGAGCTGATCACGCCGATCGCCATGGACAAGGAGCTGCGTTTCGCGATTCGCGAAGGTGGCCGTACGGTCGGCGCTGGCGTCGTTACCGAGATCATTAAGTAATCGAAAGGGGGCCGCAAGTGGCAGCTCAGAGCATTCGCATTCGCCTCAAGGCATTTGATCATCGTATTCTGGACAAGAGTGCGGCGGACATTGTGGCGACAGCAAAACGAACCGGTGCAGAAGTGCGCGGACCGATTCCGATTCCGACCCGGATCCGGAAGTTCTGCGTGATTCGTTCACCGCATAAATACAAGGATTCACGCGAACAGTTTGAGATCCGCACGCACAAGCGTCTGCTGGATATCGACAAGCCGACACCGCAGACCGTGGATGCATTGATGAAACTTGATTTGCCGTCCGGTGTTGACGTTGAAATCAAACTGTAAGAGGGGCGAAAGATGAGTGTTGGATTGATCGCCCGGAAAGCGGGCATGACGCAGATTTTCGCAGAAGACGGATCGGCCGTACCGGTTACCGTACTGAATGTTGAGGACTGCCGTGTAATTGCACGCCGTACGGCGGAAAAGGATGGCTATGATGCCGTGCAGATCGGTTATGGCGCGCCCAAGAAAGGCGAATCCCGTGCCGTGCAGGGTCATTATGCCAGGCAGGGTCAGGAAGTGATGGGTGGTCTCAAGGAATTCCGTGTGGCTGCCGATGATGAGTTCGAGCTGGGCCAGGAACTGAAAGCGACGCTGTTTGAAGTGGGTCAGAAGATCGACGTTTCCGGCACCTCCAAGGGTCGTGGTTTCGCCGGTGTAATGAAGCGCTACAACTTTGGTGGCGGACGTGCTTCGCATGGTGCGGAAAAGGTTCATCGCCAGATGGGTTCGACCGGTCAGTGTCAGTGGCCCGGCCGTGTATTCCCGGGCAAGAAGATGCCGGGTCATTACGGCAATGTGCGCAAGACCACGCAGAATCTGGAAGTGGTTCGCGTGGATGAGGAAGCAAACCGAATTCTGGTCAAGGGTGCAGTACCCGGCCCTCGCGGAGGGCTGGTGGAAGTTCGCCCGGCCGTAAAGGGAGCATAAGATGGCACAGATTACGGTAGTTGATCAGGCCAATCAGGAAGTTGGCAAGCGTGAACTGAATCCGGCTGTGTTCGGCCTGGAAGAAGACACGGGTTTTGTGCATCGCGTGTTCACCTCGCTGGCATCGGCGCAGCGTGCCGGTACCCGCTCAACGAAAACGCGGGCGGAAGTTTCCGGTGGCGGCAAAAAGCCGTGGAAGCAGAAGGGAACCGGACGTGCGCGTCAGGGTTCGACCCGTGCAGCACAGTGGCGGCATGGTGGTGTGGCGCATGGCCCGAAAGCGGCATCTGATTTCAGCAGCCGCGTAAATCGCAAGGAGCGTCAGCGTGCATTGTGCCTGGTGCTTTCCGATGCGGTGCGTGACGGCCGTCTGGTGGTACTCAACAAGATTGAGCTGCCGGAAGTGAAGACCAAGGCATTTGTTGAGGTAATGGACAAGCTGGGCGCGACGAAGCCGTTGCTTGTGCTGGGTGAAGAGGATCGTACGGTGCAGCTTTCCGGCCGCAACGTGCCGAACACCCGCATCGTACTGGATGCCCAGGTCAATCTGTTTGATTTGCTCAAGTGTGATCGTGTGATCATGACGGAAGCAGCGGTAGACAAACTTGAGGAGCGTCTGGCATGAGTGCGAATATCAACCATTTTAATATTCTCCGCCAGCCGGTAGTGACCGAAAAGAGCTACACGGCAACCGGTGCCGCCAACCAGTACACCTTTCGTGTGGCGCGTGATGCCACGAAGGCACAGGTCAAGGCTGCCGTTGAGGCGATTTTTGAAGTGAAGGTGGAAAAGGTTCAGGTGCTTAACCTGCCTGGCAAGCCGAAGCGTCGTGGATTTCATACAGGAACCCGTTCCGGTTATCGCAAGGCCGTTGTTCGACTGGCCGAAGGCGAAACGCTGGACGTGGCAGAAGAGGCATAAATCATGGCACTGAAAGTATTGAAGCCGATAACCAACGGAGCGCGTGGCCGCGTCGGCGTTGTGGACAAGTCACTGTATCGCGGTGCGCCGGAAAAAAGCCTGACCGAGGGTCTGAGCAAGAAGGGCGGTCGCAACAACAAGGGGCGCGTGACCTCGGCGCATCGTGGCGGCGGTCACAAGCGTCTGTATCGTCTGGTTGATTTCAAACGTGACAACTTCGGCATTGAAGGTAAAGTTGCGCGCATCGAATACGATCCGAACCGGACGGCGCATATTGCCCTGGTACATTTTGCCAATGGCGACAAGCGCTACATCCTCGCTCCGCAGGGCCTGCGCCCGGGAGATGTGGTGATGTCTGGCAAGGATGCCGATATCCGTCCGGGCAATGCCTTGCCGCTGGCAAGCATTCGCGTGGGTACGCTGTTGCACAATGTTGAAATGAAACCCGGCAAGGGCGGGCAGATGGCACGCAGTGCCGGTGCTTCCGTCCAGCTGATGGGTAAGGAAGGCGGACGCGCGGTATTGAAGCTGCCGTCCGGTGAATTCCGCCGCGTTGATGTGCGTTGCCTGGCCAGTATTGGCGTGATGGGCAATGCCGACCATGCCAACCGCAAGATCGGCAAGGCCGGACGTTCGCGCTGGCTGGGGATTCGTCCGAATGTTCGTGGTGTGGCCATGAACCCGGTGGACCACCCGCATGGTGGTGGTGAAGGGCGTACGTCCGGTGGTCGTCATCCGGTTACGCCGTGGGGCGTGCCGACCAAGGGGCACAGGACCCGTAACAAGAACAAGGCGTCGAGCCGCGATATCGTGCGTCGTCGCAATCAGAAGTGAGGTAAATCATGGCGCGTTCATTGAAAAAAGGCCCATATATCCAGTCTTCGCTTCAGAAGAAGGTAGATGCGGCTCGTTCCGGCGAACTCAAGGGTGTGATCAAGACCTGGTCCCGCCGTTCAACGATTTCACCGGATTTCGTGGGATTGAATTTTGCAGTACACAACGGCAACAAGTTTGTGCCGGTGTACGTCACTGAGAATATGGTCGGGCACAAGCTGGGTGAATTTGCACCTACCCGCACCTATTACGGCCATGGTGCCGATAAAAAGGCTAGGAAGAGGTAATTAGCGATGTCGGAAGAGGTACGTGCGCTGGCGAAAAACAGCCAGATCAGCCCACAGAAAGCCCGTCTTATGGCTGATGCCATCCGCGGTTTGACCGTTCAACGCGCCCTGGCCGTGTTGGCGTTGTCACCAAAGAAATCGGCGCGCCTGTTTGAAAAAGTGCTCAAGTCCGCGATTGCCAATGCGGAGCAGAATCATGGCCTGGATGTTGATAATCTGGTTGTTTCTGCCGCACGGGTGGATGAAGGCATGACATTGAAGCGTTATCGCCCCAAGGGAATGGGTCGTATGCGCAAGCGTTTCCATCGGCACAGTCACTTGCACGTGTCTGTGGTCGAGCGCGGTTAAAGGGGTTATCGCATGGGTCAGAAAGTAAATCCGGTTGGTTTTCGTGTAGGGATTATCCGCAATTGGGAATCAATCTGGTATGCCAATAAAAACTTCGGCGAACAGTTGCGCGAGGATATCAACCTGCGCAAGTATCTGAAAAAGCGCCTGATGCACGCCGGCATTTCGCGCATCATCATCGAGCGCCCGGCCGAGACCATCAAGGTGACCGTGCATACGTCGCGTCCCGGCGTGGTGATCGGCAAGAAGGGTTCGGAGATTGAATCGGTACGCCGCGAACTGCAGAAGCGTTATGGCAAGAATGTTCAGGTGAACATTGTCGAGGTTCGCCGGCCTGAGGCCGAAGCGCAGCTGGTGGCCGAGAATATCGCCTTCCAGCTGGAAAAGCGTATCGCTTTCCGTCGCGCCATGAAGCGGGCCATGCAGGGCGCGCTGCGCATGGGAGCAAAAGGTATCAAGGTACAGTGTTCCGGTCGTCTGGGCGGTGCGGAAATCGCCCGTACCGAGGGCTATCGCGAGGGCCGCGTGCCGTTGCATACGCTGCGTGCGGATATCGATTACGGTTTTGCTGAAGCGCATACCACCTATGGCGTTATTGGCGTAAAGGTATGGGTCTTCAACGGCGAGAAGCTGGGCGGCACGGCAGCCGACGACAACGCGTAAGAGGGTTTAATCATGTTGCAACCAAAGAAAATCCGTTGGCGTAAGCATCATAAGGAATTGCAGCGCATTCGCGGCAAGAGCGAGCGCGGCGCCAGCCTGAACTTCGGCGATATCGGCCTGAAGGCCATGGAGCCGGGTCGTATTACCGCGCGTCAGATTGAGGCCGCACGTATTGCGATCACGCGTCATATCAAGCGTCAGGGTCGCGTCTGGATTCGCATGTTCCCGGATCTGCCGGTATCGAAGAAGCCTGCTGAAGTGCGTATGGGCAGCGGCAAGGGTTCACCGGAATACTGGGTGGCGGCAGTCAAGGCCGGTCGTATTCTGTATGAAATGTCAGGTGTTGATGAAGAACTGGCACGCGGGGCTCTGGAACGCGCCAGCGCGAAGCTGCCGATTCGCACCAAGATTGTTGTGCGTGGAGTTGGACGATGAGTGATATCAAGAAGGCCGGAGATCTGCGGAAGCTGTCGGATGCAGAGCTGAAGGAACGTATGGATGATCTGGCGGCGGAGCATATGAAACTGCGTTTCCAGAAAGCCACGATGCAGCTGAACAATCCTGCACGTATCGGACAGGTGCGCCGTGAGATCGCGCGTATCAAGACTGTCCTGGGCGAACGGGCGTAAGGGGTATTTGAATGTCTGAACAGAAAAGCAACAAACGTACGCTTGAAGGCGTGGTAGTCAGCAACAAGGGCGACAAGACCATTGTTGTGGAAGTCGAGCGCAAGTTTCTGCACCCGCGTTACCGCAAGACGGTACGTTCGCACAAGAAGTATATGGCGCATGATGCTGAAAACACCTGCAATATCGGTGATCGCGTTCGCATTATCGAGTCGGCCCCCATTTCCCGCCACAAGTGCTGGGTGATGGACGAAGTGCTGACGCGTGTCGAACAGCTGTAAGCCAGGAGTAGAAAATGATTCAGAATGAAACAGTTCTTGAAGTCGCTGACAATTCCGGTGCCCGCAAGGTGGCTTGCATCAAGGTGCTCGGTGGTTCCAAGCGGCGTTATGCCCGCGTCGGCGATATTATCGTCGTAGCGGTCAAGGAAGCCGCACCTGGCGGCAAGGTCAAGAAGGGCGATGTGCAGCGCGCTGTTGTGGTGCGTACGGCCAAGGAATTTCGTCGCAGCGATGGCAGCTCCATCCGCTTTGACGAAAATGCCGCGGTACTGCTGTCCAAGCAGAATGAGCCGATCGGCACCCGTATCTTTGGCCCGGTGACCCGTGAATTACGTGCCAAGGGTTATATGAAGATTATTTCCCTTGCACCTGAAGTGCTGTAACGAAGGTGAGCAAGATGATGAGTGTAAAAACGCGCATCCGCAGGGATGATGAAGTAATCGTGATCGCCGGACGTGATCGTGGCGCCCGTGGCAAGGTAATCCGTGTATTGCCGGCCGAAGGTCGTGTGCTGGTGTCCAAGGTGAATATGATCAAGCGCCATACGCGCCAGACCCAGAACAGTTCGGGCGGCATTATTGAGAAGGAAGCGCCACTGGCGATTTCCAATGTTCAGTATTTCTGCCCGAAATGTAAAACCGGCGTTCGTCTGGGCGTAAAGGCGCTGGAAGACGGTCGCAAGGTACGTACTTGCCGCAAATGCGGTGAAGTGCTTGATCGCTAGGAGTAGCAGACATGGCTCGTTTGAAAACGTTTTATAAAGAAAAGGTTGCACCGGCGCTGATCAAGGAGTTCTCCTACAAGAACCCGATGCAGGTTCCGTCCATTAGCAAGATTGTGGTGAATATGGGCGTGGGCGAAGCTGCCCAGAACTCGAAGTTGCTGGACGGCGCGCTGACGGATATGGCCACGATTACCGGCCAGAAGCCGGTGGTGACCCGGGCGCGCAAGTCGATCGCCAACTTCAAGTTGCGTGACGGCATGCCGGTCGGTTGCAGTGTGACCCTGCGCGGAGAGCGCATGTGGGAATTCCTTGATCGCCTGGTCAATGTGGCGCTGCCGCGTATCCGGGACTTCAAGGGTGTTTCACCGAAGTCCTTTGACGGACGCGGTAATTACACACTGGGTGTGAAGGAACAAATCATTTTCCCGGAAATTGATTATGACAAGGTGGATCGCGTGCGTGGCATGGATATCACCATTGTAACAACGGCAAAGACCGATGACGAAGGTCGCGCGCTGCTCAGGCAGTTCAGCATGCCTTTCAGGAATTGAGGAGAGTTTAATGGCTTCCAAGAGAATGATCGCAAAATGCAATCGCAAGCCGAAATTCAAGGTGCGTGCCTATACGCGTTGCCAGTTGTGCGGGCGCCCTCATTCGGTGTATCGCAAACTGGGTATGTGTCGTGTGTGCCTGAGGAAACACGCCCTGGCCGGAGAAATTCCGGGCATGGTTAAATCAAGCTGGTAATCGGTCAAAGGGGTTATTGCCATGATGATGGACAGAATTGCCGACATGCTGACGCGTATTCGTAATGCGCAGCAGGCAAACATAGAAAAGATTGAGATGCCGGCCAGCAAAACGCTGGAAGCGATTGCCGAGCTGCTTAAGGAAGAGGGCTATATCGCGGCGGTCAAATCGTACAATCACAAAGGGCATCGCTATCTGCGTCTGACCCTGCGTTATGACGATGAGGGCGCGCCGGTGATTCGCGAAATCAAGCGTGTTTCGCGTCCGGGCCGTCGTTACTATGCCGGTGCCGATGAGCTGCCGCGCGTGAAGAACGGCTATGGCGTGGCCATTGTGAGCACGTCGCAGGGAATCATGACTGACAAAAACGCTCGTCGCGCCAATATCGGCGGCGAAGTGCTTTGCACAGTATTCTGAGGTAAGAAATCATGTCACGAATTGGTCTACAACCGATTTCCATTCCAGCCGGAGTTGAAGTACGGATCAGCAAGAACGAGGTTACGGTCAAAGGCCCGAAGGGCGAGCTTTCCTCGCCGCTGTACGACGGTATTACCGTTGTGCAGGAGGATAACCAGCTGCAGCTGAGCTGTGCGAATATGGGCAACAAGAAGCTGAAGTCCTTCTTCGGCCTGTGTCGGGCGCTGATTGCCAACAACGTCACCGGCGTCAGCAAGGGTTTTGAAAAAACGCTTGAGTTGCGCGGTGTGGGTTATCGAGCCCAGGCGCAGGGCAAAAAGCTGAACCTGTCGCTGGGATTTTCGCATCCGGTGGAATATGAGTTGCCGGAAGGCGTGGAAGCCAAGGTTGAACAAACGAAGATTACCCTGAGCGGTATCGACAAGCAGCGCGTGGGCCAGGTGGCGGCTGAGATCCGTGCCTTCCGTCCGCCGGAGCCATATAAGGGCAAGGGCGTACGTTATGTCGGCGAATATGTTGCAATGAAAGAAGGTAAGAAGGCTTAAGCCCGGCTTGAGCCTGATAAAGCAGGAGATTAATCGATGTCTGCAAAGCGTTATGAAAACAACAGTGCGATTCGGAGAACACGTCGTGTGCGTGCCCGCATCAAGGCCAGCGGTCGTATCCGCCTGAGCGTGTTTCGTTCGGCGCGTCATGTCTATGCCCAGCTGATCGACGATGCCAGTGGTCGTACCCTGGCAGCGGCTTCCAGCCTGGAAGCGGCAGTGAACAAGGGTGGCAACAGGGAAGGCGCCGAAGAAGTGGGCCGGCTGATCGCGGAACGCGCAATCGCTGCCGGCGTGACCGAGGTGGCGTTTGATCGTGGTCGCTATCCGTACCACGGACGTGTCAAGGCACTGGCAGAAGGCGCTCGCGCCGGCGGATTGAAGTTCTAGGAGAGCATAAATGATCAATGCAGAAGAATTGGAGCTGACTGAAAAGCTTATTCATATTAACCGTGTTGCGAAAACCGTTGCCGGCGGCCGCCGGATGGGCTTTTCGGCATTGATGGTCGTCGGCGATGGCAATGGTCATGTCGGTTTCGGCCATGCCAAGGCCAAGGAAGTTCCCGAAGCCATTCGCAAGGCCACGGAAATTGCGCGCAAGTCACTGATTTATGTGCCGCGCAAAAACGGTACGATTCATTATCAGATTACAGGTAAACAGGATGCCACGCGCGTCCTGCTCAAGCCGGCCAGTGAAGGTACCGGTGTGATTGCAGGCTCCGCCGTGCGTGCGGTGCTCGATGCCGTGGGCGTGCGTGATGTGCTGACCAAGAGCCTGGGTTCGCGTAATCCGCTGAACCTCGTGCGGGCGACATTCAATGGTCTGCAGTCGCTTGAAAGCCCGGAGCAGGTTGCTGCTCGTCGTAACAAAAACTGAGATCCGCAGGCAGGGAGATAGATCATGGCCAGTAAGAAAACCATTGCCATCCGCCAGATTAAGAGCGGTATCGGTTATTCCAGCGACCAGAAGGCAACCTTGAAAGGGTTGGGCTTTCGCCGTCTGAATCAGCTCGTTGAGCTGGAGGATACCCCGGCAGTTCGCGGTATGGTGAACAAGGTTCGTCATCTCGTACGCATTGAGTCTGGAGAATAAACATGAAGTTGAATGATCTGAAAGCAACAGCCGGCTCGCGCAAGGGTCGCAAACGTCTGGGTTGTGGTATCGGCTCCGGCCATGGCAAGACCGCAGGACGCGGCCATAAGGGCCAGAAGTCCCGCTCCGGCGGCAAGGTGGCGCGTGGTTTCGAAGGCGGCCAGATGCCGTTGATTCGTCGTCTGCCAAAGCGTGGTTTTACCTCCATGGCCAAGGGCTATCAGCTGGTCAATATCGGTCAGCTCGACAAGTTTGATGACGGCGCCAATGTGGATGCAGCGGCACTGTTTGAGGCGGGCCTGGTACGTAATGCCGTGGACCCGATCAAACTGCTGGCCAATGGTGAACTGAACAAGAAGGTGAATCTTTCGGTTGCTGCCGCATCGGCCAGTGCCAAAGCCAAGCTGGAAGCTGCCGGCGGTTCATTGACGCTGACCGGAGACGCCTGATTATGTCAACGCAGGCTGCGCAACTGGGAGCCTTGGGAAATGTGGGTAAGATTCCTGAGCTGAAGTCCAGGATTCTGTTCACGCTGGGGATGCTGATCGTATATCGTATCGGTGCCCATATTCCGGTGCCCGGCATGGATGCCGAGGTGCTGGCCCAGTTCTTCAACCAGGCACAGGGCAGTCTGCTCGGCATGTTCGACATGTTTTCCGGTGGCGCGCTGTCGCGTCTGACGATTTTTGCGCTGGGAATTATGCCGTATATTTCCGCGGCGATTATTATCCAGCTGATGACGGTGGTTTCGCCGAAACTGGAACAGCTGAAAAAGGAAGGTGAAGCCGGACGGCGCAAGATTACGGAATATACCCGTTACGGCACCGTGTTCCTGGCCTTCTTCCAGGCGATTGGCATTTCCGTCGGCCTGGAGACATTTTCCGTTAACGGCATGCCGGTGGTGATCGAGCCGGGCCTGGCGTTCAAGGCCATGACCGTGATTACGCTGGTTTCAGGCACGATTTTCCTGATGTGGATTGGTGAGCAGATTACCGAGCGCGGCATCGGCAACGGCATTTCGCTGATTATTTTCGGTGGTATTGTGGCCGGCCTGCCATCGGCTGTCGGCGGCACGCTGGAGCTGGCACGCACGGGTGAATATACGGCCTTTACCGTGCTTGGCCTGTTTGCGCTGGCATTGATTGTGACGGCTGTCGTGGTCTGGTTTGAACGTGCGCAGCGGCGCATTCCGATCCAGTATGCCAAGCGTCAGGTGGGTAATCGCCTGTATGGTGGCAAGGCCTCGTTTTTGCCGCTGAAGGTCAATACCGCAGGCGTGATTCCGCCGATTTTCGCCTCTTCATTGATTCTGCTGCCGGCAACGTTTGCGCAGTTCACCAAGGGTGCTGAAGGTTTCGGCTGGCTGGCGGATATTTCCGCCGCGCTGAATCCGGGTGGCTGGCTGTACCTGCTGCTGTTTACGGCGCTGATTGTGTTTTTCTGCTTTTTCTATACGGCCATTGTGTTCAATCCGAAGGACACGGCCGATAATCTGAAGAAGCATGGCGGCTTTATTCCGGGCATTCGTCCGGGCCAGAAAACGGCGGAATATGTTGACGGCGTGCTGACGCGCATCACCGTGGTCGGAGCCGTGTATGTGTCGCTGGTGTGCCTGCTGCCGCAATGGCTGATTTCCGAGCTGTCAGTGCCGTTCTATTTCGGCGGTACCAGCCTGCTGATCGTTGTGGTCGTGACCATGGACACGATGGGTCAGATTCAGGCGCATCTGCTGAGTCATCAGTATGAAGGCCTGATGAAACAGGCACGACTGAAAACACGCTGATGAATCTGTTGCTGTTTGGCCCGCCGGGTGTCGGCAAGGGCACGCAGGGTGTGCGTCTGGCCGAGGAGCTGAATATCGCGCATCTGGCCATGGGCGATATTTTGCGCACGGCCGTGCGTGAAGGCACGGAATCCGGCAACAAGGCCAAGGGCTATATGGATGCCGGCAAGCTGGTGCCGGATGATGTTGTCGTCAGCATGATTGAGGAGCGCATTCTGCAGGATCGCGAAAGCGGTTTTCTGCTCGACGGCTTTCCGCGCAATGTGGCTCAGGCCGAGGCATTGCAACTGATGTTGCAACGTCATGGCCTGCATCTTGACCATATTGTCTTCATGGATGCGCCGGAAGAGGAACTGCTGAAGCGCCTGAGCGGAAGAATTATCTGCAGGGCTTGCGGTTTTGGATTTCATCGGCATTATTCGCCACCCCAAAAAGAAGGGGTGTGCGACCGTTGCGGTGGCGAACTCTATCAGCGCGAGGATGATCGCGAGGATGTCATTGCCGATCGTTTGCATGTCTATCATGAGCAGACCCGGCCGTTGTTATCGTTTTACGAACAACAGGAAGGTTTTGCCAGGATTGATGCATCGGGGGCAATGGATGAGGTTTTGGAAAAGTTGAAGCGGGTGGTAAACGACTGATATGGCCAAGGAAGATATTATTGAAATGACCGGCGAGGTTGTGGAGAAACTTCCCAATGCCATGTTTAAGGTGAAACTCGAAAACGGGCACGAATTATTGTGCACCATTTCAGGCAAGATGCGTAAATATTATATTCGTATTTTGCCCGGGGATAAGGTAACGGTGGAAATTTCACCCTATGACCTGTCCCGCGGTCGCATCAGCTACCGCGAAAAGTAGACGACGCAAGATTGCTTAAGGAGTGCAGACGTGAAAGTCCGTGCATCAGTAAAGAAAATGTGTAACAAGTGTCGCGTGATTCGACGCAAGGGCGTGGTTCGTATTATTTGCGAAAACCCCCGTCACAAACAGCGCCAAGGATAATGGTTGCGTGAAGAGGCCTGTATGGCTAATCTTCGCGCCCTTTTTCATGAGGCTCAAGGAGGCTTGAAGTGGCTCGTATAGCCGGAGTAAATATTCCGACGCAGAAGCGTGTAGAGATTGCATTGACGTATATCTATGGCATTGGCCTGACCAGTTCGCGAAAGATTCTGGCAGCGGCCAAGGTTAACCCGGATACGCGCGTCAAGGATCTGAGCGATGCGGAAGTGGACAGCATTCGTGCGATTATCAACGAAGATATGACCGTTGAGGGTGATTTGCGTCGTGAAGTAACGATGAATATCAAGCGCCTGACCGACTTGGGCTGCTATCGCGGACTGCGTCACCGTCGCGGATTGCCGGTGCGTGGTCAGCGCAGTAAAACCAATGCCCGTACACGCAAGGGCCCTCGCCGCACTGTTGCCGGCAAGAAGAAATAATAGGGGTTAGTTGATATGGCTGCACCAAAAGCTTCGGCTAAGAAACGTGCCCGCAAGAATGTTGCCAATGCGGTGGCACATATTCAGGCTACGTTTAACAATACGATCATTACCTTTACGGATGAAGCCGGCAATGCGATTTGCTGGGCGACCAGCGGCGCGGATTTCCGCGGTTCGCGTAAAAGCACGCCGTTTGCTGCACAGATGGCTGCAGAAAAGGCCGCGCAGAAGGCTCTTGAGCATGGCGTGAAAAATGCAGCCGTGCTGGTTAAGGGTCCGGGTTCCGGTCGCGAATCAGCCCTGCGCGCCATTGCCGCAGCGGGCATTAACGTCACGTCGATTCGCGACGTTACCCCGATTCCGCACAATGGATGCCGTCCGCCGAAACGGCGCCGCGTTTAGGAGAATCATACATGGCACGTTATCTCGAAGCCAAATGTCGTCTGTGTCGACGTGAAGGCGAAAAACTTTATCTGAAGGGCAGCAAGTGCTACTCCGCCAAATGTGCGATGGAACGTCGTCCGTTTGCGCCGGGTATGCATGGTCAGAACCGTCGTTCCAAGACCTCTGACTACGGCCTGCAGCTGCGTGAGAAGCAGAAGGTCAAGCGTATTTACGGCCTGCAGGAAAAGCAGTTTGTCCGCTATTTCTCGGATGCCGACCGTATGCCCGGTGTTACCGGTCTGAATCTGTTGCATCTGCTGGAATCGCGTCTGGATAATGTGGTTTATCGCATGGGTCTGGCCAGTTCCCGAACCGAGGCGCGTCAGATCGTACGCCATAAGCTGGTTAAAATGGATGGTCGGGTTGTGAATATTCCGTCCTGCCGTGTGCCGGTTGGTGCGCGCATTGAACTGGTTGAGGAAGCCAGGGAGCACCTGCGCGTCAAGGCTGCTGCCGAAGCGGCTGCAGATCGCGGTACGGCTGAATGGATTGATGTTGATCTGACCAGCAAGCAGGGCGTATTCCGCGAACTGCCTGCACGCGACCAGCTGGATCCGAATATTCGCGAACAGCTGATCGTTGAATTGTACTCCAAATAACTGACAGAGGGCAGCGATGAATCTTATCAAGCCACGTAGCATTACCATTGAGGAAAAAATCCCGGGTCGTTCTGCAAAGATCACTTTCGAGCCGCTGGAACGCGGCCATGGCACGACCATCGGTAACAGCCTGCGGCGGATGCTGCTGTCATCGCTGACCGGCGCGGCCATCACTTCCGTCAAGTTCGACGGCGTGATGCACGAGTTCGATACCATCAAGGGCGTCCGCGAGGATGTGCTGGATATCATGCTGGTGCTCAAGGAAGTGTCGTTCCGCATGGAAAACAATGATGAAGCACAGGTTCAGCTGGACGTTAAGGGCCCTGCCATTGTGACGGCCGGTGATATCCAGTGTCCGGCCGGCGTGCAGGTTTTGAACCCGGATATGGTGCTGGCGCATCTGAACGAAGACGGCGCGCTGAAGTTCGAGGCGACCCTTAAAAAGGGCCGCGGCTATGTGCCCGCAACCGAGCGTGAACAGGATGAGCGTCCGGTGGGGACCTTGTTGCTGGATGCATCCTTCTCGCCGGTACACCGTGTTGCCACGCGTGTTGAGCAGGCGCGAGTCGGCCAGAAGACGAACTATGACAAGCTGATCATGGAAATTGAGACAGACGGCTCACTGACGCCGGAAGAAGCCATTGGCGAGGCGGCGCGCATTATCAAGGAACAGCTGGTGGTCTTTGCCGATTTCACGGCCGTGGATGAAGGCGAAGTGGTTGAGGAAGATAATCACGAGCTGGAAGAACTGCTGGCACAGCCGATCGATCACCTGGATCTGTCGGTACGTTCGATGAACTGCCTGAAGAGTGATGATATTTTCCGCGTCGGCGATCTGGTTCAGCGCACCGAACAGGAAATGCTGCGTACGCCGAATTTCGGCCGCAAATCGCTGACTGAAATCAAGGAAGTGCTTGAGAAGATGAATCTTCAGCATGGAACTGGAGAACTGGCCGCCGCAGGAAGAAGCGGAAGGCTGAGCCGAGGATTAAGAGGAGATAACATGAGACACCGTAAGCATCGCGGATCGCTGGGGCTGCCCACCGGACATCGTCGTGCTGTACTGGCCAACCTGGCCACGGCATTGCTGGAACATGGACGTATTGAAACGACGGCTGCCAAGGCACGTGCCGTTCGTCCTTATGTTGAAAAACTCATTACGCTTGGCAAACGCGGTGATTTGCATGCCCGTCGTCAGGCGCTGGCCAAACTGCGTTATCGCCCGATCGTTGATCATCTGTTTGCCGATGTGGCACCGGCCTTTGCCGATCGTCCGGGTGGCTATACGCGCATTATCAAGACAGGCTTCCGGGCCGGTGATGCGGCGCCGATGGCAGTGATCGAGCTGGTTGAAACGCCGGCCGGTGGGGAAACGGACGAAGCGGAAAGCTGAGTTTCTCGGAAACGGGATCACGGGGGCTGCCTTTCGGGCGGCCCCTTTTTTATTGCTGATGCTTATGTGCTGATGATAAAGGGTCGTTGTTCCACGGGCTGCGCATGCGGGCGGATGGCAATATGCTCCACGCGGGCATGATCGGGCCCGTGGCGCAGCCAGGCAATCATTTGTTCAACGGCTGTGGCATCGCCGCCGAGCCAGACGCGTACGCGGCCATCAGGCAGATTGCAGACCTTGCCGCACAGTCCCAGGGCATTGGCCTTGCGGCAGGTATGATAGCGGAAGCCGACGCCCTGCACGCGGCCGGAGATATCAATGATCAGGTTCCGTTTATGGTCCATCGCTTTGCGAGGGATAGAGGATGGTGTCTTCCGCCCGGGGCAGGCGCTCGGGGTAGTCGGTTGAAAAATGCAGGCCGCGGGATTCGTGCCGTTGCTGGGCGGAGCGGATAATCAGTTCGGCCACATGGGCCAGGTTGCGCAGTTCGATCAGATCCCTGGATACCGGGTATTTCCAGAAATAATCAGCAATTTCCTGCTGGATAACGAACAGCCGGCGCCTGGCCCGGCGCAGTCGTTCGTTGGAGCGCACAATGCCGACATAGTGTGACATGATGGCGCGAATTTCGTCCCAGTTTTGTTTAATCGGAATGCGTTCGGTTTCGGGTTCCACTCCGCTGTCATCCCAGGTCGGCAGCGGGCGCAATGCCGGTGGTGTTTGCGCCAGAATGCGCCGCGCGCAGCAGTCGGCCATGACCAGACATTCCAGCAGTGAATTGCTGGCCAGCCGGTTGGCGCCGTGCAATCCTGAACATGCGGTTTCACCGATGGCATAGAGGTGTTCGATGGCGGTGCGGCCGGCAACATCGGTATTGATGCCGCCACAGGTGTAATGGGCGGCAGGGACGATCGGAATGGGCATATGGAGCAGATCGAGATTGAGCTGTTGCAGGCGTTGCTGAATATTGGGGAACTGGCGCCGGATTTTGTCCGCGCCCAGATGCCGGGCATCCAGATACATGCAGTCCACGCCCTGCTTTTTCATTTCATGATCAATCGCGCGGGCCACGATGTCGCGCGGGGCCAGTTCGCCGCGCGTATCATAGTCAAAAGTAAAGCGCCGCCCCCGGGCATCGGTGATGTATGCGCCTTCACCGCGCAGCGCTTCGCTGAGCAACAGATTGGAGCCGTCGCGGTGAAACAGGCAGGTGGGATGAAACTGGATAAATTCCATGTTCGCAATCGGACAACCGGCGCGCCAGGCCATGGCGATGCCATCACCGCTGGCGCCGTGCGGATTGGAGGTGTACATATAGACCTTGCCGGCACCGCCGGTGGCCAGAATCGTGAAGCGTGCGGCAACGGTAAGAACCTGACCTTCGTTATTCAGCAGGTAGGCGCCCAGGCAGCGGTTGGAGCCGGAGTAATCGCCAATATGATAATTGGTAATCAGATCAATGGCGGCATGATCGGCCAGGTGAATAATGTCGCCCTGCAGTTGCAGTTGCAGGGCCTCGGCAATGGCCCGGCCGGTTGCATCCTGCGCATGGGCGATACGACGCCGGCTGTGCCCGCCTTCACGGGTCAGATGCAGTTCGCCACGATGCGTATCGAATGAGGCGCCGATTTCGATCAGTTCGCGGATAATCTTGCTGCCCCGGCCGATAACCTCGCGCACTACCGCTTCGCGACACAGGCCTGCGCCGGCGGCCAGGGTATCCTGCACATGCGCCTCGATAGAGTCATCGTCAGACAGCACGCCGGCAATACCCCCCTGGGCAACCCAGGTGTTGGAATCATTGCTGCCGCCCTTGCTGACGATGGCTACCTTGCCATATGCCTGCAGGCGTGCCGCGGCCAGCAGGCCCGCTGCGCCCCGGCCGATAATCAGGTAGTCAACCTGCAGAGATGGTTGTTTCTTTGCGTCCATGAATAGCTCAGGCTATGATGCCCTGCATGCTCCGGCAAGCCGGGAATGCAGGCGCACAGCCTGTGCACAGGAGTCAATATTGGAACAACAGGCGATTGTCATGGAAGTCAGCGGTGACACGGCGCGCGTACGTGGCGCCCGGGCCAGTGCCTGCGGTCATTGTGCCGGTCAGGCTGCCTGCGGTACGCTGGGCGCATGGACCCGGCGATTTGCCGAAATGGATGTGCATAACCGGCTCGGCGCCCGGGTGGGCGATACGGTGACCATTCGCATCGCTGACGGAGCCTTGCTGAAAGTGACAGCCGTGCTTTACGGTCTGCCGATGCTGGCCTTCGTGATCGGTGGCGTGACAGGGCAGCTTCTGGCCGCAGCCGTGGCGGCGCAGGGTGAACTGTGGAGCGTGGCCGGCGCCCTGCTTGGCGTGTTGCTGGCCTGGCTCTGGGTGATGAAGCGGCGACCCTTGCAGCATCTCGGCAAGGGTGAGATTATCCGTGTGCAGCAGGGGCAGGTGATTCCTTTGCGTCCTGTTTAGTCATTTTTTCATGTTCTGTTCATCTAGGAACATAAAAAATTGCCATCCGGTTCTATCTAACTAAATAAGGAGATTCGATTGACGCGATTCCAGCATTTCCTCTTTGCCGGCCTGATCATGATGTTCAGCCAGGCAGCCTATGCACTTCCCGACAGCTTTGCCGATCTGGCTGAGAGTCAGGCCGATGCGGTGGTGAATATCAGCACGACGAAAATTGTCCGCAGCAATGGTCAGCCGGGGATGCCGCCGGGATTCGGCTTGCCGCCGGGCTCTCCGTTCGAGGATTTTTTCAAGGATTTTTTCCAGAATATGCCACCGCAGGAACGGCATGCGCTGGGAACCGGGTTTATCATTTCCACTGATGGCTATATCGTGACCAATAACCATGTCGTGGACAGTGCGGATGAGGTCATCGTCAAGACGCGGGATGGCAAGGAGCATGAGGCCGAGATCATCGGTACCGATCCCAAACTCGATATTGCGTTGCTGAAGATCAAGGCCCGTCATCTGAAAAAGGTGCGTCTGGGCAATTCGGACAAACTGCGTGTGGGGGACTGGGTGGTTGCCATCGGCAATCCGTTTGGCCTGGAGCAGACGGTGACCGCCGGTATCGTTTCGGCCAAGGGGCGTGTGATTGGTTCCGGTCCGTATGATGATTTTATCCAGACCGATGCCGCGATTAATCCGGGTAATTCCGGCGGGCCGCTGTTCAATGTTCGCGGCGAGGTTGTCGGTATCAATACTGCGATTTATTCCCGCAGTGGCGGTAATAACGGCATCGGCTTTGCCATTCCGATCAATCTGGCCAAATCGGTCATCAATGAGCTGAAAAAGACCGGTCATGTCACGCGCGCACGGCTGGGCGTTTTCATTGCCGATGTTGACAAGGAAACCATGAAGGCACTGGGTCTGCCCAACCGTCATGGCGCACTGGTGCCGCAGGTACAGGCGGGTTCGGCAGCGGACAAGGCCGGCATACGGGCCGGTGATGTGATCGTGGCGCTGGACGGTGAGTTGATCAAAAACGCCCACGATCTGCCGATTCGGGTGGCGCGTCATCGTCCGGGCGACAAGGTCAAGGTTCGCGTCATTCGTAATGGCAAGCCGAAGGAAATCATCGTCACCGTCGAAGAGATGCCGGACGATGAAAGCACACATGGCAAGGCGGCATCAGCGACGAAACGGGTGCGCTTGGGCGTGGTGGTTGAGGATCTGACGCCGGAGCGGGCCAAGCAGTTGCAGGCGCGCGTGGACAAGGGCGTGGTGATCCGTCAGGTGTTACGCGGTTCTCCTGCGGCACGGGCCGGGATTGGCCGGGGCGATATCATTTATCGCATTAATGGCCGGGTGGTGAAGGATGCTGCCTCGTTCAAGAAGATGCTGGAGGGTTTCAAGCCGGGAGATGTGCTGCGGGTTATGCTGGACCGCCATGGCGATCAGGTGTTCGCACTGGTGAAATTGCCCGAGCCTCCGAAGCCATGATGTTGCCGCATATCCGTTTGATGAGCCGGCAGGCATGCTGTCTGTGTGATGATGCGAAAGCAGTGCTGAAAGCGGCTGCGGCTGATGGCCTGTGCACCTGGGAAGAGGTCAATGTGGATTGTGACAAGGGCCTGCTGATACGTTACGGCATGGATGTGCCGGTGCTGGTGCTCAATGATCGCGTATTGTTCAAACACCGCGTGGACAGAGAGGAACTGGCGACGGCCCTGCAGCAGGCGGAAACGGCATGTTAAAACGCTGGCTGCTGATATTGCTGGTCATCGGCGGACTGGGCGGAGCCTTCTGGTATGCCCTGCCGGAAGCGCAGGTGCCGGTGCGCGAAGGGGATGTGGCGGTCGATTTTTCGCTGCCTGATTTGCAGGGTGTGACGCATTCGTTGCCGACGGAAGGTGTGGTGCTGCTGAACTTCTGGGCTACCTGGTGTCCGCCGTGTCGTCAGGAGCTGCCGTCCATGGCGGAGCTGCATCGCAATATGGCCAGCCGCGGGTTGAAGGTGGTGGCCGTTTCAATCGATCGCAATCGCCAGGAACTGGAAGGTTTTGTGCGTGAGAATCATCTGCCGTTTCAGGTGCTGCATGATCAGGACGCTGCCGTGTCGCGGCGGTATGGCGTGTTCAAATATCCGGAGTCTTTTCTGATCGATCGGCAGGGTACCGTGCGTTACCATATGATTGGCGCGGTGGACTGGATGTCTGCTCCGGTGTTGCAGGCCGTGGAGGGTTTATTGGGGGAATCGGCAGATGGGGCGCAAACAGGCCAGTAGCGATCTTTTGCGCCGGCGGATTCAGGAACTTCGCAACGCGCTGAAGAAACACAATTATCATTATTATGTTCTGGACCGGCCGCTGATTTCGGATGCGGCTTACGATGCCATGCTGCGCGAGTTGCAGTTGCTGGAGCAGCAGTTGGGTGAGCCGGTACCGGCGGATTCACCGACGCAGACGGTGGGGGCGCCGCCATCCACCACCTTTCAGGCGCGGCGGCATGGCCTGCCGCTGCTGTCCCTGGCCAATGCATTTACGGACGATGAGATTATTGATTTCGACCGGCGCGTGCGCGAAATCCTGGATGGTATGCCGTTTCGCTATCTGGTCGAACCGAAGGTGGACGGGCTGGCGCTGAACCTTCGCTATGAGCAGGGAGAACTGGTCTATGCGGCAACGCGCGGCGATGGCCGCGTCGGCGAGGATGTGAGCGATAATGTACGCACGATTGCCGATATTCCCTGGACGCTTGCGGGGGATGTGCCGGATGTACTGGAAGTGCGTGGTGAAGTGTATATGTCCCATGCGGCATTTTCCGAACTCAATGCCAGTCAGCAGCGATGCCATGAAAAACCGTTCGCCAATCCGCGTAATGCGGCGGCGGGCTCCCTGCGCCAGCTAGATGCAAAAGTGACCGCTGCACGCCGGCTGAACTTTTTTGCCTATGGGGTCGGACTGGGCGGGGATGCGCTGGCCGACAGTCAATCGGCCCTGCTGCAGCGCCTGGCGGCGCTCGGCTTCCCGGTGCAACAGACGGAAACGGCCGATGATGCCGACGCATTATTGCGTATATATGCCGCCTGGCAGCAGCGGCGTGGCCAGCTTGCCTATGATATCGATGGCCTGGTGTACAAGGTGGATGACTTTGCCGCCCAGCAAAGGCTGGGCAGCGTGGCCCGTTCGCCACGCTGGGCGATTGCGCATAAATTCCCGGCCGAGGAAGTTGTGACCCGAATCCGCGATGTGATCTGGCAGGTGGGGCGTACCGGCGTGATTACGCCGGTCGCTGTACTGGAGCCGGTGCATGTCGGCGGCGTGCAGGTATCCCGTGCCACATTGCACAATCCCGATGAGCTGGTGCGCAAGGAGATACGTACCGGTGCGCAGGTGGTCGTGCGGCGTGCCGGCGATGTGATCCCGGAGGTTGTGCGGACGATCAAGGCCGGCACGGGCAGTATGCCTGCGGTACCGACATGTTGTCCGGTCTGCGCTGCGCATGTGGTGCGGGAAGAAGGCGAGGTGGCCATCCGTTGCAGTGGCGGTCTTTCCTGTGCAGCGCAATTAAAAGAGTCGCTGAAGCATTTTGTTTCGCGTAATGCCATGGATGTGGAAGGACTGGGGAGCAAGCTGATTGCCAGACTGGTCGATGAGCGGCTGGTGGCTTCGGTGGCTGATCTTTACGCGCTGGACTGGTCACGATTGCAGCAATGGGAGGGCATGGGCGAGAAGAAGGTGGCCAATCTCCGGCAGGCGCTGGAGCAATCAAAACGGCCCGCCCTGTCACGTTTTATCTATGCATTGGGCATCCGTCATGTCGGCGAGGTGACGGCGCGCACGCTGGCCGGCGCATTCGGAACGCTGGAGGCCCTGATGGCCGCCGATGCGCAGCAGTTGCAGGAGCTGGAGGGTATTGGGCCGGAGGTGGCGGCCAGTATTCAGGACTTCTTCTCCGAGGCGCATAACCGGCAAACCATTCAGGCATTGCTGGCGAACGGCGTACAGCCACAGGCGGAGGAGGTGGCGGCAACACCTTCCGATCATCCGCTGGCCGGCAAGACGATCGTGCTGACAGGTACGCTGGAGCAGATGCCCCGTGCACAGGCACAGGCGCGATTGCGTGCGCTGGGGGCGCATGTGACTTCATCCGTGTCGGCCAGAACCGACCTGGTTATTGCCGGTGCCAAAGCCGGTTCCAAACTGCGCAAGGCCGAGGAGTTGGGGATTGCCGTGGCTGACGAGGCGCAACTGATGGCCTGGCTGGAGCAGGGCTGATTCAGCCGGTGGCCATTAACCCGCGGACCCGGGCCAGGGCGCGGATGCTGTCTTCCAGCATTTTGCCAATCTGCTGGCGATAAAAGGCATCATAAACATCTGCCGATATATGATAATGATCGTTATCGACCCGGATGTCCGGCTGGCCGAAATGCCGGCCCAGTATGCCGTACTGGCCGAAGCCGTGCAGGCTGGCATCGTCATGCAGGTCGGGTGTCCATTGCTGCCAGAACAGCGACCAGGATAGCTGTTTTTCCTCGCCGTTGACGGTGGCTGAAAAGGTGGATGTGCTGCCCCCATAGAGCAGTTGCAGCGTGCGTCGGGCGGCGCTATCGTAATTGCTGAACAGGTCGCACGGGCTGGCCGTAATCTCGCTGAAGCGTTCGCTGTCGATGTTCATGTCGGCCAGAGTCTGTTCGCTGACGGTTTCGGAGTGATCCTCGAAACTGTCACGCACATTGAGGGCGTCCTCGACCAGATCCAGCACATCCAAGCCATGATAGACCGGCACGACATGCGCCGGTGTGCTCATATCCTGCGTATGATGCAGAACCCGGCCGACCAGATTGAATAAATCATCCGATGCGCCTTTGCGGCATTCCTTATGCAGCTGTTCGATACGCAGTTTCAGAATATGATCGGAGGTGGGATAAATGGTCAACGGCATCAGGCCGAGGATTTTAATCTGTATGGGTTGCAGCAGGTCATTGGCGCGATAAAAATGCCAGTTGGTTGAGCGGATATGCAAAGGTTTGGTATCGGCATCTTTCGAGCCGTCAACGATGTCGTCGAGATAGTCCTGCAGTAATGCGGAAAAGTTGCCGGGGCTGTGTGCGATGAACAGTTGCACGGCTTTACGGGTGATTTTTTGATGGTCGCCTGGTTTCATGTTTCCCCTCCATGGTTCGCGAATGCTATCGACAGTATAGCACAGGGTGCTTTCCGCTGTTCGTGCGATTACGATGTCAGCCTATGCCGCATCACGATTCACTGCGTGCGCTGATTCAGGCGCTGCATCTGCCTGCCGGGTACAGGGAGCAGGCGGATCGGTATCTGCAGCCGCTGGCGGCACAGATTGCCGCGCGATGTGGCGACCGCATGTGGGTCGTCGGGATTAATGGCGCACAGGGAAGCGGGAAATCGACACTGGCGCGCGTATTGGCCTGTCTGCTGCGGCAATACGGTCTGCATGCTGCCGTATTGTCACTGGATGATTTTTATTTGCCGGGCCGGGCGCGCGCGTCCCTGGCGGCCGGGGTTCACCCGCTGCTGCGAACCCGTGGCGTACCGGGCACACATGATGTGCAACAGGGTGAACGCCTGTTTCTCCGGCTGGGGCGCATGGGAGCAACAGACTGCATTCGTCTGCCTCGTTTCGACAAGGGCCGCGATGAGCCTTGTGATGAGACGAGCCGGCCACTGTGGCAAGGGAAGGTCGATGTGCTGATTTTTGAAGGCTGGTGCGTGGGCACGCCGGCACAGCCGGAGGCGGAATTACAGCAACCGGTGAATGCACTGGAAGCCGAACAGGATCGCCATGGTCGCTGGCGCGCCTATGTGAACCGGCGACTGGCGACGGATTATCAGCACTGGTTTTCCTGCCTGGATATGTTGCTGTATTTGCAGGTTCCCTCCATGCAGGACGCTTTTCGCTGGCGTCTGCGTCAGGAGCAGCAACTGCCTCCTGACAGACGCATGACGCCCGTGCAGTTGCAGGGCTTCATGCAGCATTTTGAACGCCTGACCCTGCATGCCATGCGGCAGTTGCCGCATGGCGCGGATATTGTGCTTACACTGGATGCAGCGCAGCGCATCACCCGTGTACGGAAACAATCTTTGTGGCGATGGGCCAAAGGACGGGAGCCAGGCATGCTAGCGATGGCTGTTGCTGATTTTTATGCGGTTCAGGCAGCCGGCGTGGTTCGGGTCCGGGTAGAGGGAGATGCTTGCTATATTGTCGGCGAACATCAAACCGGCAGTGGCACGGCATATACACGAGAGGAAATTGAACAGGCGGCCATGGCTACCGTGCTTGAGGTTGAATATGTGACGGGCCCGGCAGGGAAATGAAAATGGGTGCGACAGAAAAAAGACAGGGGAGCCGAATGGCTCCCCTGTATAAAAGAGTGGTGGGCAGGGAGGGAATCGAACCCCCGACACGAGGATTTTCAGTCCTCTGCTCTACCGACTGAGCTACCTGCCCTTAAGGCGCTGCTTGCGGGAGCGCGGATTATTCTGATAAACCGCGTGCGATGCAAGCAATAAAATGCCACCCGATGTCGGGTGGCATTCAGGCACCGATGTGCGTTATTCGAAAGTTACTCTGTAATGGGGATCAAGCCAGCAACGGGGAAGTGCCTCATCCGATGGAAAAACAAGCATGCTCTTGCTTTCCCGTACCGGTTCGCCGACCTCTTCGCCAGCCTGATAGCGTACGGTCACACTGTCTTCATGCGGGTCCACCAGTTCCAGCAGGGCCTCGACGTGGGCAAGATCACCGGATTTTTTGTTTTTGAGAAACATTGCAACCTCCTTACAGGAATAGACCATCCCTATCCCTAGTCAAGCAATGATCGTGGCGGTTGTCCAGCGTTCGCTTGTCCGCCTGATCAAAGCACCCGGTTGAAACACTGACATGCCTGGTCGAAGTTTCCGGCCTCCATGTGCCAGCGCGCCAGGCTGAGCCATGCTTCGCGACAGTCGGCTTCTTCGGTCAGTACCTGAATCTGATCCCTGGCCAGGCCATCCAGGCCGGCCCGATGAGCCAGTTCCGCTTTCAGCCATAAATGCGCCGTATTGCATTTATGGCGGGGACGACGGTCCAGTTTTTTGTAATGCTGCAACGGCTCATCCGCCAGTTGTTCGAGCAGGGCGCCGGCAACAGCCATGTCGGCATGTGTTTCCAACACTTTCCACCACAGTTTGATGGCGGCCTGACGTTCCTGTTCCGCAATCAGGGCGCGCCCAAGGCGCAGCGCCAGATCCAGTCGTTCAGGTTGCAGGCGGAATGCCTTTTGCAGATAGAGTGAGGCATAGTCCGGCTCCGTTTCAGCCAGTTGCAGCCAGACCTGTGCAAGCCGTGCATGACTGCGTTCGGATGACAGCAACCCTTCCTTATCCAGGGCTTCCCAGAGTTCGGCGGCGGCTTTCCACTGACCTTCCTCCTCAAGCATTTCCGCCATGCGCATGCGGGCAAGCGGGGATTGTGGAAATGCGTCCAGCCATGCCTGTAGCAACAGCTTGCGCTGCTCCGGCGGGGCGCGTCGTGCGGCATGCGGCGAGGTGGCCAGGCGGGCGGCCAGGGCGATGCGCAGGGGCGTGTCCTTGTCCCTTTCCAGGCGCTGATCGGCCGCTTCGGTGGCCAGCGTGGCCAGCAGGGTGCCGAGCCAGCTGGGCACGATGCGATATTTGCGTTGCAGGGCCTTGCGTCCGAGATCGCCATGCATATTGATCATATCGGCCAGGGCTTTTTGCAGGCGCTGTTCTTCCCGTTTTTTGCTGTTCAGGGTTATCGAACGCCACATCTGGCCGGGGCCGGCCAGCAGAGCGCCGATGATGATCCGCAACAGCCAAGCGGCAAACAGCAACACCAGCAGGGCCACGGTGAAAGCCCCCTGTTTGGTTTCGAAAACCCAGCCGAAGGCTTCCACGCGCAATGTTTGTTGCGCTGTTTCCGGAAACAGTGTCAGCAGTACGGTGGCAATCAGCGCAAGCAGTAACAGCAGTGAAAAACGCATCAGCGATCTCCTTCCAGCCAGGCTTTGGCCGTGGCTTGCAGGGTGGCCTTGTCGGCGGCGATGGCCCGGAAGCTTTCCGGCAGGTTCAAATTCATCTGTTGTTCTTCCGCCAGCAATATCAGCCGGGCGCGCAACTGTTTCCATTGCTGTTCATCCGGCCACTGCTCCATATGCAGGGACTGTGCGACGGCCAGCAACTGATGGCTGAGTTCGTCCAGTTGCGCGACATCCGCCGCAGGCGCCTTGCGCAGATGGAACTGTGAGGCGATCCATGCCAGCCACGGATGTTCGGGGTGCGGGATGATGTCAGGCTGGCGCGGCGCGGCCAGATGCGTAGCCCAGTGTTCAAGCGTTGTCTGCCAGCGCCGGAGTTGCATCAGGTCACGGTTGGCCAGGCGCAGCATTGTTTCTGCCTGTGCGCGTTGTTCCTCGCTGAGTTCCGGCAGCAGATAGATTTCTTCCCAGGCCATGGCGATTTGCGGCAGCTTGCTGTCCTCTGCGGTGATCCAGCGCAGGCGGATGGTCAGCTGCATCTGCTGTTGTTTTTCCAGCGCGTTCTGCAGGGCTTGCTGCTGTTGCTGCAATGAACGAATGCTGCGGTTGAGGCCGTCGATGCTTTGCATTAATGCCCTGGCTTCATCGCTGCTCATGGGCGGGTGGCGTGGGGCCGGAGGCGGCGTTACCTCGGTGCGCGGAGGCGTCCGAACGGGTTGTGCAGCCGGTGCTGGCTGTACTGCTGCCCTGGGGGCAGGGCGCTGTACCGGCGCGGTTCTGGTGATGTCTGCGGGAGCGGAGTGTCGCAGGCCGGCCGGAAGATACTGATCCAGTTGTCCGCCCAGCAGCAGGGCGCCGGCAATGGCGACCAGGGCCAGCAACAATGCCAGCAGTGCCGGCCAGCGGCGTTTACGGCGCGGCGCGGCCGGTGCCGTACCCTGTTCGTCGGTATCAGGTGTTTTGTCTTCGGCCTTGCTCATCGACATCAGTCCTGCAGCCAGCGGGCAATATCCATGGCATGATAGGTCAGAATAAGATCGGCGCCTGCGCGCTTGAACGACATCATGGTTTCCATGACCACACGGCGTTCATCAATCCATCCTTTTTCCGCGGCGGCCTTGATCATCGCATATTCGCCGGACACATTGTAAACGGCCATGGGCAGGTCGGTCGCATCTTTAACCTCACGGATAATGTCCATATAGGCCAGTGCGGGTTTGACCATCAGGATGTCCGCGCCTTCGGCAACATCCAGTTGCGCTTCTTTCAGCGCCTCGCGCCGGTTGGCCGGGTCCATCTGGTAGCTGGCGCGGTCGCCGAATGTCGGTGTGGAGTCGGCGGCATCGCGGAAAGGGCCGAAATAGGCGGAGGCATATTTGACGGCATAGGACATGATCGGCAACTCCGTGAATCCCGCATCGTCCAGGCCGCTGCGAATGGCGCCGATCATGCCGTCCATCATGCCGGAGGGCGCAACCATATCCACGCCTGCCCGGGCATAGGAAACGGCTTCGCGTTGCAGGTTCTGCAGTGTCGCATCATTGTGGACATGCTCGCCATCGAGAACGCCGCAATGACCATGGTCGGTATATTCGCAGAAACAGGTATCGGCGATGATATAGGCTTCCGGGCATGCCTGCTTGGCCGCCCGAATGGCCTGTTGCACAATACCCTGATCATCCCAGCCGGCGGAGCCTGTGGCGTCCTTGTGCGCCGGAATACCGAACAGAATCAGACCGGGGATACCCAGCTCCATGGCCTGCTGCGTTACGCTTGCCACGTCGGAGAGCGGAATGCGCGATACGCCGGGCATGCTGGCGACGGGAACGGCCTCGCTGATCGTTTCATCAACAAAAACCGGATAAATGAGATCCGCTGCAGACAGCGAGGTTTCCCGCACCATGCGGCGGATAGCGGGATTACGGCGCAGGCGGCGCGGGCGAACAGTCAGGTCCGGAAGCGACATGGATTTCAGTCCTCCTGTGAGAAATATTGTGCCAGATCATCAAGCAGGGAGTCAAAACTAGCATTTTTCGCGACAACCTGCACGTCCAGTCCCTGCTGCCGGGCGGCTTGCGCTACCTGCTCGCTGAGCACGGCGATGACCGGCGTATTGGCCAGTGCGGCATTGCCGATGCGCTGCACATAATGGCGCGCGGTTTGCGCACTGCCGAGCAATACCGCATCAATCTCATGATTGGCCAGCATTTGCTGCATCACGCTGCTGTTTCCGTTCGGGCAGCGCATACGGTAGGCATGAATGGTCTGGACCTGGCAATGATGTTCGCGCAGAAATTCGCCCAGTTTCTCGCTGCCCTGTTCGGCACGGAAGAAAATCAGCCGTTTGGGCAGGCCTGCCTGTTGGTAGCATTCGATCAGCCCCTGCTGTGATGGCGGGTCGGCGATCAGGGCCGGTTCGATATCCATTTGTCGCAGAGCGGCTGCGGTTTTTTTGCCGACGGCGGCGACCCGGCAGTCGGCCAGAATCCTGTGCGGCAACTGGCGGGCTGCGCGGGAGAAGCAATGGACGCCATTGCTGCTGGTAAACAGGACATCATCACCGGGACGCAGCATATTGATGCCCCGGCGTATGTTGTCGAGCAGGGGTTCGATTTCCAGACAGGGAAAGGAAAACGGTACGCCGCCACGTTGGCGGATCATGCCGGCCAGCTCATCCTGCTGCTGGCGGCTGCGGGTGATCAGAATGCTTTTCTGTGCCAGTCCGGCGTTGGCTTCTGCCTGGTTCATGGCAGGGATGCTGCGCGTAAAAACAGGGGATGCCAATGAAAAGCTTGCATTTTGCTGTTATCCATGGTGTGATATTTATATACCGGTGACAAACAGGGTTTGCGGTGGTGCCAGTGAACAACGGCGGCAGGGTCGCTGACGGCATTCGGCACTGCAGGCAGGCTCCCGGTATGGCTGATCGTCCATGCATGTGCGGATCAGTCAGGGATAACCATTGGTAAAAGGAACTGACGAGCGATTATGATAACGGAACAATACAAAGAACAGGCATACAAGGCCCTGCATGATATTTTCGGCTACAGTGAATTTCGCCCCATGCAGGAGGATATCATTCTTTCCCTGCTCGAAGGCAAGGATGCCTTTGTCCTGATGCCTACCGGCGGCGGTAAATCAATCTGCTATCAGATTCCCGCGATTTTGCGCGAGGGCACGGGGATTGTAGTGTCCCCGCTGATCTCCCTGATGAAGGATCAGGTGGACAGCCTGACGGCCTGCGGCGTCAGGGCGGCGTATTATAATTCTTCGCTGAAGGCGGCACAGGCCAAGGAAGTGCTGGCCAGCTTTGCTTCCGGTGAACTGGATTTGCTGTATGTGGCACCGGAGCGTTTGCTGTCCAAGTCGTTCATGCAAAAGCTTGAGTCGGTCAAAATCGGCATGTTCGCTATCGATGAGGCGCACTGTGTTTCGCAATGGGGGCATGATTTCCGCCCGGAATACGTGCGGCTGGGCGAATTGCGCGAGATGTTCCCGGATGTGCCGATGCTGGCATTGACGGCGACGGCGGATGAACATACCAGGGAAGATGTCACCAAGCGTCTGAAGCTGGAAGAGGCCGAATGCTTTGTGGCCAGTTTCGATCGTCCGAATATTCGTTATCTGGTGGCCGAAAAGCGGCAGCCATTGACCCAGATTCTGCAGTTTCTCGAATGCTGGCCGAATGCATCGGGCGTGATTTACTGCCTGTCGCGCAAACGCGTGGAGGATCTGGCCGTGAATCTGCAACGGCATGGTATTCGGGCGGCGGCCTATCATGCCGGTATGCCCGGACGAACGCGCGACAAGGTGCAGGATGAGTTCCTGCGCGACCGCATCAAGGTGATTGTGGCCACGATTGCGTTCGGCATGGGCGTGGATAAACCCAATGTGCGCTTTGTGATTCATCACGATTTGCCGAAGAGCATCGAGTCCTATTATCAGGAGACCGGCCGCGCAGGTCGTGACGGGCTGGAGTCCGAGGCATTGATGCTGTACGGCTCCGGCGATGTGAATCTGGTGCGTCGCCTGATTGAAAATGTCGAGAATCCGGAACAGCGGCGTGTCGAGGTACACAAACTTAATGGCATGATTGGTTTTGCCGAGGCGTTGACCTGTCGCCGCAAGGTTCTGCTGGGCTATTTCGGCGAGGAACTGGAAGAGCCATGCGGCAATTGCGATGTATGTCTTGATCCGCCGGAAACCTATGATGCCACGGAGCTGGCCGAGCTGGCGCTCTCCTGTGTGCGTGAGCTGAACGGAGATTTCGGCATGGGTTATGTCATTGATGTGCTGCGCGGCTCGAAGAATGCACGCATCCGCGAGCATGGGCATGACCAGCTCAAAAGCTATGGCAAGGGCGCCGATATCAATGCGGATGAATGGATGTCCATTCTGCGTCAGCTGGTGCACCATGGCTATTTCGTTCAGGATATTTCCCGCCGTGCGGCCATGAAGGCGACGCGCAAGGCGGAGAAAATCGGTGTTTCCGGTGAGCCGATCATGCTGGCGCGCTACAAGCCCGGCATCCGTCGGCAGTTGAAGCGTTTCGGCGCCGCCAAGGATGAGGTGCTGTATAACAAGCTGGTTGAACTCCGGCAGCAACTGGCGGATGACGAGGATATGGCGCCGCATGCCGTGTTCAGCGATGTGACCTTGACGGAACTAAGCCGGATCAAGCCGCAGGATGAAGACGGCTTGTCCCGTATCAGTGGCATGGGGCAGCACAAGCTGGATGCCTACGGCGAGCGCCTGCTGGAGGTGATTCGCGAACATCTGGCCGCCGCGCCGGATGCCGAATCCGGGGCAAAAAGCGATATTCCGAAGCTGATTGCCAAGGGTCCGCCGGTTAATGATAACCAGTCCTATACCTATTCCCTGTACAAGAAAGGGATGAGCGTGCAGGAAAATGCCGCGCATCAGGGAATCAGTGAATCGACGGTGCTCAATCATTATATCGCACTGATCCGGGCGGCTCATTTTATCGATGTGCCGGCGTATTTCGGTGACAAATTTGATACGCTGATGCAGGAACTGGACGATGCCGATCCCTATGCATCGCTGTCGGAAATCAAACGCGATTTGTCGATTGAGACCAGTAACGAGGAATTCCGCCTGCTCATGGCCTGGCGCGAGGCGATCGGCGTGGCCTGATGATGCCCGGGCTTATGCGCCATCTTCCGGCAGGGTGATGCCCTCCTCGGCCAGCAGTTGTTGCAGTTTCCGGCGAAACGCCTGACGCAATAAGGGGATGCGGTGCTCAGGAATGCGCCCGCGTTGCAGGGCGATGCGCATGGCCTGCTCAAAGCCATCGCTGTCCACGGCGGCCTTGTGAAGATAAAAGTCGCGGCCCATGCGCGCCCTGGAATGAGAGCCGGCCTGATGGCGGGGAATGCGATAACGGGTCGGGATCGAGGGCTCGAAACAGAAATATCCGCCATCGGCGGCATAGCGCATCCAGGTGTGGAAATCTTCGGAAACGCGCTGTTCGGGGAAAGGCTGCCGCAGTGCCAGTGTGAGGCGCACGGAGGTGGCCGATGTCAGGTTGATATAGCCGCTACGCGTGCCCATATCCACCCAGACATCATGCCCTTGCGGCGGCTGTTGATAGACATCGAGAATTTGCCGGATTGATGGCGTCAGCTGTGTCATCGGCACAGGACATCCCTGTTCATCAATAACATCGAACGGCGCATAAACGACGTCAACGTCGGGGCGGGATGTAAAAATCTCCCGCGTTCGCGCCACCCGTTCGGGGTGCGAAATATCATCGGCATCATGGAACAGAATGATTTTTGCGCCATGTTCCGCCGCCGCGCGAATACCGATATTGCGGCAATGACCTGCGCCACGGTTGCGATCTTCGAACATTACATGGATCTTGCCCTGATGCCGTTCGGCCAGTTGCTGCAATTGCCGGCGTACGGGTGCGGGTGAGGCGTCGTCCACAATGATAAGTTGCCAGTCCGGATCGGTCTGGGCGAACAGTCCTTGCAGGGCGTCGCGAAAGTAGCGCGCGTTTTGTGTATCGTTTGTACGGTAATGCGGCATCACAAAGAACATGGGGGCATCATTGCGCTTCGCGGGCAAATTTCCAGTCGCAGATAAGCCTCTGCCGCGCAGGTTTTTTGCTGCTATACTGCAGTAATAAGGAGAGATGCGATGCGATGGATTATTTTACTGTTTCTGACCATGTCCTTGGCGGCATGTGCGGTCAAGGTCACCCCGGCGGCCGATAGCGGCGAGCGGGCACAGCATGGAGAACATCACCATGGCGGTGAGGGGCACCACGAACGGGATTAAATAAAAACAGGCATCTGCATATCATGCAAATGCCTGTTTGAACTGGAGCCGATGATCCGACTCGAACGGACGACCTGCTCATTACGAGTGAGCTGCTCTACCAGCTGAGCTACATCGGCTTTCCCTGTACGGGGTGCGCATTTTATCGTCTGCATTCAAATGCACAATCAGCAATTTTCCGCCGGCAGTACGGCCTGAATGGCGGCCAGCAGGGCCGGGGCGGCTGTTTCGGTGCGCATGATACGCGGGCCGAAGCGGAGTGTGGCAAAGCCGAGCTTGTCCAAAGCCTGTAAATCCGCAGCACTCCAGCCACCTTCCGGGCCAATAGCCAGCGTAATGTCCGTACGGTGCTGCAGATGCTCGCGTGCCCGGCTCCAGCTTAGGGAGGCTTCCGGATGCAGGGTGAATTTCAGGCCTGTGGCATGGATATGGGCCAGTCCGGGATGCCAGTGCAGCGCCGGAATCGCCGTGCGCCCGCTTTGTTCTGCGGCTTCAATGATGATTTTTCGCCAGCGTTGCATGCGTTTTTCGCGTTTGTGTTCATCCAGCTTCAGCGATGCGCGTTCACTGCGTACGATGTGCAGCGAGGCCGCGCCCAGTTCCACGCATTTTTGCAATACATGTTCGATTTTTTCATTGCGGCAGGCGGCCTGAATAATGTGAATGGCAGGCGTAATTTCGCGGCTGACATCATCATGGCGATGGATGCGCAGGGTGGCGTCCGAGCGCGTCAGGCATATGATCTCGGCCTGGTATTCGCCGCCCTGGCCATTGAACACAATGACATGATCGCCCGCATTGCGACGCAGCACCGTGCGCAGATAGTGGGCGCTGTGGCTATCCAGCATGAGTGTTTCGCCACATTGCAGCGGCATTTCCATATACAGACGCGGGATCATCGGCGGATGATGCCTGAACGGTGCGGAATGTGCAAGTCCTTGACCGCCGCACCGCTTCAGCCATGATGCGCGCATGTTTTTTGGTTCCCTGGATGAGCAGGCATGGATACCTGTACGGCAATGGCGCGCGGATGATGCCGGCATCGGTCGCGAAATGGCGGCCGTGCTGACGGTAACAGGTTCGCTGACCCGCTTTCTGGAGCGGCATTACGGCATGCGCCTGGAAGTGCGCCTGCATGATCAGTTTGTGGATACCGTGCGCCGGGATGAGGCCCGGCTGCTGGGCTGTGAGGCCCAGGACTCGGCCCTGCGCCGGCGGGTATCGCTGCTGCATCGCGGCGTGATTCTTTTTGATGCCGAATCGGTATTGCCGTTGGCCGATCTGCCGGCAGACCTGATGGAGCAATTGCAGGAAGGCAGGCGGCCACTGGGTAATCTGTTGCTTGATCGCGGGCTGTCTCTGGCGCGCTCCGATTTAAGCGTGGTGCAGTTGCAAACGGATGATATGTTCAATGGCCGCTGGGGCAGGCGTTCAGTGCTCAGGTCGCCGTCGGGGACGCGGGCGCTGGTCGTCGAAGTCTTTCATCCGGAAACCTGGCGGCGCATTGCCGGTGCGAGCCGTCGTTACGGCGTATGAATTTTCGGCCGGTTGGTGGCCCGGGCGACTGGATTGCCCTGCTGCGCATTGATCGCCCGGTCGGTTACTGGCTGTTGCTGTGGCCGACCCTGTGGGGGCTGCTGGCGGCTTCCGGCGGGCATCCTGATTTTCGACATTTTATTATTTTTGTGTTCGGCGTGTTGCTGATGCGTTCGGCCGGCTGTGTGATCAATGATTTCGCCGATCGCGAATTTGATCCGCATGTTGAGCGGACCAGGGATCGGCCCGTTGCCGCCGGGCGTATTGCACCGGGCGCGGCCCTGGCCGGTTTTGTGCTGATGTTGTTGCTGGCCCTGTTGCTGGTGGCGCAGCTCTCGCCGCTGGTGATCGGCCTTGCCGTGATCGGCGCGCTGCTAGCAGCCCTGTATCCGTTTCTGAAGCGCTATACGCATTTTCCGCAGGCCTGGCTGGGTATGGCCTTTGGCTGGGGCGCGGTCATGGCCTGGGCGGCGGAGACCGGATCGGTGCTGGATTCGCCGGTGCCCTGGCTGCTGTTTTTCGCCAATGTGATGTGGTCGCTCTGTTACGATACGGCCTATGCGCTGGCGGATCGCGAGGATGATCTGCATATCGGCGTGAAATCGACGGCCATCTGGTTCGGCGAGCGAGCCGTGCCGGCCATTATCGCCATGGGGCTGGCCTGTATGCTATTGCTGGGGCTGGTGGCCTGGTTGCAGCACAGCCTGTGGGTCTGGGCGGGCTGGTTCGCCGCCGTGCTGTTGCAGTTAGCGTTAAGCATGCGTTTGTACCGGCAGGGCGAGGCGGAGGGTTTTGCGTTTTTCCTGCGTTCGCATCGGGTCGGTCTGTTGTATATGCTGGGATTTTTACTGCAGGGCTTGTTTGGCTGAGTAAAACATCGTAGAATACCTGTATCAGCAGGGGGCGACCGGTTTCGACGGAGATGCTGAACCCTGTGGGGCATGTCGGGATGGCACTCTCGTTAAAAAGGCCAACGGCATTAACTGCCAACGATGACGTAGAACTAGCTTACGCTGCGTAAGTTACCCTGTCGGACAGCCCGCCCATCGACTGGCTGAACAGGGACATCAAGATGGGATCGCTCCGGATGCTCGAGGCTCGTGGCAATGGAGTTAAACACTAACGAACCGACCTGTCGGGCACTTTGTCCGTTCAGTTTCCGACAG